>JBGPFS010000188.1:0-5100 GCA_041483455.1 Candidatus Limnocylindria bacterium | reverse complement strand
GACCGGGGCGTCAGGCACTGGAAGACGGAGATCGTCGCCAACCACGTCGAGATGCTCTCCGGCCGCAAGAAGAAGGACTACGAGGCGCAGGCCGCGGCCGACGCGCTCGAGACCCAGGCGGAGTCGCTCGACGACGCGCCGGGACCCGACGACCCGATCCCCGCGGAGCCCGTCGCGGCCTGAGCGGCCGACCGCCGGACCCGCCGTCGAGCGACCGAGCCTCCCGCCGGCCGACCGACGCTCCCCTCCTCCCCGTGCGGCGGGGCGGATGCCAGCCCATCGGGCGTCCGCCCCGTTCGCGCACCCGTTCGCGCGCCCGCGCCCGTCGAACCGGGCGTCAGAGGGCGGCGATCAGCCCTCGGCGGGCGGGGCACCGTAGAGGCGCCGGCGGGGGATCCCGCTGGTCGCCGCGACGCGCTTCGCCGCCTCCCCGCGGGCCACTCCCATCGCGACCAGTCGCTCGACCTCCACTCGAGCCCCGGCGAGCCCCGTCGAGCCGGCCTCTCCCGCCGCTCCCGCCGCTCCCACGCCGGTCTCCCCCGCCCCGGACTCCGCTCCGCCCGCGCCGCCACCCGGTCGGCCCGCGCCTCCACGGCGCTCGCCGACCACCAGCGCGAACTCGCCCCGGGCGGTCACCTCGCCCGCCGCGGCGGCAGCGGCCAGTTCGCCGAGCGGCGCGCGTCGGACCTCCTCGTGGAGCTTGGTCAGCTCGCGGCAGATGGCGGCCGGCCGATCCGCGCCACAGGCCGACGCCAGGTCGGCGAGGGTCGCCGCCACCCGCCCGGGGGCCTCGTACACGACACACCCCCGCTCGTCGGCCGCGATCCGGGCGAGCCGCTCCCGGCGCTCGCGACCGCTCCGGGGCAGGAACCCCTCGAACGCCCAGCGCGGTCCGGCGACGCCCGACGCCACGACGGCGGCCAGGACCGCCGAGGCGCCCGGGATCGGCACGACCGCCCCGCCCTCGGCGGCCCAGGCCCGGACCAGCTCGTCGCCCGGGTCGCTCACGCCGGGCGTCCCCGCGTCAGTCACGACCGCCAGGTCCGCCCCGCCGCGGAGATGGTCGAGCAGGCCCGGCAACCGGGCGGCCGCGTTCCGGGCATGGAAGCTCACGAGGTGCGTCCCGATCTCGTAGCGGGCGGTGAGCCGCCGACTCAGCCGGGTGTCCTCGGCCGCGATGAGCGGGACGGTCCGCAGGACTTCGAGCGCCCGGAGGGTCACGTCGCCGAGGTTGCCGATCGGCGTGGCCACGACGTACAGCCGCCCGCCGCCCGGCGCGCTCACGAGCGAGCGGACCCCGGCCGGCGGCGCGGGTAGAGGTAGTCGACCCCGGCCGTCCGCGGCCCGAGCTTGGCGATCGGCGGGACCTGGCGCTTGAACTCGGAGCCGGCGATGGCTCGCACCGCCCAGCTCACCCGCTCGGGCGCGAAGCCCTTCGCCACGAGCTCCTCGGGCGAGCGCCGCTTGTCGACCAGCCAGAAGAGGAGCCGGTCGAGCTCGGGATAGCTGAAGCCGGCCTCCGCCTCGTCGGTCTGGCCGGGCCACAGGTCGGCCGAGGGCGCCTTGGCGATGATCGCGTCGGGGACGCCGATGGCAGCCGCGACCTGCCGCACCTGGCTCTTGTAGAGGTCGCCGATCGGGTTGAAGGCGCACGCCGAATCGCCGAACAGGGTCGTGTAGCCGATCAGCGACTCGGTCTTGTTGCCGGTCCCCACGACGAGTCCGCCCCAGGTCACCGAGCGGTCGTACAGCACCGCCATCCGAGCCCGGGCCATGAAGTTCCCGCGTCGGATCGGGCTCGCCTCGGGGTCGTTGGCATAGAAGGGATCGACCATCGGGCTGATGTCGACGAGCTCGGAGGTGCAGCCGAGCCGCCCGACGACCGTCTCGGCGTCCGCCTCCGAGGCAGGCGACGATGTCCGGTACGGCATGAGGACGCAGCGGAGGCGCTCCGCGCCGATCGCCTCGGCGACGAGGAACGCGACGAGTGCCGAGTCGATCCCGCCGGACAACCCCAGGATCGCCCGCTCGAAGCCGGCCTGGCGGAGCTGGCCCCGGATGAACTCGCCGATGACCCGCCGGGCGACGTCGGTGTCGATCGCGAGCTCGGCCGGCAGCTCGAACAGCCCCGCGCCGCTCACGCGTCACCATCCGCGGTCGTATCGACCGCCAGGCCGGCCCGCTCGGCCACGATCCTCGTCAGCTCACGGACCTGCAGCTCCGGCCGTTCGTCGCGCAGAAGGGGCAGGGCGATCCGCTCGCGCCGGACGTCGGCCAGGTCGATGTCGACGAGATACAGGCCCTCGTCGAACAACGGGGCGCCGAAGACCGGCTCGCCGGTCGGGGCGATCACTTCGGAGCCGCCCCAGAAGCTGATCGACTCGTCGACGCCGACCCGGTTCACGAACACGACGAAGCTTGTCGTGAGCTGCGCGTAGGCGCGCATCAGCGTCCGCCACGACGTCGCCGTGCCGAGGCCGACCGCGTTGGACGCGGCCAGGTCCCGCCCCGGGGACGACGAGATGTTGATCAGGATCTGGGCCCCGTCGAGGGCGAGGGACTCCGGGACGCCCAGGTGCCAGAAATCCTCGCACACGGCCAGGCCGACACCCACGCCGAGGCGTGACGGAGTCGCCCGGAGCCGGTCCCCCGGGGCGAAGAAGCGGCGTTCGTCGAACAGGCCGTAGGTGGGCAGGAACAGCTTCCGGTGGAGGTGGACGATCCGGCCGTCCTCGACCAGGGCGGCCGCGATGAACAGGCGGTGGTCGTCGGACTCCTCGACGAACGAGACGACGGCCGACAACCCGGCGGTATCGGCCACGAGGGCGCCGAGGCGCGGATCGTCGAGCTGCATCGCCACCTCGCCCGCGAGATCCTGGAGCAGGTAGCCGGTCAGCCCGAGCTCGGGGAAGACGATCAGCCCGGCGCCGGCCGCCCGAGCCTCGGCCAGGAGGACCCGATGGCGGGCCAGGTTCTCGTCGAGGAGCCCGAGCCGCGGCGCGAGCTGGGCGAGGGCGATCCGGAGCGGCTGCACGAGCCGGAGTCTAGCCCGTCCGGCGGCCGGTCAGACCGCGGCGGCCGGGTCCCTCCGGCCTCCCGCTCCCCGGCCCGTCGCCTGGAGCTGCTCCGGGGACCCGGCGACTTCCTCCGCGAAGTGGCAGGCGACCGTGTGGCCCGTGGCCAGCGGCCGAAGGACGGGGTCCTCGGTCGTGCATCGCTCGGGGTTCCCCAGCCGCTCGCGCAGCCAGCATCGGGTGTGGAACCTGCAGCCCGAGGGCGGCGCGGCCGGCGAGGGGACGTCGCCTTTCAGGATGATCCGCCGACGCTTGCTCTCGACCACGGGATCCGGGATCGGGATCGCCGAGAGGAGCGCCACGGAGTACGGGTGAAGCGGTTCCAGGTTGAGCCGGCGCGATTCGGCCAGCTCCACGATCCGGCCGAGGTACATCACCGCGATCCGGTCGCTGATGTGCCGCACGACCGAGAGGTCGTGGGCGATGAACAGGTAGGTCAGCCCGAACTCGCCCTGGAGCCGCTCGAGGAGGTTGAGGATCTGGGCCTGGATCGAGACGTCGAGGGCGCTGATCGGCTCGTCGGCCACGATCATGGCCGGGTTGAGAGCGAGCGCCCTGGCCACCCCGATCCGCTGGCGCTGGCCGCCGGAGAACTCGTGCGGATAGCGGTCGCCGAAGTCCGGGTTGAGCCCGACGATCGAGAGCAGCTCCCGGACCCGCTCGCGGCGCTCGCCCTTCGTGCCGACGCCGTGGATCTCGAGCGGCTCGCCGATGATCCCCGCCACGTTCATCCGCGGGTTGAGGCTGGCGTACGGATCCTGGAAGATCATCTGCATCCGGCTGCGCATCCGCCGGAGCGCGCCGCCCTCCAGCGGCGCGAGATCCGTCCCGTCGAACTCGATCCGGCCGGTGGTCGGGCGATAGAGCCGGATGATCGCCCGTCCGGTGGTGCTCTTGCCGCAGCCGGACTCGCCGACCAGGCCGAGGGTCTCGCCGCGGCGGATCTCGAGGTCGATCCCGTCGACGGCCCGGACGTCCCCGATATGGCGCTCGAAGATCATCCCCTCGGTGATCGGGAACCAGACCCGCAGGTCCTCGACCCGGAGGAGGACGCGATCGGCAGCGAGGGCCGTCGAGGCGGTGGCGCTCGTCGGGACGGTGGCGCTCTTCGGAACGGTGGGGCTGGGGGCCTGCGCATCCGAATCGGGAACGGTCGGGTTCATGCGGACAGGCCTCCCCCGGCTGGCTCGGCCACGGCGGTATCGGCCGCGACGCCCAGCGGCCGGCCCGCGACCGCTTCGTCGTGCGTCGGCGGATGGTGGCAGGCGATCCGATGCGTGGCGCTCGCTCCGGTCGTCACGAGCGACTCGCTCGGCCGGAGATTCGCCAGCGTCGGGTTGTCCGTCAGGCAGACCTCGAGCCGCCAGGCGCAGCGCGGCGCGAACGGGCAGCCGACGGGCGCCTGGCGCTGGTCGGGAGGTACGCCCTCGATCGGGATGAGCTCGCCGGGACGCTCTTCGTCGAGCCGCGGGATCGAGTGGAGCAGCCCGACCGTGTAGGGATGCGACGGATGCGCGAACAGCTCGCCCGTCGTGGCCGTCTCGACGATGAACCCGGCGTACATCACGTTGATCCGCTGGGTCATCCCGGCGACCACTCCCAGGTCGTGGGTGATGAGGATGAGCGAGGTCCCGCTCTCCTGGGTGAGTCGTCGGAGGAGCTCGAGGACCTGGGCCTGGATCGTCACGTCGAGGGCGGTCGTCGGCTCGTCGGCGATCATCAGGCGCGGCTCGAGGGCGAGGGCCATCGCGATCATCACCCGCTGGCGCATCCCGCCGCTGAACTGGTGGGGGAAGCTGCGCAGGCTCCCTTCGGGCTTCGCGATCCCGACCATCCCGAGCAGCTCGATCGCCCTCGCCCGGGCCTCGGCCTTGGTCGACTTCCGGTGGGCCCGGATCGTCTCGACCATCTGTTCCTCGATGGTCAGGACCGGGTTGAGGCTGGTCATCGGGTCCTGGAAGACCATCCCGATCCGCCGGCCCCGCACTTCCCGCAGGGCTTTGTCATCGAGCGACAGGATGTCCAG
>JBGPFS010000187.1:0-5139 GCA_041483455.1 Candidatus Limnocylindria bacterium | reverse complement strand
GCCATCCTGGGGATCGGGGCGGCCTGGTTCGGTGAGGAGCACCGGGCATTCGGGCTGCGCTTCGGCGACGGGCCCCCGGAGCGGCTGCGCTGGCTGGCCGAGGCGCTGCCGATCATCCGCGGCATGCTCGAAGGGAGCGAGCCGTCGGCGACGGGGCCGCGCTACGCCGCCTCCCGCGTCCGGAACCTCCCGCCGCCGATCCAGCCACGCCTGCCGATCGTGGTCGGCGGTGGCGGCGAGAAGGTGACCCTCAAGCTGGTCGCCCGCTACGCCGACATGAACAACGTCGGGGGTGGCGTCGAGGCGGTCCGGCGGAAGGACGAGATCCTGCGCGAGCACTGCGCGACGGTCGGGCGCGACGAGCGCGAGATCGAGCGCACGACCGGCATCGGGACGGTCTTCATCCGCGACGACCGGGCGGAGGCCGAGCGGCTCTTCAGGGCGGCCTTCGAGCGGAACCGGATCGCGGTGCCCTGGAAGGACCAGCCGGTCGGAACCCCCGAGGATGTCGCCGAGCGACTGGCGCCCTACCTCGAGCTCGGCTACCGTCACCTCATCGCCGGGGTCCCGGCCGACTACGACGAGGAGACGATGACCCGTCTCATCAGCGACGTGAAGCCGCTCCTGGAGCGCGGGGGCTGACGATGGCCGGGCGTGGGGCGCCAGAGGTTCGGCCAGCGTTCGAAGCCGGCCTGGCCGCCGTCTCGTGGGGGCCGGGCCGGATCGATGCCTTCGACGTGGACGCGGACGGGCGGCTCTGGCACCGGGCCTTCGTCGGCGGGAGCTGGCGCGCGGCGGAGGACCTGGGCGGGACGCTCGCCTCGGCGCCCGCGGTCACGACCTGGGCGCCCGACCGGATGGAGGTCTTCGCGGTCTTCGCGGACGGCGAGCTGTGGGACCGCTACTGGGACGGTGAGAGCTGGCATCCCTGGGAATCGCTGGGCGGCGAGCTCGCCCCTGGGTCGACGCCGGCCGCCTCCTCGTGGGGCCCGGACCGGCTCGACGTCTTCGCTCTCGGCCAGGACGGCCGGACCTGGCATCGCTGGTGGGACGGGACCCGCTGGGTGCCCTGGGAGCCGCTCCCCGACCGATAAGTCGCAGCTAATCGGGGCGGCCTAGTCTCCGGTCCGTCGCTCGCTCCGGCAGGAAGTGCCCCCCGCCGGAGCGAGCCGACCGCCTTCGGTCCGCCGGCGGCCGATCCCAGTGGTCGGCTCGGCCGACGCGCCGGGGTCGACGCACCCGCCCGACGGCCGCCTCGATCCACCGGCGAAGCAGCCCGCCTCGAACAGCCCCACCAGTCCGCCCACCGACCCGCTTCGACCTCACCCGCCCAGCAGCCCGCCGGGGAGCGCTGGATGGACCACGCCGAAACGCCCTGGCGCGTCTTCGACGAACCGATCGGACCGGCCGGCGGACCCCCGGCAGCAAGCGCCGACGACGACGCCAGGAGCCGACGGCCGCTGCTGCTCGCCGGGACCCTGGCGGCCGCCGGCGTTTGCCTCGCCCTCGTCATCGTCGCGAGCGGACCGACACCGAGCGTCGTCGTGCCGGGCAGCTTCGGCCCACCGGGCGCGAGCGCCGATCCGGGCGGCGGCTCCTCGGCGTCCGCCGCCGTCCTCGTCGTCGACGTTGGCGGGGCCGTTCGGCAGCCTGGTCTCTACCACCTGCCCCCGGGGTCGCGGGTCGCGGACGCCATCGCCGCGGCCGGCGGCTACGGCCCCCGCGTCGACACGCTCCGCGCCTCGGCCACGGTCAACCTGGCCGCGCCGCTCATCGACGGGCAAGCCGTCCGCGTTCCGTCGCGGGACGATCCCGCGTCCGCGAGCTCGAGCGGCGCGCCGGGCACGGGCACGGGCGGCGGCGGTCCGTCCGGTCCGCTCGACCTCAACCGGGCGACCGCCGCCGAGCTCGACACCCTGCCGGGGATCGGGCCGGTCACGGCCGCCAAGATCGTCGCGGCGCGAGAGGAACGGCCGTTCAGCTCGGTCGACGATCTCCGGACGCGCAAGATCCTGGGGGCCGCGACCCTGGCCAAGATCCGCGAGCTGGTGGCGGTGCCGTGACGCGGCCCGGCGACGGTCCCGCGGCCGGCCGTGCCCGGCGTCCCGGGTCAGCCCCCGCCAGCATCGCCGCTGCGGTCGGGGCAAGCCTCGCGGCGTTGGTCGTTCGCGGGACGAGCGTGGAGATCGACCTGGCCCGGGCCGCCGCGGCCCTCGTCGCGCTGGGGGCCACGGCGTACCTCTGCTGGCGGGCCGTCGGGCGGGGCCGAGGTGGTGGGCGGGCGCGAGCCCGTCACAGGCGCGCTCGAGCCACCGGACTGGCGGGGCTCGGGATGGCGGCGATCGGGCTGCGCGTCCTCGTCGCAAGCGTGCTCTCGGGACCCGGTCCCGCGACGGCCCTGCCGGCCGGCGACGGCCCGTGGGTCGGGGTCGTGGAGGCGATCCGCAGCCCCAGGAACGGGCAGCAGCTGGCCACCGTGTCGATCGACGCGGCCGGCGGTCTGCGGGTCGCGGCCACACTGCCGCGCTACCCGGCCGTGGGCCCGGGCGATGCGGTCACGATCCGCGGCGGGCTCGAGGCCCCACGCGATGACGACTATGGGGCGCACCTTCGCTCGAACGGCATCGCCGCCACGGTCCGGGCAAGCACGCTCGAGCGGACGGGCCTCGCTCCGGGTCCCGACAGCCAGCTCGAGGAGGGACGCCGGGCGGCGGCCGACGGGCTCGCACGCGTCCTGCCGGAGCCCGAGGCGGGACTGGCAGCCGGGATCCTCATCGGCCTCCGCGATCGAGTCGACCGCGAGCTCGCGGCCGCGTTCACCAGCGCCGGGGTCAGCCACGTGATCGCCATCTCCGGCTGGAACATCGCGATCGTGGCGGGCCTCGTGGCCGCCATCCTCCGGAGGCGGATGGGCCGCCGGGCGCGGTCCGCGATCACGATCGGGGCGATCGTCGCGTATACCGTGGCCGCCGGCGCCTCGCCGTCGGTCGTCCGGGCGGCCGCGATGGCGGCGATCGTCCTGACCGCCCGGGAGTCCGGGCGGGCGGGGCGGGCGACGACCGCGCTCGGGCTGGCCGTCGTGGGGCTCCTGCTGCTCGAGCCGGCGACGATCGCCGACCCCGGATTCGGCCTGTCCGTCCTGGCGACCGCGGGCCTGCTCGCCTGGTCGGGTCCCATCGCCGAACGGCTCGGCAGGTTCGGGGGCGGTCGACTGCCGGGCTGGCTGGTCGAGAGCCTGGCGGTCTCGTTCGCGGCGGAGGCCGCCACGCTCCCGCTCGTCCTGCTCGTCTTCGGTCGCCTGGCGCTCATCGCGCCGGCGGTCAACCTCCTCGTCGTGCCGCTCGTGCCGCCGGCGATGGCCGCCGGCGCGGTCGCGCTTCTTGCGGGAGCGGGCGTGGGCCTCGGGCTGCCGTCGATCGTCGGGACCATCGCGGCCCTGCCAGGCTGGATCCTCCTCGCGCTCATGGTCGCCGTCGTCCGCGGGGCGGCGTCCCTGCCGCTCGCGAGCGCGACGCTCGAGCCGCCCTGGAACGTGGCGGCGGCGCTCGTGACGGCTGGCATCGTGGCCGGTCTGGCGACCGGAGTCACGGCTCTCGTCCGTCGCGCGTGGCGGCGGCGCCCCCGGGTCCGGGGTACGGCGGGAAACCCCCGCTCACGCCGGGACGTCGCGGCCAGCCCGGGCCGGACGACGACCGACCAGCCCCGCGGCCCGCGACGCGCGGCCGGGGGGAGTCGCACGATCCGCGTCGTCGCCCTGGCCCTCGCGCTCGCGGTCGGCTCCATCGGGATCGCCGCGGCGCACCGGCCGAACGGCACCGTCCGGGTCGTCGTCCTCGACGTCGGGCAGGGCGATGCGATCCTGGTCGAGGGCGGCCTGGGCGGTCGCCTGCTCGTCGACGGCGGGCCGGACCCGGGCCGGCTCCTGGTGGCCCTCGACGCAGAGCTGCCGCCCTGGGACCGCCGGGTCGACGTCGTCGTCCTGACCCACCCGCACGAGGATCACGTCGCGGGGCTGCCCCTCCTCCTGGAGCGCTACCGGGTCGGACGGGTCTTCGAGCCCGGGACCCATGGGCCGGGCCCGGGCTACCGCGCCTGGCGGGCGGCCCTCGACCGCCTCGGCCTGCATCCGGAGCGCCTCGCCACCGGCGACCGACTCGCCATCGACGGGATCCGGCTCCGGGTCCTGTGGCCCGACCCGGATGCCGTTCCGCTCGAGCCTCCCGACGGCGGCACCGCCATCAACAACGTCTCGATCGTCCTGCTCGGCGAGACGGACCGCGGGCGCTTCCTGCTGGCCGGCGACATCGAGGAGGGGATCGATCCACGCCTCCTTGCCCGCGGCCTGCCCCGGGTCGACCTCCTCAAGGTCGCCCATCACGGCAGTCGCACGTCGTCGACGGCCGCCTTCCTCGATGCGGTCCGGCCGCGC
Organism: Candidatus Limnocylindria bacterium; assembly: GCA_041483455.1. GTDB lineage: Bacteria > Chloroflexota > Limnocylindria > Limnocylindrales > CSP1-4 > JBGPFS01. The sequence continues at coordinate 710 of JBGPFS010000187.1, read as the reverse complement.
GCGGCGATCGTGTCCGTCGGGACCGGGAACCCGTACGGGCATCCGGCGCCGGCGACCCTCGCCCGGATCGCGGGGCGCGGCGCCGCGCTCTTCCGGACCGACCTGAACGGGACGGTCGAAGCCACCTTCGGCGACCGCGGGCTCGAGATCCGGGGCGCCCGCGGAGGCGGGGCGTCGGCCGAACGGACGACCGCACCGTCGACGGGCAGCACGACCCCGATCGGCGGGCTGACCCGCTATGCCTGCGCGATCGCCCGGCTCACCCCCGTGAGCCCGGGCCCGACCCCTCTCGCGGTCGCCCGCCCGGCCCTCGCGACGCCCGGCCCCACTCTCGCCGCGACCGACCCGGGTGGCGACCCGTATCATCGGCTCGATGTCCGTTCCCTCCCGGGCCGCCGCGGCGGCGATCCTCCTCTCGCTGGACCCGCCGCCCTGGGCGCTCCGGCACGCCCGCGCGGTCGCCGAGGTGGCGGGCTGGCTGGCCGCCCGGATCGCCGCGTCCGGCCGGCCGGTCGACCGAGGGCTGGTCGAGGCGGCGGCACTCCTCCACGACGTCGACAAGCTCCTCCCGCCCGACGATCCCGCCAGCTCGCTGCCGCACGGGGAAGGCTCGGGGGCGTGGCTGGCCCGACACGGCCTCCCTGAGCTCGGCCCGGTGGTCGCCGACCACTCGGTGACCGGCCTCCTGGCGCGGGATCCGTTTCCGGCCG
>JBGPFS010000186.1:0-5242 GCA_041483455.1 Candidatus Limnocylindria bacterium | reverse complement strand
GGTCGACTGGACGAACTCGGTGACCAGGATGACCAGCCCGGTCGCGTCGGCGAGCGGTCGGGCGACGTCGTAGGTCTGGCCGACGAAGGTCGGCACCTTGACCTGGGCCGGGCTCGGCTGGGTCCCCGCCCCGCTCATCAGCTTGAACACGAGGAACCCCGCGACCACGAGGATGGCGAGCCCGAGAAGGCCCGCGATCCAGGCCCAGGCGCCCGTCGCGTGATCGCCCGGACCATCGTCGCTCGCGTAGCGGCCGCCGGTCGGCGGGGCGCCGGCCCTGCCCGGCCCGGATCCGGCGACTCCTCGGTCGGAGGCGCCCGGGTGGACGTAGGCATCCGGCGGATACGGCATCGCCCCGGGATTCGCGCGAGCGACGCCGGCCCCGGCGATCGGCATGGTGACCGCGGAGGTGGCGCCGTCCGGGCCGGGGGCTCCGGTCGCGACGACCAGGCCCGCGGCGACCGCCCCGGCGCCCACGGCCGCCCCGCTCCCGGCGAGATAGGCCTCGAGCGCGTCGGCCATCGCATCCGCGCTCGCGAACCGATCCTTCGATTCAAGCGCGAGCGCCTTCCGGTCGATCGCCTCGAGCTCGGGCGGGATCCCCTGCCGGACGGCGGACGGGATCGGGACCGGGCCGGTCAGGCGCGCGACGGCGATCGCGGCCGCGCTGTCGCCCTCGAACGGTCGACGGCCGGTGAGCAGCTCGTACAGGACGATCCCGAGCGAGTAGATGTCGGAGCGCTCGGTCGCGGGTTGGCCCCGGGCCTGCTCGGGGCTGAAGTAGTGGACGCTGCCGAGCGTCGTGCCGGGGAGCGTCATCTGCGCCTCGGCGATCGCCCGGGCGATCCCGAAATCGGTGACCTCGACCCGACCATCGCTGGCCAGGAGGATGTTGGCCGGCTTCACGTCGCGGTGGACGATCCCCCGAGCGTGGGCGGCCGCGAGCGCCCGGGCCGCCTCGGCCGCGAGCCGGGCGGCCTGGCGCGGCTGGAGCGGCCCGGTCCGCCGGAGGAGCGTCGCCAGGTCTTCGCCGTCGACGTACTCCATCACGATGAACGGACCCGCCGGGTCCATCCCGAAGTCGTGGACCGAGACGACGTTCGGATGGTTCAGCGAGGCGACCGCCTGGGCCTCGTGACGGAAGCGCGAGACGAAGTCCGGATCGCGGCCGTACTCGGGACGGAGGATCTTGACCGAGACGTCACGGCCGAGCTGCGTGTCGTGGGCCCGGTAGATCGTCGCCATGCCGCCCTGGCCGAGCAGCTCGAGGAGGCGATACCGACCGCCGAGGACGCTTCCGATCTCCGCCAAGCTCGCCGACCTCCGTTGTCTGCCCTGGGTGCGGGCCTTCGTAGCGTACCCCTGACGGTCGCCCCGGTGCGCCCGTGACGCGGGCCGCCGGGCCGACGGGCCCGCCCGGACGACCCGCCAGACAGCTCGGCCGGCGACGGTCGGTGCCGGCTCCGGGAGGCGCCGGAGGTCGACCGCGCGGACCTAGAGCGGCAGGGTCCGGAGGTAGTCCCGGAACTCGCCCGAGAGGTCCGGCCGCTGGAGGGCCAGCTCCACGGATGCCTTGAGCCAGCCCATCGTCGTGCCGGCGTCGTAGCGCGTCCCCTCGAACTCGTAGCCGTGGATGGCCTGTTCCTGCATCAACGCCTCGAGCGCGTCCGTGAGCTGGATCTCGCCGCCGGTCCCGCGTGGCGTCTGCTCGAGCTTCTCGAAGATCTTCGGCGTCAGGACGTACCGACCGGCGATGGCGAGGTTCGAGGGAGCGTGGCCGGCCTCCGGCTTCTCGACCAGGCCCTTGATCAGGTGGAGCCGGCCCCGGTCGAAGGCGTCGCCGGCGGGCTCCGGGTCGATCACCCCGTAGCGGCTCGTCTCGTTGGGTGGGACCTCCATGACGGCCACCACCGAGGAATGGGTCTGGTTGTAGACCTGGATGAGCTGGCCGATGCACGGCCGCTCGCCGACGATGACGTCGTCGGAGAGGATCACCGCGAACGGTTCATGGCCGACGAGCTCCTTCGCCACGAGGACCGCGTGGCCGAGCCCGAGCTGCTCCTTCTGGCGAACGTAGGAGATCTGGGCGAGGTCGCTGATGTGGCGGATCCGGCGAAGCATCTCGACGTCGCCGCGCTCCTCGAGGAGGTGCTCGAGCTCGTAGGAGACGTCGAAGTGGTCCTCGATCGCCCGCTTCTGGGACGAGGTGACGATGATCACCTGCTCGATCCCGGCGGCGACGGCCTCCTCGACCGCGTACTGGATCACCGGCTTGTCGACCAGCGGCAGCATCTCCTTGGGCTGGGCCTTCGTCGCCGGGAGAAACCGGGTCCCCCAACCGGCGGCGGGGAAGACAGCCTTGCGGACTCGCATCGAACCTCGGATCGGCGGGCTGGTGGAAGGCCCGCAGTATACCGCCGGGCCCCCGTCGGGCCGTCCGGCCGCCGGCTACTGCGCGACGACCGGCGCGCCTCCGCGGCCGACCCGCCGCCCGACCTGGAGAAGGATCCCGGCCGCCAGGACGAGGGCGCCGCCGAGCCCCTGGACGGGGCCGACCGCCTCGCCCAGGACGATCGCGGCGAGGGCCACCCCGACGACCGGCTCGAAGAGGGCGAGGATGCCCGTCCGGACGCCGCCCACCCAGCGGATGCCCGTCAGGAACAGGAACGTGGGGATCCCGGCTCCCACGACCCCGGCCCACAGCAGGAGCGGCCAGCTGCCCGGGGTCCGGAGCGGCAGGACGATCGCGTCGAACGACCCGACGACCGCCGCGATGAGCACGTAGCCGAGCGCGTCGAGGACGAGGATGACCGTCGTCGCCTCCTCGGTCGGGATCCTGGCGTACCCGCGGCTGACGATGATGAAGAGCGTCTGGCTCAGCGCTGCGAGGATCGTCAGGCCGAAGCCGAGGAGGTCGAACCGGATCCCGGCGGCAGGATCGAGCGAGCCGAGGACGACGAGCGCCATCCCGAGGAGCGCCGTGGCCAGGGCGACGAGCTGGATCCCGTCGGGTGGGCGGCGGTCCCGGATCGACGCGACGAGCGTCACGACCGCCGGGTACGTGTAGAACCCGAGCAGGGCCAGGGCCACCGTGATCCGGCCGAAGGCGATGAACATCGCGAGGTTCGTGACCAGCCCGGCGACCGCCGCGGCGAGGAGCGCTGCGCGGGCCCGCCGACCGACGTCGCCGAGGCGCACGACCCGCCGACCGCGGCGCGCCGCGAGGGCCAGGAGCGCGCCGACGACGAGCGCCCCGATCGCTGCCCGCCAGGCGACGAACCCGATCGGCTCCACCCCGCGGTCATAGGCGAGCCGTGAGACCGGGCCCAGCGTCCCGAAGCAGCCGGCCGCGGCCAGGACCGCGAGGGAACCGAGGAGAGCGCGCCGGTCGTCGGGCGTCAGTCGGTTGGTCCTCCGGCCGGCTCCGTCCGCTTGCCGCCGAACCGGATGCCCGTGAACGGGATACGGAACTGCTGGAAGACCTCGGTCGAGACGAGGAACCCGGAAAGCAGCAACAGGACGGCGACGAGCTTGCCGAGCTCGAACAGGTCCGTCGAGCCGAAGCGGTTGAGGGCATCGGCGCCGCCGGCGGCCATCCCGCCGAGCGCGATGAGGATCGTGGCCGGCACGCGACTGTTCATCCGGCCGCCGAAGAACTCCCGGACGGCCAGCGGGACCGAGACGACGAAGTTCACGACGATCGCCGGCAGGGCGATGAGCAGGTTGAACAGGAACTGGTCGCCCGGCTGGCCGGGATCGAGCGAGTAGTCGAGCAGCCGGCGCTTGGGCATGAAGACGTAGGCCGAGAAGAGGGCCCCGAGGATGAGCGAGAAGGCGCCCGTGATGTTGAGGAGCGGGGTGAGCAGTCGGAGCGTGCCCGGGAAGAGCTCGGCGGTCGGCATGCTCGTCTTCGGGTCGAGCGCGTAGCCGGGACTCGGGAGCGTCAGGGTCAGGACCAGGACCAGGCTGAGCAGGCTCGCCCCGACGACCGCCAGGGCGGCGATCCAGGGCCAGCGCGCGTTGGCGAAGTAGGTCTCCACCCCGATCGCCAGGGCCAGCACGATCGCCCCGACGAAGTACAGGATCGGGGCGCTCCCGGCATCCGGGTAGTGGCGGCTCGCCAGGAGGGTGAACAGCCCGGCCAGGAAGAGCGAGAACGCGAAGGTGTAGCCGAAGCGGGTCCGGCCGAGCAGGAACGCCGTACCGAGCCCGAGCCAGCCCGCCGTCCAGACCGCGCCGGTCAGGTACCAGGCCTTGTAGGTCGCCTCGTTCCAGCCGTTCAGCGCGGCCAGCGCCTCGCAGCCCGCCCCCACGGCGAAGAAGAGCATCCCGAAGGCCCAGATGAGCTGGTAGGCGTGGCGGCGCTCGCGCCACTGGTCGAGCAGCGCGACCGCGAACAGGAGGGCCAGGAGCGAGGTGACGGCCGGGATGATCGGGGACATCGGTGACGGTCCAACCTGCTTGGGCGTCGGGCGGTCGCTCCTGCGGCCGACGGCGACGGCGGGGCTAAGCGGGGACGAAGCTACGCGGGCACGAACTCGTGATCGTCGCGGTGGATGCCGTCGCACAGGCCCCAGCGGGGCCTCTCGCCGGGGATCGGGACCGGGCGCATCAGCTCGCGGACGGTGCCCCGCCGGCAGAAGAGGTACCCCTTGCGGGCCATCCAGGCGCGGACGTGGGCAGGGTCCGAGTGGAACTGGAACGGGCCGGGATTGATCGCCGGGCGGTCGGTCCAGCGGACCGGCGCCTCGGTCGCCACGATGTCGAGCAGGTTGACCCGCCAGGGGGTACCCACGATCACCTCGTGGCAGCCGTCGCACACGCTGGCGACGTTGTCGATGACGATCGTCCGGATCCGGACGCCCATGATCTCCATCGCGACCGATCGTAGCATCTCGCCCGGGTCGGGGAGGTCGGCTCGAGACCCACCGGAGACTGCCGGACGCAGGCGCTCGCCCACCAGCCTGGGCTGGTACCCCCAACCGGATTCGAACCGGTGATCTCCACCTTGAAAGGGTGGCGTCCTAGGCCTCTAGACGATGGGGGCCGGGGCCGGCCGGAGTGTACCAGCGAGGGCCCGCACGGGGCCATCGCGCCGATCCGGCGACGGCCGGCACGCGACGGCGAGGTGGCCGGCAGACCGGCTTCCCGGGTTCAGGACCGCCAGAGCATCGCCAGGATGACCGCGCCGCTGAACACCCCCGCCGCGAGGAGAGCGGCGACGCCCCCGCCGAGGGCCATG
>JBGPFS010000185.1:0-5272 GCA_041483455.1 Candidatus Limnocylindria bacterium | reverse complement strand
GGCGGGTCGGTCCGGATCCACCGGCGCGACCTCCTGGAGCGGAGCTTCGCCCTCCAGGGCCACAGCTATGCCGGGATGCGCGAGAAGTTCGGAGGGATGCTCGAGGCGTTCGATTTCGGTGCGCCGCCCCACGGCGGGATCGCGCTCGGGATCGACCGTTGGGCGGCGCTGCTCGCCGACCAGACGACGATCCGCGAGGTGATGGCCTTCCCGAAGACCTCGTCCGGCGCGGATCTGATGCTCGATGCGCCTTCCGTGCCGGACCCAGGCCAGTACGCCGAGCTCGGCCTGCGGTTCGTCGGCGTCGAAGGCCGGTCCTGAGCGTGCGGTCGAGCCGACCGGTTCGGCGGTCGGCGGGGTGACCAGGCGCTGAACGCCCGGCTCCGGGCCTTGCCCGCGGCGCTTCTCGGTCGCCCCCGCCTGCTGGCGATCCTGGGCGTGACCGGGATCGCCTTCTCGGGGATCCTCGTCCGGCTGTCGGGCGCCTCGCCGTCGACGGCCACGGTCTTCCGGGCGCTCTACGCCCTGCCGATCCTGGCCCTGCTGGCCGTGCCGGAAGGTCGGCGGCTCGGCTCACCCGGCCGGCGGGCGCGCGGAGTCGCGCTCGTGGCCGGGCTCTTCTTCGCGCTCGACCTGACGTCCTTTCACCTCGCGATCGAGCACCTCGGGGCGGGCCTGGCCACGGTGATGAGCAACCTCCAGGTGATCCTCGTCGGGATCGTCGCCTGGCTCGTCCTCGGCGAGCGGCCCCCCGATCGCGTCCTCCTGGGGGTGCCGGTGGCGCTCGGCGGCGTGATCCTCATCTCGGGGGCGGTCGGGAGCGGAGCGTACGGTTCGGATCCGGCGCTCGGGGCGGTCTTCGGCCTGGTCGCGGCCGTCGGCTACGGCGGATACCTGCTGATCATCCGGACTGTCCGAACCCCCGGCCGGTTCGTGGGGCCGGTGCGGGACGCCACGCTGGCGACGGTGATCGGCGGGGTCGTCGGCGGCCTCCTCCTGGGCGACCTGGCCGCCGTTCCGACCTGGCCGGGCCACGGCTGGCTCGTCGTGCTGGCGCTCTCCGCCCAGGTCGCGGGCGGGCTGCTCATCGCCGCCTCGCTGCCGCACCTGCCGGCGGTCGTCGCCTCGCTCATCCTGCTGGCCCAGCCGGTGGCCGCGGTCGGCCTGGCGGCGCTCATCCTCGGCGAGGCGCCGTCCGCGTACCAGGTGGCGGGCGTCGGGCTCGTCCTCGCGGGGGTCGCGATCGGGACGGTCCCGCTCGGGCGCCTGACCCGTCGACCGGCGGATCGGTCGGCGGATCGCTCGGCGGATCGCTCGGCGCCGAGCGGTTGAGCGGCGGCGGCGCCGGCCAGGTCTAATCGGCCGGGTCGGTCTCGGGCTCCGGCAGGCCCGCGGCGGCGGCGACTTCGGCGCCCCATTCGTGCGTCCGGTCGGCGGGCGGTCCCGGCGGCCCCTGGTACTGCGGCAGGTCGGCGAACCGGGTGCCGACGTCGTGGACGACCCCGGGGTCGCCAAGCTCCACGAGCCGGTGCGGGACGCCGCCGGCCACGAGCGCCTCGGCGACCTCCGCCGGCAGCAGCCCTGACCCGAGGGCCCGGAGCGCATCGGTCAGGGTCACCGGCAGGAGGATCGGCCAGCCCGGTCTTCCATCCCAGGTCGGGCGCAGCAGCGACCCTGGCTCGGCCCCGTGGGCCTCGATGAGCGAAGTGATCGTCTCCGGTCCGACCCAGGTCAGGTGAGCCGGCCAGAGGAGGGCTGCCGTCGTCTGGCTCACCGCCGCGAGCGCCTCCCCGATCCCGCGGACCATCTGGCCCGCCGGGCCGGCCGCCTCGTCCGCAGGGGCTCGGAGGAGCGCCTCCGTCCCGAGCAGGGCCGTGGCGACCGAGCCGTCGGGATCGGGGGCCAGCACGACGATCGGGAAGGCGCCGCCCGACCAGGCGAGATCGGCCAGGCGGCGGACGCGGGGCTGGCCGGTGGTCTCGTCGAGGGCGCCCTCCGCCGTCGCGGCCAGGATGATCGCGGCGACCGTCATGCCGGAACCCGCCGGTCGGCCCCGGTGCGGGCTGGATCGAGCTTGACGGGCAGCGGCGGGTCGTTCGGCTCGGCCATGGCCGCAGTGTAGGCGGAGGTCGGTCGCTCGTGCGAAACTAGCTCGGCCCATGATTCGACCGCCCCGCTCCAGCCTGCCCGCCGTCGAGGCCTCCGCGCCCGGCGTCCCGGTCGTGCCCGGCGACCCGGTCGCCGCCCCGGCCCTGGCCGTCAGGGCAGACATCCGCGATCTCGCGATCGTCGCCCACGTCGACCACGGCAAGACGACGCTGGTCGACGCGATGCTCCGCCAGACGGGGGCCTTCCGGGCGAACCAGACGGTGGTCGATCGGGTCCTCGATTCGGGCGATCTCGAGCGCGAGAAGGGGATCACGATCCTGGCCAAGCAGACGACGGTCGACTTCGACGGCGTGCGCCTGAACATCGTCGACACGCCGGGCCACGCCGACTTCGGCGGCGAGGTCGAGCGCAGCCTGCTCATGGTCGATGCGGTCCTGCTTCTCGTCGACGCGGCGGAGGGACCGCTCCCCCAGACCCGCTACGTCCTCCAGAAGGCCATGGCGCGCCGGCTGCCGGTCGTGGTCGCCCTCAACAAGATCGATCGCTCGGACGCCCGGCCGGCGGAGGTCCTCGACGCCGTCTACGAGCTGTTCATGGACCTGGGCGCCGACGCGCACCAGATCGAGTTCCCGGTCCTCTACACGAACGCCAAGGCCGGGACGGCGACCCGCGATCCGGCGGCTCCGGGGACCGACCTTCGGCCGCTCCTCGAGGTCCTCATCGCGGTCACGCCCCCACCGACGCACCAGCCCGGGCATCCGCTCCAGCTGCTGGTCACGAACCTGAGCGCCAACGAATACGTCGGCCGGATGGCGGTCGGGCGCGTTCGCAACGGGACGATCCGGCTCGGCCAGCGGATCGTGGTCGTCCGGGAGGAAGCCGACGACACGGCCGGGGCGATCGAGCCCGGCCGGACGATCACCCTGAGCGGCACGGTCACCAGCCTCCAGACCGCGCACGGGATCGAGCGGGTCGATATCGCGGAGGCGGGTCCCGGCGACATCGTCTCGGTCGCGGGACTGCCGGAGGTCACGATCGGGGACACGCTCACCGATCCGGCCGATCCGCGACCGTTGCCCCGGCTGGACGTCGATGCGCCGACCCTTCGGATGACCTTCGGGGTCAACACGTCGCCGCTCGCCGGCCGGGACGGGAAGTACGTCACCAGCCGGCAGATCCGGGCCCGCCTCGAGAAGGAGGTCCTCGGCAACGTCTCGATCGAATTCCAGCCGACCGAGACCGGCGATACCTACGAGGTCCGCGGCCGCGGCGAGCTCCAGCTGGCGGTCCTGATCGAGCAGATGCGGCGCGAGGGCTACGAGCTCACGGCGAGCCGCCCGGAGGTCATCCTGCGCGAGGTCGACGGCAAGACCCAGGAGCCGTACGAGCGGGTGACGATCGACGTCCCGCCCGACTACATCGGGGAGATCCAGACGGCGCTGGCCGGGCGGAAAGGGCGCCTCGAACAGATGACCACGGATGCCGACGGTCGGGTGCGGATGGAGTTCGTGATCCCCATCCGGGGCCTGATCGGCTATCGCGGCCAGCTCCTGACCGACACCCGCGGGACCGCCCTGATGCACCAGCTGGGCGAGGGCTACGGTCCCTGGGCGGGGGAGGTGACCCACCGCACGAACGGCGTGCTGGTGGCCGATCGCTCCGGCACCTCGAACGCCTATGGCCTGTTCAACCTCGAGGAGCGAGGCGAGCTCTTCATCGGCGCCGGCGAGGAGGTCTACGAAGGCATGATCATCGGCGAGAACTCGCGCTCGGGCGACATGAACGTGAACGCGACGAAGATGAAGCAGCTCACCAACATCCGGACCCACTCGCACGACGAGTCGCTGCGCCTGACGCCGCCCCGGTCGTTGACCCTCGAGTCCGCGATCGAGTTCATCGCCGGTGACGAGCTCGTCGAGGTGACCCCGAAGACGATCCGGCTCCGGAAGCGCGCGCTCTCGGAGCACGATCGGCGGCGTGCGCTGGGCCGGGCGGAGGACCTTCGGCGGTCGACGGAGCGGGGCGCGGGAGACCGCCCGGACTGAGCGCGGTCCGCCCTCGCTGGCGCGTCTGGCCCGAGCTGGCGCGTCCGGCCCCGATCCGGGCGCGGTCGGTGTACGATCCCGCCCGATGGCGATCTACCTCGACCACGCCGCGACCACGCCCCTGCGGCGTGAGGTCCTCGAGGCGATGCTCCCGTACCTGACGGAGCACTTCGGCAACCCGAGCTCCGCCCACGGGTACGGACGGGTCGCCCGGGCCGCGCTCGACGACGCACACGACCGGCTGGCCGGCCGGCTCGGCGTCACGGGGCGCGAGATCGTGTTCACCTCGGGCGGCACCGAGGCCAACAACCTGGCGCTGAAGGGCGTGGCCTGGGCCCACAAGACGCACGGCCATCGGATCGTGACGACGGCGATCGAGCATCACGCGGTCGGCCACACGCTGCGCTATCTCGAGAAGTTCGGGTTCGAGATCTTCGAGACGCCGGTCGACCGATACGGCCGGGTCGATCCCGACGAGGTCGAGGCGGCGATCACGGACCGGACGATCCTCGTCAGCGCGATGCTGGCGAACAACGAGGTCGGGACGATCCAGCCGATCGCCCAGATCGCCGAGCGGGTCCACCGCCACCGGGGCGTCCTCTTTCATGTCGACGCCGTCCAGGCCGCCCCGTATCTCGACCTCGACCTGCCTGCGCTCGACGTGGACCTGCTCTCCATCGCGGCTCACAAGTTCGAGGGTCCCAAGGGTGTCGGGGCGCTCTTCGTCCGGCACGGCACCCACCTCCTGAGCCAGCAGCAGGGCGGTTCGCAGGAGCGTCACCGACGGGGTGGGACGGAGAACCTGGCCGGTGCGGTCGGTCTCGCGACCGCGTACGAGCTGTCGTGCGCCGAGCGCCTGGAGACGGCCCCGCGCCTGATGCGCCTCCGGGACCGCCTCCGCGATGCGGTCCTGGCCGTTCCCGGGACCGAGCTGACGGGCCATCCGCGCGAGCGTCTGCCCGGCCTGTTGTCGATCCTCGCCCGCGACGTCGATGGGCCGGCCGCCTGCCTCTCGCTCGACCTGGCCGGGATCGCGGCGTCGGTCGGATCGGCCTGCGCGACCGGCTCGAGCGAGGTGAGTCACGTCCTGACCGCGATGGGATACCCGGAGGAGGAGG
>JBGPFS010000184.1:0-5291 GCA_041483455.1 Candidatus Limnocylindria bacterium | reverse complement strand
GCAAGCAGCGCCGCCGTCTCGCTCCGACCGGCCGCCTCGGTCCAGTCACCGGGTCGGACCCACCGCTCGTCGATCGACAGCCCGTGGCCCCGCATGCCCAGCCGGAACCCGGCGAGTCGCTCGGCCCCCGACGTCTCGCTCTCGATGCCGCCGACGTAGCCGATCCGCCGATGCCCGTGGGCCTCGGCCAGGTGGCCCACCAGCAGCTGAACGCCGGCCTTGTTGGCGAGGGTGACGCGACCCGCCCCGACGCCGTCGAGGAGGTTGTCGAACAACACGATGGGCAGCTGGAAACGCTGCTCGATGGACCGCACGACGGACACGTCGCGCATGGACGAGCACAGGATGATCCCGTCGACGCGTCCGGCGGCCAGGGCCAGGAGCGCCGCACGCTCCCGGTCGGGACGCTCATCCGTGTCCATGAGCGTGATCTGGTAGCCGGATGCCTGGAGTCGGTGCTGCGCGCCCTTGAGGGCATTCGCATAGAAGCTGGAGCTGATGTCGGGCACCACGAACCCGATCATCCGGGTGGCCCGCGTCCGGAGCGTCTGGCCGGCCGCCGAGGGATAGAAGTCGAGCCCCGCGGCGACGCGGCGGACGCGGTCGCGCGTGGTGCTCGCCACGCTGCCCCGCCCCGACAGCGCCCGCGAGGCCGTGGCGACCGAGACACCGGCAGCCCGGGCGACATCGGCGAGTCGGGTGGCGGGCGCGATCACTTGATCGCGCCCATCGTCAGGCCGCGAACGAGGTGCTTCTGGACGAAGATCGAGAAGACCACGATCGGCAGGGCGCCGATCACGCCCGCGGCGCTCATCGCGCCCCAGTCGACGTTGATGCGACCGATCAGGGTGGCCGCCCCGATGGGCATCGTCTCCGCCGCCGGGGTCGACGTCAGGACGAGCGCGAACAGGAACTCGTTGTAGGTCGTGATGACGGCGAAGATGCCGGTCGCCACGAGCCCCGGCGCGGCGAGCGGCAGGACGATCCGTCGGAACGCGGTGAACCGCGTGTCGCCGTCGACCATCGCCGCTTCCTCGAGGTCGATGGGGATCTCGCGGAAGAAGCTCTCCATCATCCAGACCACGATCGTCACGTTGAACGTGGCGTAGACGATGATCAGGCTCAGCCGCGTGTTGAGCAGGCCGAGCCGCTGCATCACCAGGAAGATGGGCACGATGATCGCGATCGGCGGCAGGAGCCGGACCATCAGCAGGCTGAACCCGACGTAGCGGTGCATGCCGGCCCACAGATTGAACCTGGCCAGCGCGTAGGCCGCCTGGGTCCCCAGGATCAGCGCGATCGCCACGCTCACCGCGGTCACGATCACCGAGTTCGTCAGGTAGGCCCCGAATTCGCGACCGCTGAACAGGCTGATGTAGTTCGCCGACGTCAGCGCCCCAGGCAGGAGCGTGCCGTCCTGGGTGATCTCGCGGTTGCTCTTGAGCGAGGTGAGCACCATCCAGACGAGTGGCGTCAGGGCGAAGACGAGCGCGGCGATCACGGCGAGGGCCCACGCCACCCGGGCGGCGACGGCGCGCTTCATGCGCCCCGCCTCCGCATCAGCCCGACCGCGAAGCCGGCTGCGACGAGCACGACGAGCGCGACCATGAACAGCATCGCGGCCGCGTACCCGGTCTGCTGGAACTGGAAGAAGGTCTGGTAGCCGTAGATCGAGATCAGCTGGGTCGACGTCCCCGGGCCGCCGCGCGTCAGGACGTAGACCTGGTCGAACGTCGTCAGCGCATCGATGGCCCGGAGCGTGACCGCCACCAGGATCGTGGGTCGCAGCATCGGCAGCGTGTGATCCACGAACGTCCGCCAGGCGCCGGCACCGTCCACCCGCGCGGCCTCGAAGGGCTCGACCGGCATCGACTGGATCCCGGCCAGCAGGATCAGGAAGAGGAGCGGCGTCCACTCCCAGACATCGAGGAAGACGAGCCCCCAGAAGGCGCCCGTTCCGGTGCTGAGGATCTGCGGCGGATCGAGGCCCACCGCACGTGCGATCGACGCCAGCAACCCGACGTCGGACGCGTAGATGAGCCGGAACACGATCCCGACGACGACCGGGGTCACGATCATCGGCACGATCAACGTCGCCCGGATCCGGCGGATGAACCGGGCTTCGCGGGCGCACAGGAGCGCGAGGGCGAGCCCGAGGACGGTCTCGATCGTCACCGCCAGCACGACGAACCGGGCGGTCGTGAGGAGCGCCTCGATGAAGGCGGGGTCCCTGAACGCCTGCGCGTAGTTGTCGAGTCCGACCGATCGGACGAGGCTGCCGTACCGGAAGAACCCGGTGCTCGTTCGCAGCCCGTCGATCAGCGGATAGACGACGACGCCGAGCACGAGGAAGAGGGTCGGCCCCAGCATGAGGTAGGGCAGCACCCTGTCCAGCCCGGAGCCCCGGAGGGTCCGCGCCGCCCGGCTCGGCGTCATCGCCAGCGCCATGGATCAGTAATAGCCCTGCTGGGTCAGGTAGTCCTTGACCTGTGTGGCTGCCCGGTCCATGGCTGCACCCCCGCCGTTGCCCGCGGCCAGGGCGATGTTCAGCTCGGTCCCGATGATCGACTCCACCTTCGACCAGTCGGGGGTTCGCGGCCGTGCCTGCGCCCCGGCATTCAGCTGGGCGAGCGCGACCGGGAGCAGGCGGTGGTCCTTGACGGCCTGTGCGTCGCCGAAGGCCGGCGTCTTGACCGGGAGGTCCCCCGACCGGGCCAAGGCGGTCTGCGTGTCATTGCTGGCGAACCACTTCATGAACGCGATCGCGTTGTCCTTGTTGGGAGCCGACGCGCTGACGCCGTGGATGAAGATCCCGATCTGGGCGATCGCCGACTCCTGCTTCGGCACCACCCCGAAATCGAGCTTGCCGACGACCTTCGATTGCGCCGGATCGTCCGATTTGATGGCGTTGCCGGAGTACTGGATGATCGCGGCCGCGTCGCCGCCGAGGATCGCTGCGCCCTCCTGGTCCGAGTCGAACTCGGCGACACCCTTGGGCGCCAGCGACTTGAGGGTCGTGACGAAGAAGTCGGCCGCCGTCTTCCCCTTGTCGGAGTTGAAGATCGGGTTCCACTTGTCGTCGAAGAAGTCCGCCCCGAACGAGCGGAAGATCGGGTAGAACGACGTGACGATCGGGTTGCCCTTGACGCCCCGGAAGACGAAGCCGTACTTGATCTTGCCGCTCGCCATCGCGGCCTTGCCCTGGGTAACGATGTCGTCCCAGGTCGCCGGCGCGCTGGCGAACACGTCGTTGCGGTAGGTCAGCGTCTGGAGGTCGCCGATCGTCGGGAGCGCGATCAGCTTCGGCGTCTGCGTCTCGAAGCCCTTCACCCGCGGCCCCTGGCGCGGCGGCCAGAAGCCGAGATCCGCGAACGGCCCCGGATAGTCGGCGTCCATCGTGATGCCGTGCGGCCCGAGGTCCTCCAGGATGCCGGCGGCCGCGTATTGGGGGATCCACGGGTCGTCCATGATGTAGATGTCGTACTGCCCGGCCTTCGACTGGCCGTCCTGGAACGCCTTCGCGAAGAACGAGTCGTACGGCTCGGTCAGGAACTCCACCTTGATCCCGGTGGCGGACTCGAACATCGGCAGGATCGTCCCCTTGAACGGGGTCAGAGCCCCGTCCTCGAATGCGCCGATGACGAGCTTCCCGCCGAGGGCGGGCGCGCTGGCACTGGCTGCGGCGGAGGCGGCGGATGTGGCCGCGGCGGATGCCGGCGGCGCCGACGACGAGGTGCTCGCGCCGCACGCGGCCAGCACGGCGCCGGTCGCGGCCACCCCGCCGACGGCGAGACCGAGCCGCAGGACGTCCCGACGTGTCAGGTGGCGGGACAGGAAGTCATCGTCGCTCATTGCACCATTCCCTCTGTCTTGTTGGTCGGCCCCTCGTCGACCCGATGGACGGCGGTCGTGCCACCCTGGTCGAAGAAGCAGGCCTTGGCCGGATCGACGCGCACGCCGACCGGAGCGCCCAGCGGCGCTGTCCACCCTCGGTCCGCCCGGACCGTCACGCGTGAGTCACCGATAAGCACCTCCACATACACCTCGTCACCCATCGGCTCGACGACATAGACCGACGCGGGTAGCGTTCCCGGCGCTCCCGAGTCGCTGATCTCCAGGTCGCGCGCCCGCATCCCGAATCGCTTCACGGCCGCGGCCGCGCAGGCCTCGTATCGGTCCCCGAGGGGAATGGCCACGCCCTCCACGACCATCGCCCGGCGGTCCGGGTCGAGCCCGAGGCCCAGCGTGTTCATCGGCGGGTTGCCCACGAAGGTGGCCACGAACAGGTTCGCCGGCCGGTCGAAGATCTCCTGGGGCGGCGCGTACTGTTGCACGACCCCGTCGTTGATGAGGCACACCCGGTCGGCCATCGTCAACGCCTCGGCCTGGTCGTGGGTCACGTAGACGGTCGTCGCGCCCAGGCGCTGCTGCAGGCGCCGGATCTCGCCGCGCATGCTGATCCGCAGCTTGGCGTCGAGATTGGAGAGCGGCTCGTCCATCAGGAAGGCGGCCGGCTCGCGGATGATCGCCCGGGCGAGCGCGATCCGTTGGCGCTGACCACCCGACAGCTGGCGCGGCTTTCGGGCCAGGAGGTGCGAGACCTCGAGCGACTCTGCCACCTGGGCGACGGCGGCCGCCCGCTCGCGGGCCGGGAGCCCGCGGATCTTGAGTGGGTAGCCGATGTTGTCCGCGACCGACATGTGCGGATAGAGCGCGTAACTCTGGAAGACCATCGCGACGTCGCGCTCGCGCGGAGAAAGCGCCGTCACGTCCCGGCCACCGATGAGGACGCGCCCTGCGGTAGGGCGCTCCAGGCCCGCGATGAGCCGCAGCGCGGTCGTCTTGCCGCAGCCGGATGGACCGAGCAGCACCACGAAATCGCCGTCGGGCACCGTGAGCTCGAGGGAGTCGAGCACCAGCACCCCATCGAAGCGCTTCTCGATGCCCGAGAGCTGGACCTCAGCCATGGCCCATCACGAGGCCAGGGCCTGCCTGAGCGTCGCCACCGACCGGCGGATGCACTCCTCGGGCGCAAGCGAGGGATCCTCGTGCTCGATCGAGACGACGGAGTCGTGACCGACGGCCTGGAGGGCCTTGATCAGACGCGACCACGTCTCGACGTCGTGCCCATCGCCGACCGCCGAGAAGTGCCAGGGCGCCCAGCTGGCGTCGACCGGATAGCGGTGGTCCAGGACGCCGTTGAGCGCGATCCGGTCCGGGTAGAGCGTCGTGTCCTTGCCGTGGCACCAGCCGACCACCGGGCCCAGCGCACCGATGACCCGGATCGGGTC
>JBGPFS010000183.1:0-5296 GCA_041483455.1 Candidatus Limnocylindria bacterium | reverse complement strand
GCCAACCTGCTCTCGCCCGCCGACGGCAGCCCGGTCGTCGCACCGACCCAGGACATGGTCCTCGGCTGCTTCTACCTGACCATGGATGGCCAGGGTGGGGCGGACGCGCCGGTGACCCGCCGGTTCACCGACGAGAAGGAGGCGATCCTCGCCTACCAGCTCCGCGAGAAGACCGGACTGACCCTCCACGAGCCGATCGAGGCGATGGTCCGGGTCTGGGACGAGGAAGCCGGCGCGCTCGTCGCCCGGCGCATCGTCACGACCGTCGGTCGGGTCATCTTCAACCAGGTCCTTCCGGACCAGCTCCGCTTCGAGAACAAGCCGATGAAGCGGTCGGACCTCAAGGAGCTCGTCGACCGCTGCTATCGCCTCCTCGGGCCCGCCGACACGGCGCACCTCGTCGACGGCGTCAAGCACGTCGGCTTCGAGTACGCCACCCGGGGCGGGATGACGATCGGCCTCTTCGACATCGAGGTCCCGAGCGACAAGGCCGCCCGGCTGACCGCGGCCGATGGCGAGGTCGACGAGATCGACAAGCAGTTCCAGCGGGGCCTGATCACCGACGACGAGCGCTACGAGCAGGTCGTCTCGGTCTGGCAGCGGACCACCGCCGACATGTCGACGGCGATGATGGCGAACCTCGATCCGTACGGGCCGGTCACGATGATGACCGACTCCGGCGCCCGGGGGAACAAGGGCAACATCGGCCAGCTCGGCGCGATGCGCGGCCTGATGGCCGACCCGTCGGGCCGGATCATCGACGTCCCCGTCCGGAGCAACTTCCGCGAGGGGATGACCGTTCTCGAGTATTTCATCTCGACCCACGGCGCCCGGAAGGGCCTCGCCGACACGGCGCTCCGAACGGCCGACTCCGGGTACCTGACCCGCCGGCTCGTCGACGTCGCCCAGGACGTGATCACCCGCGAAGACGATTGCGGGACCGAGGAGGGGAGCTGGATCACGCTCGAGGAGTCGCGCGAGATCGCGGGCGAGGAGGAGGCGTTCCGGCGCCGTCTCGTCGGCCGACTCGCGGCCGCCGCGATCGTCGATCCGAAGAGCAAGAAGGCCGAGGTCATCGTCGATCGGGGCGAGCAGATCAGCGAGGTCCTCGCCCGGGCGATCCAGGAGGCGGGCATCCAGGAGGTCCTGGTCCGCTCACCGCTCACCTGCGAGGCTCGCTACGGCGTCTGCCGCGCGTGCTACGGGCGCAACCTCGCGACCGGTGAGCTGGTCGGCGTCGGCGAGGCGGTCGGCATCATCGCCGCCCAGTCGATCGGCGAGCCCGGGACGCAGCTCACGATGCGCACGTTCCACACCGGTGGCGTCGCCGGTCTCGACATCACCGCGGGTCTGCCGCGGGTCGAGGAGCTGTTCGAGGCGCGCGTCCCGAAGGGCAAGGCCGAGATCAGCCACATCGACGGGATCGTCGAGATCCTCCGCGACACCCAGACCCGGGTCAAGGTCACGAGCCGCGAGGCGTATGACAGCGCGCTCGCGATCCCCAAGGGCGCCGAGCTCCTGGCGGCCTCCGGCGACCAGGTCGAGCTGAACCAGGTCGTCGCCCGCGTGGAGGGCCAGGACGGAGCGACCGCCGACGTGACCGCACCCGTCAAGGGCTTCCTCGTCACCGAGGGCGACACCGTGGTCGTGCGGGCCGAGGACGTGGTCGAGCGCGAGTACGTCATCCCCCACAACGCCAAGCTCAAGGTCGAGAACGGCGCGGAGATCCGGGCCGGCGACGCGATCACCGACGGCCCGATCAACCCCCAGGAGTTCCTCGACACTCGGGGCAAGGATGCCGTCCAGCGCTACCTGGTGAAGGAGGTCCAGAAGGTCTACCGGAGCCAGGGCGTCACGATCAACGACAAGCACATCGAGATCATCGTCCGGCAGATGCTCCGGAAGGTCCGGATCGACCAGCCGGGCGATACCGACCTGCTGCCGACCGAGCTGATCGACCGGCTCGATTTCGAAGAGGTCAACAACCGGGTCCTCGCCGAGGGCGGGGAGCCGGCCACGGCCCAGACCGTCCTGCTGGGGGTCACCAAGGCCTCCCTCAACACGTCGAGCTTCCTGGCGGCCGCCTCCTTCCAGGAGACGACCCGGGTGCTCACCGAGGCCGCCATCAACGGCGCCAAGGACCACCTCATCGGGCTCAAGGAGAACGTCATCATCGGCAAGCTCATCCCGGCGGGGACGGGCGCGCCGGCGAACGTCGCCGCGGCCCGCGAGCGGGCCCGACGGGCCGCCCTCGAGGCACTCGCCGGAGAGGCGATCGAGGGGCTGCCGGGCGAGGCCTACAACCCGTTCCTCGAGGGCGGCGGGCCACGGGGCGACGACGAGACGGCCGAGATCGCCTCGTTCCTGGTCGCCCATCCCGTCGACGCCGAGGTCGACGAAGGCGAGCTCGCGAAGGCGCTCCTCGGTGGCGACTCCGCGCCGCCGGCCACGGCCGACGAGGCCGAGCTGGCGAAGGCCTTCGTGGCCGGGTCCGAGGGCGCCTCCGGCGACGGCGAGGGGGAGGCCGATCCGGCCTGAACCGGCGACCATCGGCGGCCCCTCCGTTTGACACGGCTTCGGGGCCGCTGATATCCTCCGCCTTCGTGGCCTCGGCGAGGTCGCACGTGCGCCCGCGTGCCGGTAAAGCCGCCGACCACGATCATCGATCCGACCACCGGTCCCCGCCACGACGGCGCCGGTCGACCGGTCAGCATGGGAAAACCGAGAAGGGAGCCTCGTCTTCGTGCCGACGATCAGCCAGCTCGTGCGTCACGGCCGCAAGCGCAAGATCTCCAAGGTCAAGGCGCCGGCCATGCGCAAGAACTGGAACAGCCTGCGCCAGCGCCAGGAGCCCATCCCCGGGGCGCCCCAGAAGCGCGGCGTCTGCCTGCAGGTGCGCACGATGACGCCGAAGAAGCCGAACTCGGCGCTTCGGAAGATCGCCCGCGTCCGCCTGACCAACCAGATGGAGGTCACGGCCTACATCCCGGGCATCGGCCACAACCTCCAGGAGCACTCCGTCGTCCTCGTCCGGGGCGGCCGGGTGAAGGACCTCCCGTCGGTCAAGTACCACATCATCCGGGGCACGCTCGATGCGGCGGGCGTCCGCGACCGGAAGCAGGGCCGGAGCAAGTACGGCGCCAAGGCCTCGGCCAAGTCGGGAGGGTCGCGCTAGATGCCCCGCCGACAGCAGATCGCCCGCAAGACCAAGTACGAGACCGTCCCGCTCAACCGCACCACCGCCCGCTTCGGCGCCAAGCTGATGCACGACGGCAAGCGGAACCTCGCCGACCGGATCATGCGCCAGGCGCTGGCGCGGGCGGAGGCCCAGGCTCACCGGCCGGGCGTCGAGGTCCTGGAGGCGGCCCTCCGCAACGCGACCCCGATCATCGAGGTCAAGCCGCGGCGGGTCGGCGGTGCCACGTACCAGGTCCCGGTGGAGATCCGGGGCGACCGCCGTCTCTCGCTGGGCGTCCGCTGGCTCGTCCAGGCGGCCCGCAAGCGGAACGGCAAGAGCATGAGCGAGAAGCTGGCGGCCGAGTTCGTCGATGCGATGAACGGCCTGGGGGCCGCGGTGAAGCGCCGCGAGGATACCCACAAGATGGCCGAGGCCAACAAGGCCTTCAGCCACTTCAAGTGGTAGGAGCGTAGCGAGACCGTGGCACGGCAGGTTCCGCTCGCGAAGACGCGGAACATCGGCATCATCGCCCACATCGACGCGGGCAAAACGACCGTCACCGAGCGGATCCTCTTCTACACGAAGAAGATCTACAAGCTCGGTGAGGTCCATGAGGGCGCGGCCACGATGGACTGGATGCCTCAGGAGCAGGAGCGGGGGATCACGATCACCGCCGCGGCGACGACCGCGTCCTGGGGCGACCATCGCATCAACATCATCGATACGCCCGGACACGTGGACTTCACGGTCGAGGTCGAACGGAGCCTGCGCGTGCTCGACGGGGCGGTCGTCGTCTTCGACGGGGTGGCCGGAGTGGAGCCCCAGTCCGAGACCGTCTGGCGCCAGGCGGATCGGTATGGCGTGCCGCGTTTCTGCTTCATCAACAAGCTCGATCGGACGGGCGCCGATTTCTGGCGCGGGGTCGAGTCGATCCGCGACCGGCTGGGGGCCAACGCCGTGCCGATCCAGCTGCCGATCGGGCGCGAGGATCGCTTCCTCGGCGTGATCGACCTGGTCGAGATGAAGGCCATCTATTACCGCGACGACCTGGGCAACCAGATCGACGTCGTGGAGATCCCGGCCGAGCTGCTCGGCGAGGCGGTGACCCACCGCCACAAGCTGATCGAAGCCGTGGCCGAGATGGACGACGAGCTGACCCACAAGTATCTCGAGGGCGAGGAGCTGACGGTCGAGGAGATCAAGCGCGGCCTTCGCCTCGGCACGCTGACGAACCGGATCGTCCCGGTCCTGACCGGCTCCGCCCTCAAGAACAAGGGCATCCAGAAGATGCTGGATGCCGTCGTCGACTACCTCCCCTCGCCGCTCGATGTCCCGCCGATGCTGGGCCAGGACCCGAAGACGGGCGCCGAGATCATCAGGACCCCGGATGACGCGGAGCCCTTCAGCGCCCTGGCCTTCAAGATCGCGGCCGACCCGTTCGTCGGGAAGCTCGCCTTCTTCCGGGTCTACTCGGGCACCCTGAAAGCCGGCTCGTATGTCCTCAACCCGACGAAGGGCAAGCGCGAGCGGATCGGGCGCATCCTCCAGATGCACGCCAACCACCGCGAGGAGATCGAGCAGGTCTACGCGGGCGACATCGCGGCCGCGGTCGGCCTGAAGGACACCTTCACCGGCGACACCCTGACCGATCCGGACCATCCCGTCGTCCTCGAGTCGATGACATTCCCCGAGCCGGTCATCGAGGTCAAGATCGAGCCCAAGACGAAGGCCGACCAGGACAAGATGGGCATCGCCCTGCAGCGCCTGGCCGAGGAGGATCCGACGTTCCGGGTCAAGACCGATCCGGAGAGCGGCGAGACCCTCATCGCCGGCATGGGCGAGCTGCATCTCGACGTCCTCGTCGACCGCATGATCCGCGAGTTCAAGGTGGCCGCGAACATCGGCCGGCCACAAGTCTCGTATCGCGAGACGATCCGGCGACACGCCGACGGCAATGGCCGGTTTATCCGCCAGACTGGCGGCAAGGGCCAGTACGGCCACGCGGTGATCAAGCTTGAGCCGCGCGAGCGCGGGGCGGGCTACGAGTTCGTGGACAAGATCGTGGGCGGCACGATTCCGCGCGAATACATCAAACCCATCGACGCAGGGATCCGCGAG
>JBGPFS010000182.1:0-5392 GCA_041483455.1 Candidatus Limnocylindria bacterium | reverse complement strand
GCCGTCTACAGCCCATCTGCGCTGACCGTCCTGGGGACATGGACGGGCACATCGATCAGGGTGGCGTCGGTCGAACTGGCAGCGCCGACGCACGCGACGGGTCCGGGGTTACCGTGCCCGACGCCGACGGCTGGATGGCCGTCGCCTCCCGCGGCGACATCCAGCCTCGTTCTCGAGAGCGCCGTACGGCCCCTGGCGGACGAGATCGCGGCCCACCCTGACCTCTTCTCGGCGTACTGGGGCCCCGAGAGCGCCGGGGGTGGACCGACCAGGGCCGTCGTGGTCGTCGGCACGGTGGACGACCCCGACGCGGTTCGACCACGTCTCGAGTCGCTCTACCCATACGGCGTGTGCGTCATCAAGGTCAAGTACAGCGCCGCTGACCTGCAGCGCGCCCTCGACGCGCTCGCGCACGCTGCGCCCGACAGGCTGCAGGCCTACATCGATCCGCCAGCGGACCGGGTGCGCGTCCAGCTGACGCTGATCACGGGGGATCTCGCAACTCTTCTGGAGGCCCACCCGGAGGCGGCTCCACAGCCGTTGCTGGTCAGTCGGTAGCGATCGCCTAATGGCCGAAGCGACCGCGCAACGCGTCAGGGAATCCCGCCTACGGCCCACCCTCGAGCGCGTATCCCACATAGGCGTCGGGGCCGACGCGGAGGAAGATGACGACATCGCAGGTGGTCATCCCCGTCGGGACCGTGTGCGGCTCAAAGGGAGCGAGTAGGGGGATCTCGCCGATCGTGGGCTCCAGCACGATCGGTGCATGGCCGGTTGTCATCCCCGCCTCGATCTCGGCTAATGTGGACACGCGACCCGGTCCGGTGAAGCTCCGCCCGCAGGCCGGAATCCGCGTCGGCAGCCCGAAGGCGGAGCCCCCGGGCCGGAACTGCGTCTCGATCAGGAAGAGCCCGCCACCTACCGCGACGCCCACGAGCATGAGGAGCACGAGGCAGGCCGCGAACACATCTTCGCGCTTCGGTCGAAGCGATCTCCGCGTCTCCGCTGGCACTGCCATCAACCGATCCTCCCCTCCTCGCTCACTGCGGAATCAGTGTTGGCCGGACTGGAGCGTCAAGCCCCCTTCCGCTCTGCCGCTGGGTCGCGGACTCAGCCGTCGAGCGTCAGTGGTGAGACGTCGGAGAGGCCAGCGGCGGGACGCGCCGTCGAGGTTGCGCTTTCGGCCTCCACTCCGTCCGTCAGGTTCGGCGACATTTCCGCACGCTGAGCGAGGCAGGCAGCTCCTGACTCGATATCCCGCCTACTGGACGCAGAACTCGTTCCCTCCGGATCGTTCATCCGCACCCAGTACTCGCCGTCGCGCTCGATCGCGCCGCGTTCGTCCGTCGCACCGAGCGCCTTGAGCCTCGCGACCTCCGCATCGACCAAGGGGGGCTCCATGCGCGTCTTCGTGATGGCGGCGCTCCTGGCTGTTGTGGCGGGTTGTGGGTCACCGGGCCGCACGCCCTCGTCGACGGGCGAGCGGATCGACTACGGCGTGGAGGTCGGATCCGAGGTCTCGTGCGCGGCTCCCGCGATGCAGCGCCACTGCGGGGGCGCGCCGGAATCCGAGCGCCCAGGCTTGACGAGATGATGGGGTCGTTCTCGAAACATCTGGCCGGAGCAGCCGTCTCACTGACAATGTCTGGTCGCTTTGCCCTCGTCGCCTTGGCCGTTGTCGTGGCCGCTTGCCAGACCTCCGCGCCGGCTTCCGTGCTCCCGAGCTCGTCGCCACAGTTGCCTCCGCCAACTCCCGCCCGTTCAGCCGAACCACCGTCGTCCGGTGTGCCCACCGGTGTTCCGCCAACGGGATCAATCGTGTTCGTCGCAAGCGGTCCATCTGGCGCCGGTCTCTACGTCGTCAACGCCGACGGATCCGGGCTGCGGCTGATTCCAGGGACCGGTGGTGCGGGGGCACCGGCCTGGTCACCGGATGGTCGGTGGATCGCGTTCGCGAACGACCAGATCTCCCTCATCGGGCCCGACGGGTCCGGACTGCGTCAGGTCACCCACCTCGGAGGTCTGGTCGCAGATGTCCCCGCATGGTCACCGGACGGGACTCGGCTGGCGTTCGTCAGCAGCCCGCCAAGCGGCGATGCAGCCATGGCGAAGGAGCTCGAGGTCATGACGCTCGGCAGCGGCGTGACGGCCGTCAGGCTCCCGGTCACGCCTACCGGGGACCGGCCGGCTTGGTCGCCGGACGGGCGAGAGATCGTCGTCGGGGACGGCGACGGAGGAGGGCTCGCCGCTGTCTCGTTCGACCCGCTCATCGTCACGCGGCTCACGACGGGCGACGCCTCCTTCGCCGCCTGGTCGCCCGACGGGCGCGAGCTCGTGTTCGAGCGCGGCGTGCCCCAGCCCGACGGTACCGAGCTGCATCAGCTCTTCGTCGCGTCAGCGACCGGCTCGTCGATCCGTCAACTCACCCTCGGCCCGTCCGACGACGAGTTCCCGGCATGGTCGCCCGACGGCGCATGGATTGCGTTCACGCGAATCGATGGCGCGGGCGGTTCCGCGATCTGGCGGATCCGACCTGACGGGACTGCGGCGAGCGAGATCACTGCCGGGCCTGGACGGGCGGCCTGGCCGAGCTGGAGCCACTGAGCGCTGCGACGGTCGGCTGGAGACTGCGGTTTCACGACGAATGGCCGTGTCTACTTCGCGCCGCCGTTCCTGTAGCGGGCACTGGCGGGTGTCATTGGCGCACGCTCGCGGAGAGGCGTGACACCTCATCGGACGGGCTCGCGTCTCGACTTGACCTTGCTGTTTGCTGCGCCAGACTGATTGGATGGACGCCAACAACGACCGTTGGGTCTCGGCCCTGCCGTGGGTCCTCGCAGTTGCCGGCCTCGCCGTGCCGATGATCGGTAGCGGGTTCATCGGCTGGCCGTTCGTGGTCGGTTGGCTGGTCCTTCTCCTGGTGCTCCGGTGGATTCGTCCGCTCGCTGACGCTGACCGTGCAGGTCAGATCGTCGGCGGCATCGGAGCACTCCTGTCGCTGGCGCTACTCAGCACGATCGGTGGCTTCTACTTGATGCCCGCGGTCATCGTCTGGCTGGTGCTGGTTACACGGCGTCACGGCCCGGAGCCGCGGCCCACCCGCTGAAATCGGCGGTGCGCCGCGGAAGCGTCTGGTGATATTCGCGCACGCTGACTGAGACTGCAGTCAACGTCCTCCGCGGAACCGATACGGCGAATGGGCGTCCCCGTAGCAGAGTCTGTAGCTCGAGGGTCAGCCATGCGAGCCTCGGTGTTCCTGTTGGTGGTCCTGGTCGCAGGCGCGTGCGTCGGTCAGACACCGTCAGCGAGTCCGATCTCGGCCAGTGCGGCCACCGCGACGGCCATCCGCCAAGCGGGATCGACGATCCCGGTAAAGGTGCTCTCGGCGAGGCTCTCGACCTACGGGGCCGCCGAAGCAGGAGGCGGGACGATCGTTGATGCGAGCACACCAGTCTGGGCGGTGCTTCTATCGGGATCGTTCCAACCGCCTTCGTGCGGGCCAAGGACCGCCACCCCGCATCCATGTCCGTCGCCGGCTACGAGCGCGCTCATCCTGATCGACGCGCGAACGGGAGCGTTCATCGAGGGCATGGTGCCCGCGCCGACGTCATCCCAGGCCCTCGGCCCGCGTCCCTCGGCTGTCGACGCCTGCGCCTCGGCCGCAGGCGGCTACGCCGGGACCGTGGTCGGCTCGTTCGACACGACGGTCGGTGCGATCCGAGGCCTCGAACCGCATCGGGCGAACCCCGCGCGCTGGCCCGGTCTTCCGCCCGATCATGCAGCGGTGCTGTGCTACATCGACGGCCAGGTCGCCATGGCTCCGCCGCCCCCGGCGAGCGGTCCCGTGGCCGAGTCGTTCGACCGCGTCGTGATCGGGGTGGTCGACGGGACACCCGTGATGATCATGGCGGGCTACCGCGACGGGCTGCCGGTCAAGGCGCCGTGACCCTCCCACCTGGATCTTGGGGCCTGGTGCGGCAGCCGGATGAGCGCGCCGTGACATTCCCGCACGCTGAGCGATGTGTCGGCCCTGTCCCGCCGCCAGGGTCCGGTGGCCAGCAACGCACGGCCAACCACTGGAGCTCGCGACTTTCTGATCCGGTCTAAAGAGTCCGACGGCACTGGCGCGGCCGGCCCGTGCAGTCACGATGATCTGGGACGCTCACGTCCCTACGTCGTCCCCGTAGTCAGCTGGGAGGCGTGTCATGCCTATTTCGTGGCGCGACTCGATCGCCACCATCCTCGTCGCGATCGGGGTCGTGGTCTATGGCGCCTGGGTGGTGGGACCGGGGATTTCAGGCTTCGTCGAGCCGGCCAGCGTCGCGCTCGCGGTCCTCGTGCTCGGGGTGGCCGCATCGATCTCCGCCGTCGTTCCGGGTTTCGACGAGCTGCTGCGCGGCTCGAAGCCGTACCTCGCGGGGACATCGGCCCTCGGCGTGGTCGCAGTCGGGGCCGGCGTGTGGACCATCGCGGCTGGGGGCGCGGCAGCGGGACTCGCGGTGCTTGTCCTGGCGACCGTGGCGCTCTGGGCGATGAGCACGATGCGTCACGTCGGCGTTGGGAGGCCGCGCCAGCGCCTGCAGCGCTCCTAGAGCCTGAGGTGCGTCGTAGACTCCGCGGACCGTGGACGAGGCGCTGCGCAGCAACCGCGAGCTCTGGAACGCGTGGACGAAGATCCACGTCGGGTCCGCCTTCTACGACGTCCCCTCGTTCCGGAACGGCGAACGACCGATCCGCCTCGCCGACTACGAGCGCGAGGAGGTCGGGAGCGTCGAGGGCAAGACGCTCCTCCACCTCCAGTGCCACTTCGGGCTGGACACACTGTCGTGGGCGCGCCTCGGCGCCACCGTCACGGGTATCGACTTCAGCGACGAGGCGATCGCGACGGCGGGCGGCCTGGCCGGCGAGCTCGGGATCCCGGCGACGTTCATCCAGTCCGACCTCTATCGACTCCCGGAGGTGCTCGACGAACAGTTCGACATCGTCTACACATCGGGCGGCGTCCTCGGCTGGCTCCCGGACATCGCCGGGTGGGGCCGTGTCGCGGCGCACTTCGTCCGCCCGGGCGGCTTCCTCTACGTGACCGAGATCCATCCGGTCGCCGATGTCTTCGAGAACGAGGGCGTCGAGCCCGGGGAGCTCCGGCTGGCGTATCCCTACTGGTCTCACCCCGAGCCGCTGCGCTTCGAGGTGAAGGGCTCGTACGCCGACCGCGAGGCCCCCACGGACGGGCTCGTCGAGTACGGCTGGGATCATTCGCTCGGCGAGATCCTGACCTCGCTCGCCGACGCCGGCCTCCGGCTCGAGTTCCTCCACGAGTTCGATTTCGTCAGGTGGCCGGTTGACTTCCTCGTCGAGAGCGCAGATGGACGCTGGCGCCTGCCCGACGGTT
>JBGPFS010000181.1:0-5397 GCA_041483455.1 Candidatus Limnocylindria bacterium | reverse complement strand
CTCCCGTCCGTGGGTGAAGGTCGATCCGAACCTCGTCTGCGCGCGGCCCGGCGGGGATCTCCGGATCGCGCTCAGCGATCTCCCGGCAGCACCGGGGGCGCGTGGACCACCGGGGCCAGGTCGAGCGTCTCGACGTGCGCGGCGACCTCGGCGGCGGTGGCGATCCAGAGCCCGTCGATCGCCTTCGCACGGGCGATGAGCGCCTCGAGCGCCGCCGCGCGGGACGCCCGGCCGCTCACGAACGGGTGGTTCGTGAGCGTGAACAGGCCACTCTCCTCGACGAGCGCCTCGAGCTCGAGCGCCCAGCGAGCCATCACGTCGGCCGGGCTCGCGATCACCCCGGAGCCCGTGATGCCCGGCAGGTAGTTGTAGGGCTCCCAGTCGTCGAGGCTCCAGTGGGCGGGCAGCTCGACGAGGGTCGCGGCTCCCGGCTCGGGCGAGACCGCGAGACGATACGGGTGGTCCGCGTCCATCAACCCGGAGTCGTAGCGGAACCCGTGCCGGGCGAGGATCGCCGGGAGCGCGTAGCTCAGCTCCCACATCGGGGCCCGGTAGCCGGTCGGCCGGACCCCGGCCACGGTATCGAGCGCTTCGAGGCCGCGCACGAGGCGTCGCTCTTCGGTCTCGGGATCCACGCCCCGCGAGCTCTCGTGGAGGTATCCGTGGTGGGCGATCTCGTGGCCGGCGTCGCGGATCGAGCGAACGGCGTCCGGCCAGCGCTCCGCGGAGTAGCCCGGCACGAAGAACGTCGCCTGGATCGCCTGCCGGTCGAGGATCCGGAGGAGACGCGGGACGCCGGTCCGCGGGCCGTAGGCCTGGTGGCTCATCACGTCGAGATGGCCCGCCGCCTCGGGGTGCTCGAACAGGATCGGGCTCTCGGCGTCGAGATCGAAGGTGAAGCAGGCGGCGGCCCGAACGCCGGCCGGCCAGCGGAAGCCCGGCGGGATCGGCGAGCGCCAGGGCTCGGTCACGGCCGGCGCGCTCAGGTGAGCGGGCGGCGCGCCCAGGTGAGCGGGCGCCGCGCCCCGCTCACGACGCCGGCGGCTCGGTCGGCCCTGCCCGTCGGAGGGCGTGGAGCGAGAGCATGTCGAAGGCCAGGTTCGCGGCCAGGAACGCCGTCTGACCGGCCGGGTCGTAGGCCGGGATCACCTCGACCACGTCGAAGCCCACGAAGTCGATCCCGGTCAGCCCGCGGACGATCGCGAGGGCGTCGTGGGCCGACAGCCCGCCCGGCTCGGGCGTCCCGGTCCCCGGCGCGAAGGCCGGGTCGACCACGTCGATGTCGAAGCTGATGAAGGCCGGTCGGTCGCCGACGCGCTCGCGGATCGCCGCGGCGGTCGCCGCCGGCCCGATCCGCAGGACGTCCTCGGTCGTGAGGTAGTCGAGCCCGAGCTCCGAGCGCAGGCGGGTCCAGTCCTCGCTGTCGTAGATCGGGCCCCGGAGGCCGACCTCGATCGAGTGGCCGACGTCGACCAGCCCCTCCTCGATGGCCCGTCGCATCCACGTCCCGTGGTTGTACTTCTCGCCGAAGTAGCTGTCCCAGGCGTCGGTGTGCGAGTCGAAGTCGATGACCGCGACGGGGCCCCGGCTCCGGGTCGCCCGCAGGTGCGGCAGCGTGCAGGCGTGGTCGCCGCCGATGAGGAGCGGGATCACCCCGGCCTCGACGATCGGCGCGACCTCCGCCTCGATCGCGGCGTACGAGCGCTCGATGTAGCCGGGCACGATCGCCACGTCGCCATAGTCGACGCAGCTCAGCACCTCGAAGGGGGCCACCTCGAGGTTCGCGTTGTAGGGCCGGAGCATGACGCTGGCAGCGCGGACGGCGTTCGGCCCGAATCGGCCGCCGACGCGGTAGGTCACGCCCGTGTCGAACGGGACGCCGACGATCGCGAGGTCGACCTCCTCGATGGTCCGGACGAAGGGCAGCCGGGCGAACGTGGAAGGCCCGGTGAAGCGGGGCGAGAGGAGCGAGTCCTCGGGGACGTAGCGCGGCATGGGCTTATCGTAGCCCGTGGGCCGGCTCGTTACACTCGGCCCATGCGCGCCGCGGTGATCGACGGACCCGGGCAGCCCGTCGCGATCGAGGACCTGACCCTCGACGATCCGGGCCCGGGCGAGGTCCGGGTCGCGCTGCTGGCCAGCGGGGTGTGCCACTCGGACCTCCATGTCCGCGACGCCGAGTGGTCCCGACCCGGACCGATCGTGATGGGCCACGAAGGCGCCGGGATCGTCGAGGCGATCGGCTCGGCTGTCGACCCCGTCGCGACCGGCCTGACGCCCGGCCGGCTCGTCGCTCTCTCCTGGATCGTGCCCTGCGGCGCCTGTCCCGCCTGTGCGGCCGGGCGGTCCTGGGCCTGCACGGCGACGTCGTCGTTCCAGCACGGCCGGCGGGCGGATGGCGGCACGCGGGTCCACCGGGCGGACGGCACGGCCGTCCTGAGCTACCTGGCCATCGGAACGCTGGCCGAGGCCCAGGTGGTCCCGGCGGGCGCGGCGATCCCGATGCCCGACGGGACGCCGCCGGAGGTCGCCGCGCTCATCGGCTGCTGCGTCGCGACCGGGGTCGGGGCGGTGACGAAGACCGCAGCCGTGCCGGCCGGCGCGAGTGTCGCCGTCATCGGGCTGGGCGGCGTCGGCCTGTCGGCGGTCATGGGCGCCCGGCTGGCGGGAGCGACATCGATCGTCGCCGTCGACCGCGTCCCGGCGAAGCTGGAGACGGCCCGCGAGCTCGGGGCGACCGCCGGCGTCCTGGCCGGGGACGACGCCCGCGAGACCCTGCGAGCGATCCGCGCCGCCGCCGGTCCGGACGGGCCGGCCTACGTCTTCGAGGCGATCGGCCGGCCGGCGACCGTGGAGCTGGCGATCGACCTGCTGCCGGCGGACGGCACGGCCGTGCTGGTCGGGATGACCCCGGAGGGCGTGCGGGCGAGCTTCGACGTCTACCGCTTCGTCGACGGCGGCCGGCGGATCCTCGGCTCGAACTACGGCTCGACGGTGGCAGCCGACGATTTCCCGCGCTATGCCGAGCTCCACCTCGCCGGGCAGCTGCCGGTCGATCGGCTGGTCGATCGGCGGATCGGGCTCGACGGCGTCGAGGCGGCATTCGACCGGCTCCGGCGGGGCGAGGGCCTGCGCAGCGTCGTGACGTTCTGAACGATCGTCCGCACCGGCGTCGCTAGAAGCTGGCGCGCGGCCCCGGTCGGGGACGTGGCCTACGGCGCCGGAGCCTCCGGGCGCAGCGGCAGGACGTGCGCCATCAGCTCGGGGAAGGCCCGGACGACCACGGCCACCCCGGCCAGGCAGAGCAGGCCGCCGGAGACGACGGAGGCCTGCGCCCCGATGGCCGAAGCGACGGCGGCCGCCTCGAGGTCGCCCAGACGCGGACCGCTGGTCACCACCAGGATGTGGATCGAGCTCACCCGGCCGCGCAGCTCGTCCGGGGTCGCGAGCTGGATGATCGTCGAGCGCAGGACCGCCGACAGGACGTCCGCGGCGCCGGCCAGGGCGAGGAACCCCAGAGCCAGCGGGAACGAGAACGTCGCCAGCCCGAAGCCGACGATCGCGAGGCCCCAGAGGACGACCGCCAGCACGACGGCCCGGCCGGCCCGTCGGACGCGGGACATCCAGCCGGACAGGAGCGCGCCGAGGAACGCTCCTGCGCCCGGCGCCGCCGCGAGCAGGCCGACCCCGACCGGGCCGGTCCGGAAGACGTCGAGCGCGAGGACCGGGAACAGGGCGGTCGGCATCCCGAAGACCATCGCCGCCAGGTCGATCGCGAACGTCGAGGTGATGATCCGGCGGCCGCGGACGAACGCGAGGCCCTCCTGGATCGCGGCGAGCCCCGGCCGGGTGATCCGACCGAGCGGCGGCAGCGGCGCGATCGCCAGGAGGGTGGCGATCGAGGCCCCGAACGAGACGACGTCGACCGCATAGGCGCCCGCGAGCCCGACCGTCGCCAGGAGCAGGCCGCCGACCGCGGGACCGACGATCGAGGCGGCCTGGAAGTTGAGCTGGTTCAGGGCGATCGCGGCCGGGAGACGCTCGGCCGGCACGAGCCGCGGGATCGACGACGAGCGGGCCGGCTGATCGACCGAGCCGAGCCCCGCGGCGATGAACGCGACGACGAACAGGAGGGGCAGCGGCGTCGTGGGCAGGACTGCCAGGCCCACGAGCGCGAGGCTGCAGGCGACCAGGCCGACCTGGGTCCGCAGCAGGAGCCGCCGACGGTCGACCGCGTCGACGATCGTGCCGGCCCCGAGCGAGAAGGCGAGGATCGGGACGAGCTGGACGAGCGTCAGCGCCCCGATCGCGAGGGTCGAGTGGGTGAGGACGTAGACCTGGTACGGGAGCGCGATCCGGGTGATCTGGTTGCCTATCCCGCTGACCACCTGGCCGCTCC
This sequence comes from Candidatus Limnocylindria bacterium, assembly GCA_041483455.1. Taxonomy (GTDB): domain Bacteria; phylum Chloroflexota; class Limnocylindria; order Limnocylindrales; family CSP1-4; genus JBGPFS01. Next base: position 998 of record JBGPFS010000181.1, on the reverse strand, counting down.
ACAGCAGCCGGTAGTCGCGGTCGCGCCGGAGCGGCGCCGTATCCAGGAACAGGCGCTGGAGCCGGCCGCGTGACGGGCCCGCGGCCGGACCGGGCGCCGTGCCGCGATCCGGTGGCCCGGCCGGCCCGCTCACCGGGGGGAGCTAGCGATCGCGCTCGGCCGCGTTCACCAGCGCGGCCTGGGCCGCGGCCAGGCGGGCGACCGGGACGCGGAAGGGCGAGCACGAGACGTAGTCGAGGCCGATCGCCTCGCACTTGAAGATCGATTCCGGGTCGCCACCGTGCTCGCCGCAGATCCCGAGCTCGAGGTCCGGCCGGGTGGCCCTGCCCTTCTCGACCGCGATCCGCATCAGCCCGGCGACCGCGTCGTCGAGCGTCTGGAACGGGTTGAACGGGAGGATCCCCTCCTCGACGTACTTGAGCAGGAAGCCGCCCTCCGCGTCGTCGCGGCTGTAGCCGAAGGTCATCTGGGTGAGATCGTTCGTGCCGAAGCTGAAGAACGCGGCGTCCTTGGCGATCTCGTCGGCCGTGAGCGCGCCACGCGGGACCTCGATCATCGTCCCGAACTTGTAGTCGATCTCGACGCCTGCCTTCGCCTCGACCGCCTGCGCCTCGGCCTCGAGGAGCGCCCTCGTCGCGCGCAGCTCGTTGGCGTGGCCGACCAGCGGGATCATGATCTTGGCGATCGGGTTCCCGCCGGCCTTCTTGACGGCGATCTGGGCGTTGAGGATCGCCCGGGTCTGGATCTTGACGAAGTCCGGGATCATCAGGCCCAGGCGGCAACCGCGCAGGCCCAGCATCGGGTTCTGCTCGCGCATCGATTCGACGACCGCGAGGACCTCGCGCGCCCGGGCGTAAGCCGGGTCGCTCGGCGGCGTGCCCTTGACCCGGTGCTCGGTCACCTCGACGAGCAGCTCGTCGTGGTTCGGCAGGAACTCGTGGAGCGGCGGGTCGATCAGCCGGACCACGACCGGCAGGCCGTCCATCGCCCGGAAGATG
>JBGPFS010000180.1:0-5459 GCA_041483455.1 Candidatus Limnocylindria bacterium | reverse complement strand
TAGTCCCGCCGTCGCCAGCGCAGCACCAGGGCCCACGGCCCGAGCAGGACGAGGGCCGTCCCGAGCCCGACCATCGCGTTCCAGGCCAGGTGGACGATCGACGCCGGCGGCCGCTGGTCCACCGGCACCGCATCGAGCCCGGTGATCACCGTGTCCGGGCTGAAGCCTGCCAGCAGCGAGGCCACGTAGGGGATCTGGAGCCCGCCCACGATCCGGCCATCGACCAGGATGCCCCCGAGCGTCTCGGGCTGGCCGGGACCGGTCCGGGTGATCAACTCCATCGCGGCGAACTTGGCCGGCTGGTCGCGCATGACGGCACGCGCGGCGACGTCGCCCACGATCACCTGGAGCGGCGCGGCGGTCGCCGCCAGGATGAACGGGATGAGGAAGCCGAGCCGGACGTAGCGGTCCGTCCGGCCCCGCAGCAGACCGAGCGCGTAGACCGAGGCGAGCAGGAACCCGGTGACCATGTAGGCCGCGAGGAGCATGTGCGGGACTTCGTAGGCCGTGGCCCGGTTGAAGATCACCTCGAGCGGCGCCACCGTGGCCACCCGGCCGTCCGGCCCGAGGACGAAGCCCGCCGGCTGGTTCATCCAGGCGTTGGCGGCCACGACCGAGAACGTCCCACCGATCCCCGAGAGGGCGACGGGGATGCCGCTGAGCAGGTGGGCCCGCGGAGAGAGCCGTCGCCAGCCGTAGATGTAGATGGCGATGAAGATCGCCTCGAGGAAGAAGAACAGGCCCTCGACGGCGAACGGGATCCCGAACGCCCCGCCGAACCGACCCATCAGGACCGGCCAGAGCAACCCCATCTCGAACGAGAGGACCGTTCCCGTGACGGCCCCCACGGCGAACAGGACGGCCATCACCGTGGACCACCGCCGGGCCAGCAGGAGCGCCGCGGGGTCGGGTCGCCGGAGGCCGATCGCGTTGGCGATCAGGACCATCGTCGGCAGGCCCACGCCCAGGCAGGCCAGCACGATGTGGAACCCCAGGGTGAACGCCATCTGGGAGCGGGCGGCCAGCAGCTCGGCGGGAACGGCAGGGATCATCGACCGATCGGCACCGGATCCGAGGTCCGCGGCAAGGCGCCCACCGCTCGGGCGCGATGCGAAGGACGCCCGAATCGTACTCCCGATCCGCTGGCGAGCCGGTCGAGATCCCCCAGCCGAAGACGCGATTCCGATGCGCAGCGAGGGGTCCCCCCGGCTACCATTCAGCGCACCCATCGAGGTCGAAACGCGAGAGACGGCTTCTCCGATCGCGGACCCAGGGGTGGTGGAGGAGGAATCAGTCCATGAGATCGTGGCCGCGTCCCGTGACGGCCGTCGCCGTCCTCGCCCTGGTGGCGTCCGCCTGCAGCGGCGGCACCGCCTCCCCGAGCGCCGTCGCGTCGGTGCCAGCCAGCACGGCGGCGTCGGCCGCGCCGAGCGGTGCGCCGGCCGCCGATGTCTGCACGAACCCGAACGCCAAGGCGGGTACCACGCTCACCTTCGCCTCGTATGGCGGCGTCTACCAGAAGGCCCAGCGTTCGGCCTGGCTGGAGCCGTACACCAAGCTCACCGGCGTCAAGTTCGTCGAGAGCGAGGATTCCGCGAACGCGACCATCAAGGCCCAGGTCGACTCCGGCCAGGTGACGTGGGACGTCGTCGATGTCGGTAATGACTTCGGCCTCGACGCCAACGCCGACGTGCTCGAGCCGCTCGACTACTCGCTGATCCACAAGGACGAGATCATCCCCGGGTTCGCGAGCACCTACCGGATCGCCGACATCACGTATGGCGTCGTGCTCGCCTACCGGACCGACAAGGTCAACGGCCAGGTGCCCCAGGGCTGGGCCGACTTCTTCGACCTCAAGAAGTTCCCCGGCAAGCGGGGCATGTACGACTACTCCGCGGGCGGGATCCTCGAGGTCGCCCTGATGGCCGACGGCGTCGCGCCCAAGGATCTCTATCCGCTCGACATCCCGCGTGCGCTCAAGAAGCTCGACACCATCAAGGACCAGCTCGTCTTCTGGCCGGGTGGCGCGAAGTCGCAGGAGCTCATCGGCTCCGGCGAGGTCACCATGTCCCTGATGTGGAACGGGCGGGCCTGGGGCGCCAAGAACCTCGACGGGAAGCCTGTCGAGATCCAGTGGAACCAGCAGCTCCTGACCTCGGACTACTTCGTGGTTCCGAAGGGCAGCCCGAACAAGGACGAGGCGATGAAGTTCATCGCCTGGGCCACCTGCGCCCAGAACAACGCCGGCCCGTCGAACTTCATCCCGTACGGCCCGACGAACACGAAATCGAAAGCGGCGGCCGACAAGGTGAGTGACCTGGCGGTCACGAACGTCAACGCGACCACCGCCTACTTCAACGACCAGTGGCTCGTCGACAACGCGAAGGCGCTCGACGACGCCTACAACGCCTGGAAGACCAAGTGACCGAGGCGCTCGGGTCCTCCCTGGACTGACCGTTGGCCCTGCCCGGTCTCCCAGCCGGCCGGTCGGGTCGTCGCCCACGCGGCGGCCCGACCGTCAACCGCTGGGCGTGGCTCACCCTGCCGGCGGTCGTCTTCCTCGTCGTCCTGTTCCTCGTCCCGCTCGTCCTGATGAGCCTGCGCAGCTTCACCGAGCCGCCCAACGCTGGCCTGGCCAACTACGGGGAGTTCTTCGCCTCGGAGGCGGACATCCGGGTCCTGGGCAACACGTTCTACATCGCCACCATCTCGACGATCGTGTGCCTCGTGATCGGCTATCCCTACGCCTACCTGATGAGCGTCGCCCCGCCCCGGGTGGCCGGCCTGCTGCTCATCGCCGTGCTCGTCCCGTTCTGGTCGAGCCTGCTCGTCCGAACCTTCGCCTGGGAGGTGATCCTGCGCGACACCGGGGTCATCAACAGCCTGCTCATGGGCTGGGGGATCATCAGCCAGCCACTCTCGCTCATCCGGAACACCCTCGGGGTGATCCTGGGGATGTCGCAGATCCTGCTCCCGTTCATGGTCCTGCCGCTCTATGCGGTGATGCGCCGGATCGACCCCGAGTATTCGCGCGCCGCGGCCAACCTGGGGGCGCCGCCGTTCGCGGCCTTCCGTCGGATCTTCCTGCCGCTCAGCCTGCCCGGCGTCGTTGCGGGCTCCCTGCTCGTGTTCGTCCTGGCCCTCGGCTTCTACATCACGCCCACCATCCTGGGCAGCCCCCGCGAGACGATGATCAGCCGGTTCATCGCCGACCAGATCCAGCAGCGCCTGAACTGGGGCCTCGGCAGCGCGATGGCCGTGATCCTCATGATCCTGACCTTCATCGTGCTGGCGCTGGCCTCGCGGGCGGTCCGGATCCGGGACGTCTTCGGCGCGCTGGGCGACGAGTCGTGAGCGACCGATGACCGAGTCCTGGCTCCGCCCCAACCGGCTGCTGCTGGCCGCCCTCGGCGCCCTGACGGTCTTCTTCCTGGTGGTGCCGACGTCGCTCGTGATCCCGATGGGCTTCTCGTCGTCCCAGATCCTCACCTTCCCGCCGCCGGGCTGGTCGCTCCAGTGGTACCAGAAGATGCTGACCGACCCGCAGTGGACGAACGGCTTCGTGAACAGTCTCGAGGTGGCCACGCTGACGGCGATCGTCTCGAGCGTCCTGGGGACGCTCGCCGCGCTCGGGCTCGTCCGGGGTCGCTTCCCCGGCAAGAGCCTTGTCAACGGGCTCATCCTCACCCCGCTGATCGTGCCGGTGATCATCATCGCGATCGGGATGTTCTCCCTGTACGTCCGCTGGAAGATCACCGGCAGCCTCATCGGGCTGGTCGCCGCCCACACCGCGCTGGCGATCCCGTTCGTGGTCATCAATGTCTCGGTCAGCCTGAGGACGATGGACATGAACCTGGAGATGGCGGCCCAGAACCTGGGCGCGGGACCGATCCGGACGTTCCGGCGGATCACCCTCCCGCTCGCGCTGCCCGGCATCCTGGCCGGCGCGCTCTTCGCGTTCCTCACCTCCTGGGACGAGGTGGTCGTGGCGATCTTCATCTCCACCGCCCGGTTCCGGACTCTCCCGGTCGAGATGTGGGAGCAGGTCCGTCAGGTCGTCGACCCGACCGTCGCGGCCGTCGCCACCGTGGTCCTCGCCGTGACGACGACGGTCCTCCTCCTCGTCTTCGTCGTCCGTCGCCAGGCGCCGGCGACATGAGCGCGACCGCCCGCCGAACCGGCGCCCCGAGCGATCGACCGGCCCTTGCCGTCCGCGGCCTGGTCAAGACCTTCGGCGAGGTAGCGGCCGTCGACGGCGTCGACCTCGACGTCGCCCAGGGCGAGTTCATCACGCTCCTCGGACCCTCGGGGTCGGGCAAGACCACGACCCTCCGGATGATCGCCGGGTTCACGACCCAGACCTCCGGGACGATCGAGATCGACGGGCTGAACGTCAGCCGGGTCCCGCCCTACCGGCGCGACGTCGGGATGATCTTCCAGAACTACGCCCTCTTCCCGCACATGACCGCGGCCCAGAACATCGCCTTCCCCCTGGAGATGCGCCGGACGAGTCGGGCCGAGACCAAGCGACGGGTCGGCGACGCGCTCGCCCTCGTCAAGCTCGAGGGGTTCGGCGCTCGCTATCCGCGCCAGCTGTCCGGTGGCCAGCAGCAGCGGATCGCCTTCGCGCGGGCGGTCGTCTTCAACCCGCGCCTGCTGCTCATGGACGAGCCGCTCGGCGCACTCGACAAGAAGCTCCGCGAGGCGCTCCAGCTCGAGGTCATGCACATCAGCCGCCAGCTCGGCGCGACGGTGGTCTACGTGACCCACGACCAGGAGGAGGCGCTGGTCATGAGCGACCGGATCGCGATCTTCAGCAAGGGCAAGATCGAGCAGCTCGGCCGCGGCGAAGACCTCTACGACCGCCCGGTCTCGCTGTTCGTGGCCGACTTCATCGGCGAGTCGAACATCTTCCGGGGACGCTTCGAGCGGGATGGCGACGGCGGCTCGGTGGTCCGGGCGAGCTGGCGCTGGCGGGTCGGCCCAGTGGCGGTGGAGCGGGCCGGGATCGACGACGGCGCCGCTGGCGCCCTCGTCGTGCGACCCGAGCGGATGCGGATCGTCGGCCCCGAGGACGATGGCTCGGCGGGCGCGAACGCGATCGAGGCGGCGGTCAACGACGTCCTCTACCTGGGCTCGATGCGCAAGTACGAGCTGGCGCTGCCCGACGGGCAGCCGGCGGTCGTGCGCGAGCAGGTGGGCACGAGCGCCGCGGACTGGCGTGCGGGCGATCGGGTCCGGCTGACCTGGACCGTCGACGACGGGGTCCTGGTGGCGGACCCGCGCGGCTGAACGGGAACCCCGGCCGCAGATGGTGGGTCGGTGCTGGCCGTCAGGGCCCATGCCGTGGCCGCCCATGCCGTGGCCGCCCATGCCGTGGCCGCCCATGCCGTGGCCGCCCATGCCGTGGCCGCCCATGCCGTGGCCGCCCATGCCGTGGCCGCCCATGCCGTGGCCGC
>JBGPFS010000179.1:0-5514 GCA_041483455.1 Candidatus Limnocylindria bacterium | reverse complement strand
GATGACCGTCGAGCTGATCACCCCGATCGCCCTCGAGACCGGCCAGCGCTTCGCCATCCGCGAGGGCGGCCGGACCGTCGGCGCCGGCGCCATCGTCAGCATCGCGGAGTAGGACGATGGCGAAGCAGCGGATCAGGATCCGCCTCAAGGCCTACGACCACCGCCTGCTCGATCAGTCGGCGGCTCAGATCGTGGAGACGGCCCAGCGCACCGGCGCGGACGTCGTCGGCCCGGTCCCGCTGCCGACCCGGATCGAGAAGTTCACCGTCATCCGGTCGCCGTTCATCGACAAGGACAGCCGGGAGCAGTTCGAGATCCGCACCCATAAGCGGCTCGTGGACATCCTGGATCCGAGTGCCAAGACGGTCGACGCCCTGATGCGACTCTCGCTGGCTGCGGGCGTCGACATCGAGATCAAGATGTGATGTCCGCGATGAGCATCGGATCGACCGGCGGCACGGTCGAGACCAACCAGGGAACGCAGTCATGAGCATCGGGCTGATCGGCCGCAAGGTCGGCGTGACCCAGGTCTTCCAGGCCGACGGAACGATGGTCGCGGTGAGCGTCCTGTCCGTCGCGCCGAATACCGTGACCCGGCTGCGCACGCCCGAGCGCGACGGCTATACGGCCGTCCAGATCGGCACGGAGCCGAGCCGCAAGCTCAGCAAGCCCGAGGCCGGGCAGCTTCGCGACCTCCCCCAGGTCGCCACGATCCGGGAGTTCCGCGTCGCCGACGTCGACGGGTTCAGCGTCGGCCAGACACTGTCCATCGGCGATCTCTTCAGCGCTGGCGACCTGGTCGACGTGACCGGGATCTCGAAGGGCAAGGGCTTCGCCGGCCACATCAAGCGCCACAACTTCAAGCGCGGGCCGAAGACCCACGGCTCCGACCACCATCGGGCGCCGGGCTCGATCGGACCGGGCACGACCCCGGGCCGCGTCTACAAGGGGATGCGCATGGCCGGCCACATGGGCGATGAGCGGGTCACGATCAAGAAGGTGCGCATCGTCCGGACCGACCCGGAGCGGAACCTCCTCCTCGTGAAGGGGACGCTGCCGGGCAGTCGGAACGCGCTCATCCTCGTGAAGAAGGCCTGACGATGCCCCAGACCACCCTCTACGACCGGACGGGCGCCTCGATCGGCAGCGTCGAGCTCAGCGAGGAGCTGTTCGCCGCCCCGATCAACACGGCCGTCCTCCACCAGGTGGTGACCGCGCAGCTCGCGGGACGTCACCTCGGGACCCACGACACGAAGACCCGCGGCGAGGTCCGCGGCGGCGGTCGCAAGCCGTACCGCCAGAAGGGGACCGGCCGGGCCCGCCAGGGCCACCGGACCGCCCCGCACTTCCGGGGCGGCGGTGTCGTGTTCGGACCGCATCCGCGCTCGTACGCCCAGCGGCTCCCGCGCAAGATGAAGCAGGCCGCCCTGCGGGGCGCCCTGACCGCCAAGTTCGACGACAGCGCCATCAAGGTCATCGACGCCTTCTCGCTCGAGGAGATCCGGACCAGGGACTTCGTCGGGATCCTGGCGGCCGTGGGGGCGAGCGGCCGGGTGCTGGTCGTCGCGCCGAGCACGGACGAGCGCCTCCGGCTCTCGTCGCGCAACCTGCCGACCGTCGAGATCATCCTGGCCGATTCCCTCAACGTCGTCGACGTGCTCAAGGCGGACACCGTCGTCATCGAGCAGCCCGCGCTCGCCCGGATGCAGGAGGTGTACGGATGAGCCTGACCGCCCACGAGATCATCCTCCGCCCGGTCATCAGCGAGAAGTCGATGGACGAGAGCGGCCGCGGGAAGTACACCTTCGCCGTCCACGACGACGCGAACAAGATCCAGATCAAGGCCGCCGTCGAGGAGCTCTTCAAGGTCCAGGTGACGGGCGTGAACGTCCTCACCACCAAGGCCAAGGAGAAGCGCCGCGGCACGAAGCGCGGTCGGATCACGGGCTTCACGACCCCCTGGCGGAAGGCCGTCGTCACCCTGGCTGCCGGCCAGAAGATCGAATTCTTCGAGGGGGTCTAGACGATGCCGCTGCGCAGCTACAAGCCGACCTCGCCGGGTCTCCGCCAGATGACCCGCTCGACGTTCGAGGAGATCACGACCCGAGAGCCGCACAAGCCGCTCCTCGAGCCCCAGAAGCGAGGCTCCGGGCGGAACAACGCCGGCCGCATGACGGTCCGCCATCGCGGCGGCGGTGAGAAGCAGGCCTATCGCCGGATCGACTTCAAGCGCGACAAGATCGGCGTGCCCGCCCGCCTGGCGACGATCGAGTACGACCCGAACCGATCGGCGCGGATCGGCCTGCTCTATTACCGCGACGGCGAGAAGCGCTACATGCTCCTGCCCCACGGGCTCAAGGTGGGCGACGTGGTCGTCGCCGGACCGGAGGCCGAGGCGCGCGTCGGCAACGCCCTGCCGATCGCCAACATCCCGTTGGGCACGACGATCCACAACATCGAGCTCGTCCCGGGCAAGGGCGGCCAGATCGTCCGGTCCGCCGGCGTGGCGGCCCAGCTCCTGGCGAAGGAGGGCGACTACGCCCAGGTCCGCCTTCCTTCCGGGGAGGTCCGTCGGGTGAGCATCCGGTGCATGGCCACCGTCGGCCAGGTCGGCAATCTCGACCACGAGAACCAGAACCTCGGCAAGGCCGGTCGGGCCCGGCACCTCGGCCAGCGACCGGAGGTCCGCGGCGTCGTGATGAACCCGCGCGACCATCCGCACGGCGGCGGCGAGGGCAAGTCGCCGACCGGCATGCCGCCCAAGACGCCGTGGGGCAAGCCCGCGATGGGCTACCGGACCCGCCGGAACAAGCTGTCCGGGCGACTGATCGTCCGATCCAGGCACCGCAAGTAACGGAGAGGAGGTAACCCCGTGTCGCGATCCGTCAAGAAGGGACCGTTCGTGGAGGCGCGCCTCCTCGGGCGCGTCCAGGAGATGAACAAGCGCAGCGAGAAGCAGGTCGTCAAGACCTGGTCGCGCGCCTCGGTCATCTTCCCCGACTTCATCGGCCACACCGTGGCCGTCTACAACGGCAAGAAGCACATCCCGGTCTACGTGACCGAGAACATGGTCGGCCACCGTCTCGGCGAGTTCTCTCCGACCCGCACCTACCGCGGGCACGGAAAGCACACCGAGCGCTCGACCTCGTTGAAGTAGGAGAGCGGATCGTGCGCGTTTCCGCGACGGCGAAATACCTCCGCGGCTCTACCCGGAAGGCCCGGCTCGTCACCCTGGCGATCCGCGGCAAGAAGGTGGAAGAGGCGGCCGCCCTCCTCCGGTTCATGCCCCAGCACGCTGCGCGCGACGTGGCGCTCGTCCTCAAGAGCGCGACGGCGAACGCCGAGAACAACCACAACCTTTCGGCCGACGATCTGGTGGTCGTCGAGGCCCACGCGAACGAGGGCCCGACGATCAAGCGATTCCGGCCGCGCGCCCAGGGTCGGGCCTTTCCGATCCACAAGCCGATGACGCACATCACGGTCGTCGTCGAGGATCGGGAGGCCTAGCCGATGGGACACAAGGTCCACCCGTACGGCTTCCGGCTCGGTGTCTCGCGCACCTGGACCGCGAAGTGGTACGCCGACAAGGACTACACCATCCTCGTCCAGGAGGACATCGCGATCCGCAAGCTGGTCGACAAGCGGCTCGCCAACGCGAGCGTCAGCCAGACCGAGATCGAGCGCGGGATCAACCATGTGACGGTCACGGTCCACACGGCCAAGCCGGGCATCGTGATCGGCAAGGGCGGCCAGAACGTCGAGATCCTCCGCCAGCAGATCGGCGCGATCTCGAAGCGGAAGGTGAAGCTCGAGATCAAGGAGATCCGCCAGCCCGAGCTCGACGCCCATCTCGTCGCGGTCAACATCGCCCAGCAGCTCGTCCGGCGGATCGCCTTCCGCAAGGCGATGAAGCAGGGCATCCAGCGGACGATGAAGGCCGGCGCGAAGGGCGTGAAGATCATGGTCGCAGGTCGCCTCGGCGGCTCCGAGATGGCCCGTCGCGAGTGGGACAAGGACGGCCGGATCCCGCTCGGGACGCTCCGCGCCGACATCAGCTACGGCCAGGTCCTGGCCCGCACGACCTACGGCGCCATCGGCGTCAAGGTCTGGATCTACCGCGGCGACATCCAGCCCGAGCGCGCCCCGCGCGAGCAGGGCCAGCCGGCCGTTTCGGCGGGGGCGGTGTAGCGATGTTGATGCCGCGACGGGTCAAGCACCGCAAAGTGATGCGCGGCCGGATGTCCGGGCAGGCCAAGGGCGGCCACACGGTCGCGTTCGGCGAGTTCGGTCTCGCCACGATGGAGCCGGCCTGGATCACCAGCCGTCAGATCGAGGCCGCCCGCCGGGCGATGACCCGGTCGGTCAAGCGCGGCGGCAAGATCTGGATCCGGATCTTCCCCGACAAGCCCGCGACCAAGAAGCCCGCCGAGACCCGGATGGGCTCGGGCAAGGGCGCCCCGGACCACTGGGTCGCGGTGGTGAAGCCCGGCCGGATCCTGTTCGAGATGGCCGGCATCGCCCAGTCCGAGGCCGTCGAGGCGATGCGCCTCGCGAGCCACAAGCTGCCCGTGTCGACCAGGGTCGTCATCCGCGAGGGTGTCAAGGAGGCGTCGACCGATGGACATCGATAAGGTCCGGACGATGTCCGACCCCGAGCTCGACGACGCGCTTCGGCAGGCGAAGCAGGACCTCTGGACGGCTCGTTTCGCGCTGTCGACCCGCCAGCTCAAGGACTACAGCCAGATCCCGCAGACCCGACGAACGATCGCGCGGATCCTGACCGTGCAGCACGAGCGCAAGCTCGCGCGGCCGGCCTGACGGGAGATCACGCGATGACAGGAGCGACCGTGACCACCGGCAAACGGAAGACCAAGGTCGGCCGCGTCGTCAGCGACAAGATGGACAAGACGATCGTCGTGTCCGTCGAGCGCCTGGCGCGCCACCCGCTGTACAAGCGGGTGATCCGGCTGACGACCAGGTTCAAGGCCCATGACGAGACGAACGAGGCCCGGGTCGGTGACACCGTCCTCATCGAGGAGTCGCGCCCGCTCTCGGCGACGAAGCGCTGGCGCCTCCTCGAGGTGGTCGCCCGCGCCGGCGAGTCGGCCGGGACCGAGCTCGTGACCGAGGAGGCGGAGACCGCCGAAGCCATCCATGCGGCCGCCCACCCCGGCCGGCATCGTGACGAGACGACGCCGGAGGCCGAGGCGTGATCCAGGAATCGACCCGCCTCAAGGTCGCCGACAACACGGGTGCCCGGACGATCGAGTGCATCCGGGTCATGGGTCGTTCGCAGAAGCGGACGGCCGGCGTCGGCGACGTGATCATCGCCGCCGTCAAGCAGGCGATCCCGAACGCGGCCGTCAAGAAGGGCGACGTGGTCCGGGCCGTCGTCGTCCGGACCGCCAAGGAGTACGGCCGTCCGGACGGCAGCTACATCCGGTTCGACGAGAACGCGGCCGTGCTCATCAATAACCTGGGCAACCCGCGCGGAACCCGGATCTTCGGGCCCGT
>JBGPFS010000178.1:0-5530 GCA_041483455.1 Candidatus Limnocylindria bacterium | reverse complement strand
CGGGTTCGACGAGGGTGGCCAGCTCACCGAGGCCGTCCGGCGGAGGAGTTACGCGGTCGTCCTGCTCGATGAGGTCGAGAAGGCACATCCGGAGGTCTTCAACATCCTCCTCCAGATCCTCGAGGACGGCCACCTCTCGGATGCCAAGGGGCGCCGGGTCGACTTCCGCAACTGCATCATCATCATGACCTCGAACCTGGGGGCCAAGCAGCTCCAGACGAACTCGGCGCTTGGCTTCCGCGTCCAGGGTCAGACAGAGGCGGCCAAGGCCCAGGTCTCGTACGAGCTGATGCGCGAGAAGGTCGCCGCGGAGCTCAAGCAGGCCTTCAGGCCGGAGTTCCTCAACCGGATCGACGCGACGGTCGTCTTCCGCTCCCTGACGGTCGAAGAGATCGGCCAGATCGTCGACCTGATGCTGGCCCGGGTTCGCGATCAGCTCCGAGCGCAGGGCATGGCGCTCGAGGTGACCGAGGCCGCGAAGCAGCACATCATCAAGCTCGGCTACGACGTGGCGTACGGCGCCCGCCCGCTCCGGCGGGTGATCCAGAACATGGTCGAGGACGTCCTCGCCGAGCACCTCCTCCTTGGCCGCTACGAGCCCGGCACGACGATCCTGGTCGACAAGGGCGAGGAGGCCGGGCTGGAGATCCACGCCGTCGACGAGAAGACCCCCGTCGAAGCGCACTGACCGGCCGGGCCGGTGACGAAGACGCAGAGCCGATTCGTCTGCCAGGCCTGTGGCGATGCCTTTCTGCGCTGGGAGGGCCAGTGCCGGACCTGCGGAGCGTGGAACACGCTGGTCGAGACCCTGGTCCGCGAGCCCGCCCGGGCGCGGCCGGCCGGCACCGTCCGGGCCGCGAGTGTGGGATCCGGTCCCGAGTCGCTCGCGGGGGCGATCGGGCAGGAGGTCCCGCGGCTCCCGATCGGGATCGGCGAGCTGGACCGGGTGCTGGGCGGGGGTCTCGTCCCCGGCTCCCTCGTTCTCGTCGCCGGTGAGCCCGGGATCGGCAAGTCGACGCTCCTTCTCCAGGCCGCCGCCGGGATCGCCGGCGCGGACCGGGAGGTCGGCGCGGCGGGCGCCGGGACGGATGGCCCCGACCCGGCAGGCCGGTCGGCGCGGCCCGTGCTCTACGCGACGGGCGAGGAGTCGATCGGACAGGTCCGCCTCCGGGCGGCACGCCTCGGACTTGCGGCTGGACGGATCGGCGAGGCGATCTCGGTCGTCGCGGACGCCGACGTCGGTCGGATCGTCGAGTACGCTCGCGCCGCCCGCCCGACCCTCCTGATCGTCGACTCGATCCAGACGATCAGCGTCGACGAGCTGGACGGGCCCGCCGGGAGCGTCGGCCAGGTCCGCGAATCGGCGCTCCGGCTGATGGAGCTGGCCAAGGGCGACGGGATCGCCGTCGTGCTCGTCGGCCACGTCACGAAGGACGGCACGCTGGCGGGCCCGAAGACGCTCGAACACCTCGTGGACGCGGTCCTGACGATCGAAGGGGAGCGCTACGCGGCGCTGCGGCTCCTGCGGGCGACCAAGAACCGATTCGGCTCGACCGAGGAGGTCGGCGTCTTCGAGATGGGCGAGCACGGCCTGCGCGAGGTCGCCGATCCGGCCCGGGCGTTCCTGGCCGACCACGAAGCCGTCGCCCCGGGGAGCGTCGTGGCTCCGACCCTCGAAGGCTCGCGCCCGCTCCTCGTCGAGGTCCAGGCCCTGACCGCGGCGATTGCCTACGGGACGCCGAGGCGGACGGCGAGCGGGCTCGACCCCAATCGGCTCGCCCTGCTTGTCGCGGTGCTCGGCCGACGGGCTGGGATCGGACTGGCGGGCCACGACGTCTACGCCAATCTCGCCGGCGGGCTGGCGCTCGACGAGCCGGGCCTCGACCTGCCCCTCGCGATCGCCCTGGCGTCGTCGCTTCGGGATCGTCCGGTCCGTCCGTCGACGGTCGCGATCGGGGAGGTGGGCCTGCTCGGCGAGCTCCGCCCGGTGACGGGACTCGAGCGACGGCTGCGGGAGGCCGGGCGACTCGGGTTCCGGCGGGCCGTCGTCCCGCGTCCGGGTCGAGGGTCGGAGCGGCTGGTGGTCGACGGCCTGGAGATCGTGGCGGTCGAGACTCTCCGCGAGGCGCTCGCCGCCGCGCTGGACGGCGGCTCGAGCGAGACGCCTCGGTCGGACCGACCCTGACGGCCGGACGACCGCCCGCGCACGATGCTAGGCTGACCGCCGTTCCACGGACGGGACGGTCGGGACCGCCAGGAGTCTGTCGACGAACGTGATCCGCTTCATCCGGGTCCTGGGCGCCGCTCTGGGGGCGCTCGTCGGGCTCGCCCTCGCGACCTCGAGTGCCCTGTTCAGCGAGGCCGGCTCGACCTACGGGCTCACCCTCGCCGCCTGGACTGTCGCCTGGCTGGTCGTCGGCTTCGGGATCCTCCCGTACCTGACGGTCGTGCCGGCGGGCTGGATCCTCCGCCGCGTCCAGGACCTCTCGACGGCTGAGTTCGTGACCGCGGTCGGAGGCCTTCTGATCGGCCTGTTGATGGGTCTCCTCCTCGGCGCACCGCTCTCGAACATCCCCGGTCCCCTCGGGACCTGGCTCCCGCTCGCCACCTCGGTCGGGCTGGGTCTCGGGATGGTCGGCCTGACCGTTGCGAAGCGATCGGACCTGGTCGCCGCCGCGGAGGCGGTCGGCCTGGTCCGGCGTCCCGACCCGAAGGCTGGGTCGGCACGCGCGGGCGACCCCCACATCGTCGTCGACACGAGCGCCATCATCGACGGTCGGATCGCGGAGATCGTCGAGTCCGGGTTCATCTACGGGACGCTCGTCGTGCCGCGCTTCGTGCTCGAAGAGCTCCAGCACATCGCCGACAGCTCCGACACGCTCCGGCGCAACCGGGGTCGGCGCGGGCTCGAGATCCTGGCCCGGATGCAGAAGGAGTCGCCGACCCCGGTCGAGATCGTCGAGGACGAGGTGAAGGACGTCCCCGAGGTCGACGCGAAGCTCGTGACGCTGGCCAAGCGCTATAGCGGCGCGATCCTCACCAACGACTTCAACCTCAACCGGGTGGCCGAGCTCCAGGGCCTCCGGGTGCTGAACATCAACTCGCTCGCGAACGCGGTGAAGCCGGCCGTCCTACCCGGCGAGGAGCTCCGGGTCCGGGTGATCCAGGACGGCAAGGAGGCGGGCCAGGGCGTCGGGTTCCTCGACGATGGCACGATGATCGTGGTCGAGGGCGGCAGCCGGTTCATCGACCGCGACGTCGACGTCTCGGTGACCCGCGTCCTCCAGACCGTCGCGGGGCGGATGATCTTCGCCCAGCCGCGCCAGGAGTGAGCGGCCCGCCCGACACGCCGCTCGCGACGGTCGCCCCATCGTCGCCGGCCCCGGACGCCCGACCGGCTCCGGATGTCCCGGGGATCCCGCCGCGGGGTCGTGCCGACGTCGTCGTCGTGGCGGCCGGTGGCAGTCGCCGGATGGGCGGCCTCGACAAGATCCGGGTCCCGCTGGCCGGACGCCCGCTCCTGGCCTGGACGCTCGAGCGGCTGGCCGCCGCGCCCGAGGTCGCCCGGATCGTCGTCGTGACCGCCCCCTCCCGCGTGGCCGAGGTGACCGCGGCCCCGTGGCTCCCCGCGGCCGTGGTGGCCGTCGTCGCAGGCGCGGATCGTCGCCAGGGCTCGGTGGCCGCCGGTGTCCGCCGGCTACTCGAGCTCGACGGGCTGGATGTCGATCTCGGGCGAACGATCCTCATCCATGACGGAGCTCGACCGGCCGTCGAGCCGGCGCTCGTCTCGCGCGTCTGTGCGGCCGTCGCCCGGTACGGGGCGGCCATCCCGGCCATCCCCGTCGCCGATACGGTGAAGCGGGTCGCGGGCGGACGGATCGTCGAGACGCTCGACCGGACCGCCCTGGTCGTTGCCCAGACTCCGCAGGGGACACGGCTCGGGACGCTCCTCGAGGCCTGGGATCGGTTCCCCCCCGATGGGCCCCCGGAGTTCACCGACGAGGCCGCCCTGCTCGAGGCCTGTAGAATCTTGGTCCACGTCCTCCCCGGCGACCCCGCCAACCTCAAGGTGACCGTGCCCGCCGACCTGCTCCACGCCGAATCCGCCCTGGGCTCCGCATCCGACGTGGCCACCCCGAGCTCCGGGATGACCCATCGGCCGGTCCGGGCCGGGTCCGGCCGCGACGCGCATCCGTTCGGCCCCGGCGAGCCCCTGGTGCTCGGAGGTGTCGCGATCCCCGGGGCGCCGCGCCTCTACGGCCACTCGGACGGCGACGCGGCTCTCCACGCGGTGGCGGATGCGCTCCTCGGGGCGGCGGGGCTGGGAGATCTCGGGCGCCAGTTCCCGGCTGACGCCTCGACGCCGGCCGGGGTCGCGAGCGGGGAGCTGCTCGTGGCCGTCATCGCACGGCTCGCCGGCGCCGGGCTCCGACCGAGTTCGATCGACCTGACGATCATCGGCGCTCGACCGCGTCTCGGCCCGTGGCTCGATCCGATGCGCGATGCGATCGCGGCGCTGGTCGGCTTGCCGGCCGGTCGGGTGAGCGTCAAGGCCTCGAGCGGCAACCTCACCGACTGGGCCGGCGCAGGGCGGGGGATCGCCGCCGAGGCGATCGCCCTGGTCGAGGCGTTCGACCCGGCGACCGTGGCGTCGTCCGACCCGCCGACCGTCGGGTAGGGCGACCCCATGACGCTCCGGCTTCTCGACACGCTCTCCGGGGAGCAGCGTGAGCTCGTTCCGCTCGAGCCTGGTCACGTCCGGGTCTACAGCTGCGGCCCGACCGTTTACGGGCCCGCCCACATCGGCAACTTCCGCTCGTTCCTGTTCGCCGACCTGCTCGTCCGCTACCTGCGCTATCGCGGCCTGCGGGTGACCTGGGCGATGAACATCACCGACATCGACGACAAGATCATCCGCGGCGCGGCGGCGAACGGCGTCTCGATCCAGGCGCTCGCCGAGCGCTGGACCGAGCGCTTCCTGGCCGACGCCGCGGCCCTCGGGATGGCGGAGCCGGACGTCCTGCCCCGCGCGACCGAGCACATCCCCGACATCGTCGCGCTCATCGAGACGCTCCTCGAACGGGGTCACGCCTACCGGACCGAGGACGGCTCGATCTTCTTCCGGATCGCCTCCTGGCCGAGCTACGGGCGACTGGCCCGGCTCGATCCGAGCGGGCTCCGGGTGGGCGAGCGGGTCGAGGCCGATGAATACGGCAAGGACGACATCCGCGACTTCGCCATCTGGAAGGGCCCGAAGCCGGACGAGCCCTCGTGGTCGACCGCGATCGGGGACGGGCGGCCCGGCTGGCACGTCGAATGCTCGGCGATGAGCATGAAGCACCTCGGCCAGACCTTCGACATCCACACCGGCGGCGTCGACCTCGTCTTTCCGCACCACGAGGACGAGATCGCCCAGAGCGAGGCCGCGACCGGGGTGGAGTTCGTCCGGACCTGGCTGCACTGCGCCCACCTGAAGATGGCCGGCGCGAAGATGGCCAAGTCGGCCGGCAACATCGAGCGGGTCGGGGAT
>JBGPFS010000177.1:0-5551 GCA_041483455.1 Candidatus Limnocylindria bacterium | reverse complement strand
TAGATCTCCACCCCGACCCGCAGGCCCTCCAGGACCGCCTCCTCGACGGTCCGGGGCGCCAGGCAGTCGCCGATCGCGCGGACCTCGCCGGTGAAGCCGCCCTCGGTGCCCCGGCCATCCGGACCCTCGAGGGCGATGAAGAGGTCGTCGACCGGATCGTGGCCCTGGGCCAGGACGAGCGCCGCGATGCCCTCGACGATCACGGGTTCCGCGGTCAGGACGTGCTGGAAGAAGACCGCCGACCCGTCATAGCCGAAGAGCCGCACGAGCGGCAGGACCGTCACGCCGGCCCGGGCGAGCGCCGCGCTCAGCGCGTCGCGGACGTACTGCTGGACCCGCTGGCCGGGCATGTAGCCGTCCACCCCGAGCGTGACCCGGTGGCCGCGCGAGGCCAGCAGGTCGGCGAGGCCCGGCCCGATCCAGTCGCAGCGCCAGTCGGCGACGACGACCGGCCCCTCCGGTACGGTCGCCCCGGTCAACACCTCCCAGGCGTCGAGGACGACCGCGCCCCCGGTCAGTTCGAGTGGAGGTCTCCGCGGACGCGCGCCGGTCGCGACGACCACGACGTCGGGCCGCTCGCGCAGGACGAGCTCCGGGTCGACCTGAACGCCGACGATGAACCGGACGCCCGCCCGTTCGGCCTCGCCGGCCAGGTTCGTGACCACCCCGCCGAACTCGGCGCGACCCGGGAGTCGCTCGGCGAGCAGGGCCTGCCCCCCGACCCGCCGGCCGGCCTCGTAGAGCGTGACCCGGTGGCCGCGCTCGGCGGCCACCGCCGCGGCCTTGAGGCCGCCCGGCCCGCCGCCGACGACCATGACATCCCGCGGCCGGGCGGCCGGGATCCGGTGCCCGAATGTCAGCTCGCGACCACTTTCCGGGTACTGGATGCACGAGATCGGGTAGCCAGCGTGGAAGTGGCCGATGCAAGCCTGGTTGCAGCCGATGCAGGCCCGGATCTCCTCGGCCCGTCCGGTCCTCGCCTTCGTGGGCAGGAGTGGGTCGCAGATGAGGGCCCGGGTCATCACGCAGGCGTCTGCCTGGCCGAGCTCGAGGATCCGCTCGGCCTCCTGGGGCTGGTTGATCCGTCCCGCGACCAGGACCGGCATCCGGACGGTTGCCTTGACCCGGGCCGCGGTCGGTGCGGTGTAGGCGTTCGGGACCGTCATCGGCGGCACGATGTGGTCCGAGCCCGCCAGCGTGGCCGACGTCCCGGCCACGATGCTCACGTAGTCGAGCGATCCGTCCGCGTCGAGCGCGGCGAGCGCCGGCAGGGTGTCACTCGGAGTCAGGCCCTCGGGGGTGATCTCGTCGATCGAGATCCGCAGCCCGACGACGAACTGCCGGCCCACCGCCGCTCGGATGGCGGCGATCGTCTCGCGCAGGAAGCGCAGCCGGTCCTCGAAGCCCCCGCCGTACCGGTCGGTCCGCAGGTTGACCCGCGGGTTGAGGAACTGAGCCGGCAGGTAGCCGTGGCTGGCGACGATCTCCACGCCGTCGAGGCCGGCCGCCTGGAGGCGCAGGGCGGCGGCCGCGAATCCCGCCACGATCTCCTCGATGAGCGCGATCGGCATCGCCCGCGGCATCACGTGGAAGCGCTCGTTCGGGACCGCCGAGGGAGCCAGCGCCACGGGCAGCGTGCCGTCCTGGGATTCCATCAGCTCGCGCCCGTCGTGGAAGAGCTGGCCGAAGACCGCGCAGCCGTGGGCGTGGACCGCCTCGGCGAGCCGGCGATAGCCCGGGATGCAGGCGTCCTCGGTGGCCATCAGGCTGTGCGAGGTGTAGCGCGCGCTCTCGTGGACGCCGGCGACCTGGACCACGATGAGCCCGACCCCGCCCGCGGCCCGGGCCTCCTGGTAGGCGATCAGCTGGTCGGTCACGAACCCGTCGGCGGCCATGACCGTGTCGTGGCCGGACGAGAGGATCCGGTTCTTGAGCGTCACCGAGCCGACCCGCAGGGGCGAGAACAGGAGCGGGAAGGCGGGTCCGTCCCCGAGGCGCGGGTCCGTTCCGGGCGCGGGCGGCTCGAGGGAGCTCATCGCGATCAGGCTACAGCCCGAAGTCGGCGATCGCGCGCTCCGCCAGGACACGTCCCACGGCCAGCGACGAGGTGGCGGCCGGGGACGGGGCGTTCCGGACGTGGAGGACCCGGTCGCGGCCACCCAGGTCGAAGTCGTCGACGAGCCGGCCATCGAGCGCGACCGCCTGGGCCCGCACGCCCGACGGGCCGAAGACGAGCTGGTCGCGTCGGAGCTCCGGGACGTAGCGCGCAAGCTCGCGATGGAAGGCGGCGCTCGACCAGTCGCGCCACATCTCCGCCAGGCCCATCCGCCAGAACCGGCCGGCGACCCGGAGGAAGCCCCGATGCGAGAGGGTCCCGGCGAGGTCCCGGATGGAGAGATCGCGCCGGCGATAGCCCTCACGGGCGAAGGCGAGGACGGCGTTCGGGCCGGCCCACACCTCGCCGTCGATCCGCTTCGTGAAGTGGACCCCCAGGAACGGGAAGAGCGGGTCGGGGACCGGGTAGATGAGCCCGCGCACGAGGCCACGGGCGTCCAGGGTGAGCGTGTGGTAATCGCCCCGGAACGGGACGATCCGCGGCACGGTCGGGCCGGTCTCACCGGTGAACGCCGCGACCCGGTCGGCCCACAGACCCGCACAGGCGACCATCGAGCCGGCCCGGACTTCGCCGCCCGAGGTCGCCAGGACGAGGTCGCCGCCGACCCGGCGGATCGCGGTGACCTCGGTCGCGACCCGGATCTCCCCGCCACGGGCCCGCACCTCGTCCGCATAGGCGAGCGCCACCCTTCGGAAGTCGACGACGGAGGTGGTCGGGCTCCAGAGCGCCCGGATCCCGGCGGCGTGGGGCTCGAGCTCACGGATCCGCTCCGGCCCGACGACCTCCAGCCCCGGGACCCCGTTCGCCTCCGCCCGTTCCCGGAGCGCCTCGAAGCGGGCCAGCTCGGCCTCCGCGAGCGCGACGACGAGCTTGCCGGTGCGCTCGATCGGGATCCCGTGGCTCGCGCAGAAGGCCTCCAGGTCCGCCTTGCCCTCCCGGCACAGCCGCGCCTTCAGCGATCCGGGTGCGTAGTAGAGGCCGGCGTGGACCACCCCGCTGTTGTGGCCGCTCTGGTGGGTCGCCAGCTCGGGCTCCTTCTCGAGCATGACGAGCCGCAGGTCCGGTCGGCGCTCGAGGAGCCGCAGGGCGGTCGCCAGGCCGACGATCCCCCCACCGACGATGGCGACGTCGTGGCGCACGGCCTGCTCAGCCGCCCGTGGCGACAAGAGCGAGGATGACGTCGATGTCGTCGCTGCCGACGAGGCCCTGCTCCTTGGCCCGGATGATCCCGTTCCCGTCGACCACGAAGATCCACGGCATCGAGAGCGGGCCCCACGGAGACCCGCCGACCCCCCAGGCCGCCGCAGCCGTCCCGATCGGAGGAGCCGCGATGTCCCCGTCGAGGACGGGCGTCTCGGAGATGAGGGCGTACCGGAACGGCTCCAAGTGGATGAAGGTCACATTCGACCACCGGTCCTGGAGGTAGCGCGCCATCACGAGCGCCCGTCCACACGCCGGCGAGACCCGGAAGCGGACCGAATCGACCACCAGGACGAACGGCCGGTGGGCGGCCAGCGCATCGGTCGTGGACGTCGTCGAGAGGCGCAGGTCGGGCGCCGGATCGGTCGTGATGGCCCGGGCGTCGCCGCCGACGTCGGCGACCGTCGGAGTGTGAACGGTGGGGGCCGCATCTCCCAGCGCGGCGGTCGCGCCCGGATCGAGAGCCGTGATCGCGGCGCTGCCCTGGATGGTGCCCCGCGAGGTGACGGCCGTGACGTTGAGCTGCCATGGACCGGGCGTCGGGATGTCCAGCGTCGCGACGAACGAGACCCGGTCGACGAGCGGCGGCTGGACCGCGATCGCCGGGACCGCCCCGCCGACGGGCCCGCGACCCGGATCCCAGAGCTGGACCGTCGCCTGGATCGACGTGTCGTTCAGGCGGCCGGACTCCCCGTTTAGGGCGAGGATCACCGGGCTGTGTCCGCCGGCCCAGATCGAGGTCGAGATCACCTGCGGCCAGAGCCCGCCGGCGGTCGCCGTCGCGGCGGGGATCGGGGTCGGCGAGGGCATCGGCGTCGGGGCCGCCTCGGAGGGCGCCGGCGTCGCAGTGCCGGCCGGGACCGGGGTCGAGGCCGCCACGGTCCGGACGACGTCGGCCATCGCGTCGGAGCTCGTCCCGAACGGGAAGATCGCCCGAAGGCGACCGGCGGCGTCGACCAGGTAGACGTTCGCGGTGTGCGACATCGAGTAGGCATCTGGCGTGCCCGTCTCCACCCGGGCGTAGCGGACGCCCCAGGCGTCCGCGGCTGTCCGGATCTGGGCCGCCGTCCCGGTCAGGGCGGTGAACCCGCCCGGCAGGAACTGGCGGTACTCGCTCAACCAGGTCGTCGTGTCCCGCTCCGGGTCGATCGTGACGAAGATCGCGCGCGTCCTCGGGCCGACCGCCCCGAGGACCTTCCCGACGGTCCCGATGGTGGCCGGGCAGACGTCCGGGCAGTGGGTGTAGCCGAAGAAGACGAGGACCTGCTCGCCGCCCAGCGAGGCGAGCGAGAACGGCCGGGCATCGGGATCGATCAGCTCGAGCGGGGGCGCTTCCCGGACGTCGGCGAGGAGGAACGAGCCGGCCGTCGGCGACGGGGACGCCGTGCCGATGCCGCCGGTGGGTCCGCCGCCGCGCAGGACCGCGAGCAGGAACAGGAGCCCGCAGGCCAGCGCCGTCGCCAGGACGAGCCAGAGCGCCCGGTCACCCATCGCGGCGCTCTCGTCCTCCAGCCCGGGGACGGCGGGGCGGTCGACCATCTCAGCCCTGGCGGACCTCCGCCTGGACGACGATGCTGCCGGCCTTCTCGAAGACGAGGTGGATCTCCAGCTTCCCGCCGACGTCCAACGGCCTCGTCAGGCCCATGAGCATCAGGTGGTAGCCACCCGGCGCGAACGTGACGGAGCTACCGGCCGGGATCTCGACCCGGTCGACCGGACTCATCCCCATCATCCCGTCGCTGCTCATCGAGGACTGGTGGATCTCGACCAAGGCGGCGTCCGGCGAGGAGGCGCTCAGGAGCGCATCGGTGGCACCGGCCGGAGCGGTGATCACCAGGTAGGCGGCCCCGGTCTGACCCATGGCGGCCGGTCGGGCCCAGGCGCCGCCGATCGTGAGGGTACCGGTCGAGGGCGAGCCACTCCCCGCGGAGCAGGCGGCGGCCAGGGCGACCGCCGCGACGAGGGCGGCCGCGGGGGCAAGACGAGCACGCATGAGACCTCCACCGTTCGGGAACCCGGCTCAGCGTACCCGGCGGCGGTGCGGTCGGGTCAGGTCCATCCGGCCCGTGCGGGCCGAGCGACGGGCCTCGGCCGGAGAGGCCGGATGTCGTAGTGGTCTCGACAGGTGGCGGCCACGGCATTGGCGGCCACGGCATGGGCGGCCACGGCATGGGCGGCCACGGCATGGGCGGCCACGGCATGGGCCCTGACGGCCAGCACCGACCCACCATCTGC
>JBGPFS010000176.1:0-5552 GCA_041483455.1 Candidatus Limnocylindria bacterium | reverse complement strand
GACCGACAACCCGACGTCCTGCTCGTCGGGTCCGGCGAGAGCATCCACACACGACGGCTGGCTGCGGCACTCGCTGAACGTGGACTCTTCGTTCATTTGGCTGCCTTCGAGGGTGAGCCGATCCCGGGAGTCACCTTCCATCGGCTGGGCATGTGGCCCGTCGAAGCGGATCGCCGCTACCTGCTCGCGATTCCCTTACTCGCCCGGTTCGTGCGTCGCTTGCGACCCGCGATCGTGCACGGCCACTACGTGTCGAGCTATGGGCTGCTCGCGGCGCTCGGGGTGATACTCGCGGATCCACTCCGGAAGTACACGTCCCTCGTCCAGACCGCCTGGGGCAGCGATCTCCTCGTGACCGCCCGTAGGTCCCGACTTCGCAGCGCCTTCGCGCGAGTGGCACTGCGCGATGCCAGCCTCATCACCGGGGACAGCGACGATCTCATCGCGGAAGCAGCTCGCCTTGCGCCGCGAGTCCCAACGATGAAGTTCGTCTTCGGACCGCCGCTCCACCTGTCTGATCTACCACGAGCCGAGGATCAAACGATCGTGTCGGCCCGCCGACTAGACCCTGATTGCAGGGTGGACCTCGTCATCGAAGGGTTCCGAGCGGCGGTCGCGCTGGACCCGGAAGCCATGCGAGGTTGGCGTCTCGTGGTCGCCGGCTCGGGCGAGAGAGAGGCAGCGCTCCGGGCGAGTTCTAGCGGCGACCCGCAGATCGAGCTCACAGGGCAGCTGTCGAGCCAGGATATGGAACGACTCCTGCTTCGAGCTCGCGCAGCGGTTTCCATCCCAGTGAGCGATTCGACGAGTGCCGCGCTCCTCGAAGCGCTGGCGGCCGGGGTCATCCCGATTGTCAACGACCTTCCCGCCAACCGCGAGTGGGTGGACGATGCCGAGGGGGAGTTCGTACCGAGAGACCCGACAGCTGGCCAGATCGGCGAGGCGATCCTACGGTCGATCATTGCTAAGGATCGTGGGCGGGACGGCCGCGACCGCGTCCGTGCAGTCGCCTGGGAGACGCAGGTCGGCGCACTGACCGAGATGTACCGCTCTCTGGAAAGGAGGCCCGACAAGGCATGACTTGGCCGGTCATACAACGGCTGTCGGCTGTGATCGCGCTTCTGGTGCTCGCACCAGCGCTCGCAATCATCGCCGTCTCCGTTCGAGGGTCGTCCCCAGGGCCCGCGCTACATCGCTCACGCCGACTGAGCCGCGGCCGGACGTTCACCATCTACAAGTTCCGGACGATGCGCCATGAGGTCACTGGCGGGCCGAGCGTCACGGCTGGCGGCGATCCACGAGTGACGCGCATCGGCCGAACGCTGCGCCGGTCCAAGCTCGACGAGCTGCCCCAACTGTGGAACGTAGTCCGTGGCGAGATGAGCTTGGTCGGGCCGCGGCCAGAGGATCCCCGCTACGTTGACTGGAACGACCCGCTGCATCGCGAAGTCTTCAGTGCCACACCTGGTATCACGGGTCCGACTGCCCTCGCCTTCCGTGACGAGGAGGGCCTCCTCGCAGTGGCCGCGCTCGACATCGCCCGCTCGGCCGCCCGCGTGCAGCCGACTGCCGAAGACATCCATCGGGCGTACCGGGAGCGGATCCTGCCTCGGAAGCTCGAGATGGACGCCGCATACCTGCGGACCCGGTCGGTCCGCGGCGACCTCGCGCTCATAGCCAGGACCATCGGGCAAGTGCTCCGACGCACCGCGGGTCTCTAAACTCGTCTCATGCCGGACCTTGCGGCCGTTCGCGGACGCCACCTGTTCGTCCTCGATCTCGGGATCGTCCTGCTGGCGATCGCCGGCGCGATGGTCCTTCGGTTCGACACGCTACGGCTGGGCGAGCAGGCTCTCATCTACTTCCCGGCCGCGCTCTTCCCGCTGCTGGTTCGGCCGGCGGTCAACGTGGCGTTCGGGCTCTACTCCCGGGCCTGGGCGTACGCGAGCATCGGTGAGCTGACTCGGATCGCCGTTGCCGTCCTCATCGGGAGCTTCATCGGGATCGGCGTCTTCTACGTCATCCTCGTGCCGCTCGGCGTCGGGGGCACCACCACCGCCGTCGGCCGATTCCCGCGCTCGTTCTTCGTCCTCGAGGGGCTGCTCGCGCTCGCCGGGATCGGAGGCTCTCGGTTCCTGATCCGCGCCTCGACCGAGTGGCAAGCCTGGCGGCCGGGCGCGCGCGAGCGGCGAACCGGCGGATCCAGCTCGGCCCTCGGTGCGCCGGTCCCGACCCTCGTCTACGGCGCCGGCGAGGTGGGGGCGACCGCCATCCGAACGATCGGAGCGGCTCGCGATGGAGTCGGGATGCGCGTGGTCGGGCTGATCGACGACGACCGCTCGAAGCGCAACCAGGTGCTGCGCGGCCAGAAGGTCCTGGGCGGTATCGACGAGCTTGACGTGATCGCCCGCGTGACGGGCGCCCGCCGGCTCCTCATCGCGATCCCGTCCGCCCCGGGAGAGGTCGTCCGGCGCGCCGTGGAGGCAGCCACGAGCCTCGGCCTGGAGGCGCGGACCGTTCCGGCGCTCGGCGACCTTGTCTCGGGTCGCATGGATGCGACTGCGATCCGCGAAGTCCGGGTGGAGGACCTGCTCCGCCGCGAACCCGTGAGGATAGACGAGGCCGGCCTCCGCGAGCTGGTTGCCGGCCGGACCGTCCTCGTCACCGGAGCCGGGGGCTCCATCGGGTCCGAGCTCTCGCGACAGGTATTCGACCTCGATCCCGCCCGCCTCGTGCTCCTCGACCGAGCGGAGGGGCCGCTCTACGACATCGACCGGGAGCTGACCCTGCTCGCCAGGCGCGATTCCGGGACTCCCGTCCGGAGTGGCCGACTCCGGGCCGAGCTCGTGGACCGCCTTGCGAACGTGGTCAGCACCGAAGCGCTCGGCCGCCTGTTGACGGAAGACCGCCCGGTCCTGGTCCTCCACGCCGCGGCCTACAAGCACGTCCCGATGATGGAGAACCACCCAGCCGATGCCGTCTACACGAATGTCGGGGGCACCCTCACGGCGCTCCGGGCGTCGATCGCAGCCGGCGTCGAGCGCTTCGTCCTCGTCTCGACCGACAAGGCCGTCCGACCGTCGTCGGTCATGGGCGCCACCAAGCGGCTCGCGGAGATCGCAGTCGCCGAGGTGGCCGCCCGCAGTGGGCGTCCCTATGTGGCCGTGCGCTTCGGGAACGTGCTCGGCTCGTCCGGCAGCGTGGTCCCGCTGTTCCAGCGCCAGCTGGCCGAGGGCGTCCCGCTGACGATCACCCACCCCGACATGACCCGCTACTTCATGACGATCCCCGAGGCCGCTCGGCTCATCCTCGAGGCGGCTCTGATCGGCACCCCGGGCGATCTCTTCGTCCTCGACATGGGCGAGCCCGTTCAGATCGTCGACCTCGCTCGTGACCTGGCGCGACTGGCCGGCCGCGACCCGGATTCGGTGCCGTTCGAGTTCATCGGCCTACGGCCCGGCGAGAAGCTCCACGAATCGCTGTTCTACGAGGCCGAGCGCCACGAGGCCACGAGGCATCCGAAGGTGATGCGCGCCAATCGATCGGCCCGGGCGACGAGCGCAGCCGAACCGGCCGGGGATGTCCTCGCCCGGCTCGATGCCCTCGTGGCCATCGGGGCAGCGGGAGATCACGAGCGGGCCCGGGCAGAGCTGTTCACGGTCCTGGGCGACCTCGACCCGGAGGCGGTGGTCGTATGACCGAGCCGTTCATCCCGTTCCACCGGCCGAGCCTTGGGGCGGCCGAGCGCGATGCGGTCATCGCCGTCCTCGACTCGGGCTGGCTGACGACGGGCGCGCGGACGGCTGCGTTCGAGGCGGCGTTCGCCCAGTACGTGGGCACCCGGCATGCTGTCGCCGTGAACAGCGCGACCGCAGCGCTTCACCTGGCTTTCGAGGGGCTCGGGGTGGGCCGGGATGCGGAGATCGTGGTTCCCACCTACACCTTCGCCGCCTCCGCGGAGGTCGCCTTCCATCTCGGCGCCCGGCCCATCCTCGTCGACGTCGACGAGCGGACCCTGGCGGCCGATCCGGAAGCGGTCGAGCGGGCGATCGGCCCGAAGACGGGCGCCGTTGAGGTCGTCCACGTGGCCGGACTGCCAGCCGACGTCCCGACGTTGCTGGGGGCCGCCGCCCGGGGCGCGGAGCGGGCCGGCCTGGGCGCGCCGCCGCCCATCGTCGAGGACGTCGCCCATGCCTTCCCCTCGCCGATCGCCGCGCTCGGTGGGCAGTTCGCCGGGACGGTCGGGCGAGCCGGGGCATTCAGCTTCTACGCGACCAAGACGATCACCACCGGCGAGGGCGGGATGCTTGTGACCGACGACGAGGTGCTCGCCGAGCGCGCCCGGACGATGCGCCTGCACGGCATCGGCCGGGACGCCTGGAAGCGCTACACGGCCGCCGGGAGCTGGTACTACGAGATCCGCGACGCCGGGTTCAAGGACAACCTGACGGACCTGGCGGCGGCGATCGGGCTGGTCCAGCTGGAGCGCGCGGCGGAGCTCCGGGCTGCCCGGGCGGCGATCGCCGTCCGCTACCTGGAGGGCCTGGCGGACGACTCTGCAGCGGGCCGGGTCATCCTGCCCCCGACCGGCGCCGGGGCCGAGCACGCCTGGCACCTGTTCATCATCCGGCTGGGCGACGCGGCCGGCGGCGACGGCTCGGTGGACCTGGCCCTGCCCGGCGTGGAAGGCCTGCCGGCGGGGTTGCGCCCCATCGCGTCCCGACGGGCGCGGGCGATCGACCGTTTGCGCGCCGGCGGGATCGGGTCGGGCGTCCACTTCATCCCGCTCCACCTCCATCCCCTCTACCGCTCGATGGGCTACGGCCCGGGCGACTTCCCGGCCGCCGAACGCGCCTACGCCGGCGCGATCAGCCTGCCGATCTGGCCCGGGATGACGCCTTCCGAGGTGGATCGGGTCGTGGCCGCGGTGAGATCCGTTGTCGACTGATCGCGCCGAGCCCGCGCCCCCACCCGCGTCGACCTCGCCGGGCGATGCCGTCCGCTCGACGACCGCCGATCGTTCGGCGCCCTCCCCCGGCACGGCCCGTTCGTTCGCCATCCTGTGGGCCGTGGTGGCCATCGCAGCCGTCGCGATGGCGCTCGTCCTGTTCATCGGCTGGCTGCCCGGCTGGGGCGAGTGGTGGGGTCTCGATGGAGCCCGCGTCCTGGCGGTCGCCCGGACCTGGCTGGATGGCGGCGACCCCTACGCCTCGGGCGGCTTTCTCTACACGCCGCTCGCGTTCCTCCTCGCCGTCCCGTGGACCGGCCTGCCCGACGACATCGCCCTGGGGGGCTGGTTCGTCCTCCGGGTCGTGGTCGTCGCCGGAGCGGCCGTGTACGCGACCCGGGGGATGTCCCCGGCGGTCCGGGCTGTCGCCACGGCCGTCGCCCTCGTCTGCGCCCCGGTCCTCGCCGAGTACGTGGTTGGCAACGTCACGATCCTGCTGGCGGCCGCGATGCTTCCGGTCGTCTACGGCCGGCACCGCCTGTCGGGCGTGCCGTTCGCGATCGTCTTCGCCGCGGCCCCGAAGCCGCTCATGGTGGCGTTCCTT
>JBGPFS010000175.1:0-5554 GCA_041483455.1 Candidatus Limnocylindria bacterium | reverse complement strand
GCGCGCCCGGGGTCCTCGGGCGCGCGATCGAGTGGCAGCGGCGGCGCCGGGTCGGGTGCCGTCAGGCCGAGCGACGGCGCGACCGCCGTAGCGCGCGTGACCGCCGCACCGCGAAGCGAGGTCCCCTGCCGAGCACCGGACAGGATCTCGCCCAGACGCTCGAGCGAGGCGAGCGTGCCGGCCGGCAGGAAGTCGTCGATGAACGGGTAGGCGGCACGCATCCCGGCGGCAAGGGGCTGGTAGCCGGGCGCCGCAGCCAGGGGGTTCAGCCAGACGAGCCGGTGACAATTCCGCCGGAGCCGAGCTGTCTCGGCGGCCACGAGCGCGGGATCGCCGCGGTCCCAGCCGTCGGACACGACGATGACGACGCCCGACGAGCGAAGCGTCCGACGCGCCCAGCGGTGGTTGAACTCGCGGAACGACTCCCCGATCCGGGTGCCGCCGGCCCAGTCCGTGACCGTGTCGGCGACCCGCGTCAGCGCCCGATCACGGTCGCGGTCCTTGAGCAAGCGCGTCACGCGGGTGAGCCGCGTCCCGAACACGAACGACTCGGTCCGGACCTCGTTCGTCCGCGCCAGAGCCTGGATGAACCGGAGGAGCAGCCTTGAGTGGCGCTCCATCGACCCCGAGATGTCGCACAGCACGACGAGCTGGCGCGGCTCGCGGATGTGGCGCCGCCACACCCAGGTCGTCAGCTCGGCCGTCGCGAGGTTACGTCGGAACATCGCTCGGGCCGCGAGCCGGCGGCCGTGCGGGTGGAGCTCCTGGCGCCGGGTCCGGCGCTGCTCGAGGCGAGGCCGAAGGCGGTCGACGAACCGCTCGGCATCGCGAAGCTCGGCCGCCGTCATCCGGTCGAAGCCGCGGTGGCGAAGGACCTCGCTCCGGGACCAGGCGTCGGGCGAGATCGTCGCTCCTTCGATCTCGCCCCCCTCCTCGGCGTCGGTCGCGATCTGAACGCCCAGCCGGGCGCGCTCGGTCAGCGGCGCGTCACGTCCCTCGCCGGACTCGTCAGAGCCGGCCGGCTCGCCCTCCTCGCGGTCCGCGTCCGGCGCGGCGGGCACGTCGAGCCGCGGGGCCGGGAGCCGCCGGCCTCGGCGGCGCCAGAAATGGGCGAACACCCGCTCGTACGTCTCGCGCTCGTCCCGCCGGCGGACGAACAACGCCGCCCCCGCATCGCGGACCGTCTCCCGGTGACCGATATCCACCAGCGCCAGGGCTCGAGCGAAGTCGATCGCCGCCCCGAGATCGATCGCCAGCCCGGCCGAGCGAAGGGCCCGCCCGAAGCCGACGGCCTCGGCGAGCAGCCGTCGGCCGTCGATCGCCTCGCCGGTCGGCGCGACGAGGATCGAAGATCCGCGATCGGGGGCGGTCATCGGTCAGGCCTCGGGGATCGCCTCGACGAGGTACTGACGGGCGGCGACACCGCGCACCTGGCGGATGTCCTCCTCGTACTTGAGAACGACGCCCAGGGTCTCGTCGACGAGGTCCGGGGCAAGTTCCGTGGCGCCCAGGGAAAGAAGCGCAGCGGCCCAGTCGAGGGTCTCGGCCACGCCTGGGACCTTGGTGAGATCCGCCGCGCGCAGCCGATGGACGAAGGCGACGACCTCGCGGGCCAACCGGGTCGGCACATCGGGCACGCGCGCGGCGACGATCTCGAACTCCTTCTCCGCCGTCGGATAGTCGATCCAGTGGTAGAGGCAGCGGCGCTTCAGGGCGTCATGGACCTCGCGGGTCCGGTTGGAGGTCAGGACGACGCGGGGAGCCTGGGCCGCCCGGATCGTCCCGATCTCCGGGACGGTGACCTGGAAGTCGGACAGGATCTCGAGCAGGTACGCCTCGAACTCCTCGTCGGCGCGGTCGATCTCGTCGATCAGCAGGACCGGCGCGCTGCCGTCGCTGGCTTCGAGCGCCTGGAGGAGCGGCCGCTTCAGCAGGAACTCGGGGCCGAAGATGTCGTGCGTCGACGCGTGGGCGATCTCGCCGCGCGCCTCGAGCAGCCGGATCTCGAGCATCTGGCGCGGGTAGTTCCACTCGTAGACCGCGGTATTGACATCCAGGCCTTCGTAGCACTGGAGCCGGATGAGGCGCGTTCCAAGGATCGACGCGAGGACCTTGGCCAGCTCCGTCTTGCCCACGCCCGCCTCGCCTTCGAGGAGGAGCGGGCGGCCCAGCTCCAGCGCCAGGAAGACGGTCGTCGCGAGCGATCGCTCGGCGATGTAGCCGTGGCGGCGGAGCTCGTCCTGGATGCCGTCGATCGACCGGGTCGTCTCGGGGCGTCGCTGGCGGGAGGCGATGCGATCCGCGGCGACGGCCTCGCCTTGCGGGGTGGTGGGCTCGTTCGGTTCCATGCGCCGCGATGCTACACCGACGTGCCTCGCCGACCCGTCCCGCAGCCGGGCGGGCGATCGAGATCAGCCGTCTGGCGCGTCGAGGTCCCGCGCATAGGCGGGGAACCGGAAGCGCTGGCTCCGGGTGAGGATCCCGCCGTGACCGAGGCGGGCGACCGTCTTCGCCGAGGCCGGCTCGCCCGCGACGAGGCGCGGGAGCAGGAGATCCACCGCGGTCGCCTTCGAGAACGCCCCGCAGCTCGGCAGGCCGATGACGACCGTCCGGCCGACGCGCCCGAGCCAGACCATCGAGCCCGGGTGGGCGGGGACCCCATGGCGGACGACCCGTCCGCCGAGCGCGGTCACCGCGACGAAGAACGCGTCCGCCGGGTCCGTGCTGGCGCCGCCGGCGGTGAGGACGATCGCCGCCCGCTGGCGCCCCGTCGTCGCGTCGCCGAGCGCACGGGTCGCAGCAGGGGCCGTATCGACGACGTAGCGGATCCCCGTGAGCACGGCACCGAGGCCCTCGACCTTCGCCCGGACCGATGTCTCGAAGCGGTCCCGCGCTGCGCCCTCGATCGTCTCCTTCACGAGCACGGCGATCCGGACTGGCCGGAACGGCCGGACCAGGACGAGGGGGCCCCCGCGTCGGGCGATCCGCTCCCCCGCCGCGACGATGGCCTCGTCGACGAGATGGGGACCCACCTTCACGCTCGCGACGAGATCGCCGGGCGCGACGATCTGCCCGTCGAACACCGTGAACACCTCGAGGGGGTCGAGCCGGTTGAGGCGCTCGAGCGCCTCGATGCGCACGGCCACGACGCCCGAGACCGCGGCCACGAGGTCGACCCGCGACTGCGCCGGTCCCCGGAGTGTCAACGCGCGGTCGTCTCCGCGGACCGCGGCGGCGAGCCGGCGCCCGGCGTCGTCCTCGTGGAGCTCGCCCGGCTCCGGGACCAGGACCGTGACCGGGCTGCCGCCATTCGCCGTCGGATCGGCGGCGAACCCGGCGAGATCGGCCGGGCCGAGCCGCCGACCCTTGGACCAGCGATCACCCGCGACCACGAGGTCGCGGGTGAGAACGCTGCCCTCCAGCCCTTCGGGTGGCCGGCGGCCCGGAACGAGTCGCTCGAGCCGCACCGAGGTCCGACGCCCTCGCCGTCAGCGGACGCGAGCGAGCGCGGCCTCGATCGCCCGTCGCCCGTAGACGACGGCCATCGCCGTCCGGTACTCGCGACCCGCGTGGATGTCCGCGTTCACCGCCCGGTCGCCGACGATCCCGCCGACGGCTGCCGCGATCGAAGCCGCCGACCCGTCGCTGCCGACGAGCCCGGCCTCGACCGAGGTCGCCCGGTAGGGGTGGTCCGAGACCCCCGTTACGCCGACGCCAGCCGCGGTGATCTTGCCCGCGCCGTCGACGAACACGACAGCCGCGACGCCGACCAGGGCGTACCCGGACGCAGGCTGCTCCAGGGACGCGTAGGCGGACCCGGCGTCGTCCCTCGGCGCCGGCAAGCGGATCTCGATGACGAGCTCGTCGCCCCGGAGCGCCGTCTGGAACGGGCCCACGAAGAAGCCGTCTGCGGCGACGGTCCGTTCACCGGTCGCCGAGCGGAGCACCAGTTCGGCCCGGAGAGCGATGAGGCAGGCCGGGAGGTCGGAGGCGGGATCCGCGTGGGCGAGCGCCCCACCGACCGTGCCCCGGTTCCGTACCTGCACGTCGCCGATCGACGGCAGGGCATCGCGGAGCACGCCGAGGACGCGGGCCGGGGAGTCGAGCAGCTCGGAGTAGGTCGTCAGCGCACCGACGGCGAAACCCCCGCCGGGCAGCTGACGGACGCCGCGCAGCTCGCCGAGCCGCCCGATGTCGAGCAGCGTCTCGGGAGCCGCGAGCCGGAGCTTGAGCAGCGGGAGCAGGCTGTGCCCGCCCGCGATGACCTTGGTGCCCGGGTCCGATGCGAGGACTCGGAGCGCCTCGTCGACGCTCGCGGGTCGCCGATAGTCGAAGGCCGCCGGGATCATGCCTGGCCTCCCTTCGCGCCCTGGATGGCGCCCCAGACTTTCTGTGCCGTATACGGCATGTCGAGGTGACGGATGCCGAGCGGGCTGAGCGCGTCGATCACGGCGTTCGAGACCGCCGCGGTGCTGGCGATGCAGCCAGCCTCGCCGACGCCCTTGACGCCGAGCGGGTTGACCGGGGAGGGGGTGACGGTCTCGTCGAGCTCGAAGCTCGGCAGCCACGACGCGCGCGGGAGCGCGTAGTCGAGCATCGAGCCGGTGAGCAGCTGACCGTCGTCGCCGTAGACGGCGCCTTCCCAGAGCGCCTGGCCGACGCCCTGAACGATCCCGCCGTGGAGCTGGCCGTCCACGATCATCGGGTTGATCTTCTTGCCGACGTCGTCGACCGCGACGTAGCGGACGAGGTCCACGTGCCCGGTCTCCTCGTCGATCTCGACGATCGCGATGTGAGTCCCGAACGGGAAGGTGCAGTTCGGCGTGTCGTGGTAGGCCGTCTCGTCGAGGTACGGCTCCATGCCCTCGGGCGTGTCGAACGCCAGGTCGAGCGCGAACGCGATCTCCTGGATGGTCTTCACCTTGTCCGGCGAGCCCTTGACCCGGTAGTTCGCGCCATCGACCTCGATGTCGTCGACGTTCGCCTCGAGCATGTGGGCGGCGTAGCGCTTCGCCTTCTCGCGGATCTTGGCCGCCGCCTTGATGGCCGCGCCCGAGCCCACGTTCGACGTCCGGCTGCCGTAGGAGCCGTACCCGAACGGGGTGCCCTGGGTGTCCGAGTGCTGGACCACGATGTCGTCCATCGGGATCCCCAGTTCGTGGCTGATGATCTGCGCGTACGTGGTCTCGTGGCCCTGGCCCTGCGGCTGGGTGCCGACGGTGAGCACGACCTTGCCGGTGAGGTGCATCCGGAGGTTCGCCGACTCCCACATGGCGGCGCCCCAGCCCTCGCCGACCGCGCCGATCCACTTGGACGGCGCGACCCCGCACACCTCGATATATGTGGAGAGGCCCAGCCCGAGCAGCTTGCCGCGCGCCTTGGCCTCGGCCTTGGTCGCCGCGAGGTTCGCGTAGCCGGCCATGGCCAGGCCCTTGTCGAGCGCGGGTTCGTAGTTGCCCGAATCGATGTAGATCTTCTCGCCATTGACCGCGGTCCCCAGACCCGACGGGTTGTCGTACGGGAAGCTGTCGGGTGGCAGGAAGTTCCGCCGCCG
>JBGPFS010000174.1:0-5594 GCA_041483455.1 Candidatus Limnocylindria bacterium | reverse complement strand
GATCGTCACGACCGTGGCGAAGGCCGCGATGAGCGGCCAGCGGATCACGCGGCGCAGGATGATGAATTCGGGCAGGCTGATGGCCGTGATGGCCATCATGAACGCGAGGGTGGTCCCGACCGCCATGCCCTTGCCGAGCAGCGCCTGGACGATCGGGATCGTCCCGGCGGCGTTCGAGTAGAGCGGAAGCGCGATCAACACGACGAGCGGGACGGCGAACGGGTTCTCGCGCCCGCCGATCTGGGCCACGAGGTCGGTCGGGACGAAGCCGTGGATGAACGCCCCGATCCCGATCCCGACCAGGACGTAGAGCAGGACCTTGCGGACGAGGCCCGTCGTGGACGCCCAACCGTCCCGCAGCCGCTGCTCGACGCTGAGGTTCAGCGCACGCGACGTCGCGCCGCCGCCGGCCCGGATCTCGAGCACCCACGGCTCGACCCAGCGCTCGACGCCGAGCCGCCCCAGCACGAGACCGCCGACGATCGCGACCGACAGCCCGGCGGCCATGTAGAGCAGCGCCACGCCGGGCCCGAAGAGACCCCACAGGAGCACCAGCGCGACCTCGTTGACCATCGGCGAGCTGATCAGGAACGCGAACGTGACGCCCATCGGGATCCCGGCCTCGACGAAGCCGATGAAGAGCGGCACCGCCGAGCACGAGCAGAACGGGGTGACGACCCCGAACCCGGCCGCAGCCACGGTGCCAGCCACCGTTCCGCGACCGGCCAAGGCCGCCCGAACCCGTTCCGGCGGGAAGTAGGAGCGCAGGAAGCTCACCACGGTCACGATCCCGAGCAGGAGCAGCAGGACCTTCGGCACGTCGAGGAAGAAGAACGCCACGGCATCGCCGAGATGCGACCCTTGCTCGAGCCCCAGGAGCCCGTACGCGGCCCAGTTCGCGAGTGGCAGATCGGCGAACCAGGCGACGAGCCAGCCGACCACCGCGATGGCTGCCGTTGGCCAGAACGGCAGACGGGCGCGCCTGATCGTGACGGCGGTCATCGGAGGAGGCGGCCCAATCGGTCGAGCGCCGCGGCGCAGGCCGCGTCATCGCGCTCGTAGTAGACCCAGCGCGCATCGACCCGGTGTCGACTGGCGCGGACCAGCCCGGCCTGCCGCAGCCGGGCCAGGTGGTTGCTCACGTTGTTCTGGCGCTCCCCGAGCGCGGCCGCCATCTCGCAGACGCAGTGGGGCCCGGAGCCGAGCAGGGCAAGGATCCCTGCCCGCACTGGATCGCCGACCACCGCCGCGATTGCCGCGGCATCGGCCACATCTGGCGCGGCGATGTGGAACCTGAGTTCCGGCAGGACCGGGAGGTCCATCCTCACGGCGTCTCCTTGGCGACGGTCGAAAGCAGGGCCGGCAGCGCCGACCGAACATCACATCGACAACTGTGTCACCACAGCCTGAGATGTTCCCGGGCCGGCCGTCACCTCGGCACGGGCCGATCGGCCTGCCATCCGATCGGGATCAGTACTCCTTCGTGCCAGCGTGCTCCATGGCGGCCGCGAGCGCGTCGGTGCTCTCGGCCGAGAGACCGTGCTCGACGATCTCGAGGTAGAGCTGCTCCACCGCGAGATGGACCTTGAGCAACGCGTAGAGACGGAAGATCACCCGGTGCAACTCGACCGCGCCACCCTTGTGCAGCCGACCTTCGTCCAGTACCTGTTGCAGGCGGACGAGGTCGGCCACCAGCTGCCGGATCTCGCCGTGCTCGCGCCGCATCGGGGTCATCGAGTGACGGTTCTGCATGAGCCGCTCGAGCTCAGGGTAGAAGGTGCGCTCGGCGGCATCCATGTGCGGGATGAGGAGCCCGGTGAGGAAGCCGGACAGCTCGTCGATGTGCGGCCTGAGCTCGGCGAGCGGCCTCGCCAGGATCAGGTCGCCGGTCGCGGGCATGAGATCGACATGGTGCATGAGGCGCTCGTGGTGTTCGATCGACACATGCGGCACGGTCTGGGTCATCGGAGTCCTCCTCGGCACTTGGCCGGCTTGGCACCTCCGGCGGAGACGAGCCGGGGTGTCGTTGACAAGGCACGGGCGGGAGCCCGGCCGAAGATCGGGGCAGGCGAGCGGCTGCATTGCGGGCGGTGGGTCGGGGCGTCAGGCACCGGCGGCCTCCTCTCGCTCGGCGTCCAGGGGCATTGCGGCGAGGGCCAGGAAGAACAGGGCCACCGGCCGGTAGACGGCGTGGGCGAGCTTCATGAACGGGGCCAGGACGACCAGCTCCATCGCCACTGCGACGTGGAAGAGGAAGACCCAGTAGCCCCAGGCCGGGGCGCTCGGCAGGTAGAGGGCGAGCTCCAGGGCGAACCCGGTGATCCCGGTGATCCAGACGAGGGCGAGCAGGGTCCAGTCGGCGGAGGACGACTGGCGGACCGACCGCTCCGCTCCCCGGAGTCGCCGGACGATGAGCCTCGTCGCGCCGTAGACGAGGAGGAGTCCGGCGACGGTGCCGAGCAGGCGGACCGGATACCAGATCGGGACAGGCGTCCCGGACGCCTTGATCCCGAGGAGGGCCAGCCCATAGTCCAGGATCGTCGCGGTCAGCAGCCCCAGGAAGCCCCACATCGTGGCGGCATGGAGGAACCAGCGCCGGGCGAACCATGGCCGGCCGGGCTCGTCCGCTTCACAGTCGGCGCGGTACCTTCGCTGGCCGAGCGTCTCGACCGCGAGGGCGGTCCACAGCGCACCGAGCGATCGCCGCACTGCACGGCGACCGCCGACGAGCGAGCGCACGGTGACGCCGCAGGCCCGCCCGACCGCCCGAACCATCGTCACGACCCCGGCCAGGCCGGCGAGGAAGACGAGGGCCATCACGCCGATCCCCAGCTCGTGGATGAGCTCCTCGGGGATGAAGCCGAAGATGTCGAGCGTGGCCGTGCTCTGGGGACCGTGACCGGCGTACATGAACAGGGCGAAGAAAGCGGCCAGGGCGACCGCGATCAAGGTCCCGACCAGGGGTCGCGTGGACATCGTCCGGGCAAGTCCCGTCCGGTCGTAGCCGGCGATCGCGTAGCGGCGGGCGGCGGCCATGAACTCGCTCGGCTCGGCCTGGGTCGGGCAGGTCTCCGAGCACTCGCCGCACGCGTAACAGGTCCACAGCTCCTTGCTCGAGAGCAGTTTGTCGCGCAGGCCGACCTGCGCGTAGCGGATCATCCGGCGGGGGAACGTCGCGTCGTCCGTGACCAGCGGGCAGGTCGCCGTGCAGGTCCCGCAGCTGAAGCAGGCGGAGACGTCGGCCGCGCCGAAGCGCTTCAAGTCGGTGAGCAGGTCGGTGTCCAGCAGAGCCGTCATGAGCGGGAGTCCCTTCGCCGGAGCCGGGAGACGGTCATGTGGGCTCCCTCGCGATCGCTTCGTAGCGGAAGTAGCCCTCGTCGGTGGCGCCCTTGACCTCGCGCAGGTAGCCGTAGCGGCGCATGCCCATCACCCAGAACACGACCTCGTGGGTCGGGCAGTCGATCGCCGCCGCGATCTCGGGAACGGTCCGGGGTCCGTCGTCGAGCGCCTCCAGGATCCGGGGCCGCATCACGGGCTCCTCCCGGACGATCTCGCGGAGCTCGCGGTTCGGTGCGTTCATGCCGCCGGGACCTCCAGCAGGCTGTCGATCATCGCCGTGATCTGGGCGTCGGTGTAGCCGCGCAGGTCGATCGCGTTCTCCGGGCAGACCGGCACGCAACCGCCACACCCCTTGCAGCCGGTCTCGCTGATGACGGCCGCGGGCTTCGAGCCGGCCACGGCCATCTCGATCGCCCCGTAGGGACAGGCTTCGAGACACTCGCCGCAGGCGGTGCACGGACCGGTGTGGACGATCGCCACGAGCGGGTCGAGCTCGGCGAAGCCCTTCTTGAGGATGACCGCGCTCTGGGTCACGGCGGCCAGGCCGGACGCGACGCTCTCAGTTGAGTTCTTCGGGCCCTGGCACGCTCCGGCGATGTAGACCCCGTCGACCACGGTCTCGACCGGCCGGAGCTTCGGGTGGATCTCATTGAAGAAGCCGTCCTTGTCGACCGGCAGCTTGAGGGCGCCGATCAGCTCCTCGTTGCGGCGCGGGATCATGCCCGTGACCAGGACGACCAGGTCGGCCGGGATCGCCAGCTCTTCGCTGTCGGTCAGGAGGTCCCGGACCGTCACCACGAGCCGGCCGGCCGCGTCGAGCGATACCGCCGGCGGGGCGTCCTCGGCGAACTTCAGGTAGACCGAGCCGAGCTTGCGGGACTCGGTGTACATCAGCTCGTACTTGCCATCGGTCCGCATGTCGCGGTACAGGTGGTACTGGTGGATCCGGGCGTCGCGCGAGGCGAGCTGGACGGACGCGGCGACGGTCGCCGTGCAGCAGTAGCGCGAGCAGTACTCGTTGGCACCGGGCTCCCCCGCCGCCTCGCGACTGCCGACGCAGTAGACGTAGACGACGTTCCGGACCGGCCGCCCGCGATACGCGAGCGGGCCCGACGCTCCGTCGATCAGCGCCTTGAATCCGGGCAGCGTGACGACCCCGTCGATCCCGTAGCCGTACTCGCCGACCTCCGGCGGATAGGTCTCGAACCCGGTGGTCACGACGATCGAGCCGACCTCGACCGTCAGCGTCTCCGGGGTCGCCCCGCCCACCCGGATGCCGACCTGGTAGTTCCCGAAGCTGCCCGACTTGCTGACCATCTCCGCTTCGGTGAAGACCCGGATCGACGGCCGCTGGCGGATGCCCTCGACGAGCTCGGCGATGAGCTCGCGACCGTTCTTGCCGGTCGGGTACATCTCGCCGAATCGGCCGACCCAGCCCCCGAGCACCGCCTCGCGCTCGACCAGGAACACGCCGAGCCCGATGTCGGCCAGGCCGATCGCCGCCCGCAGCCCGGCCACGCCGCCGCCGACGATCAGGGTCCGGTTCGTCGTCTCGACGACGATCGGCTCGAGCGGCTCGGTCAGCCGCGTCCGCGCGATGCCGGCCTTGACGAGGCTGATGGCCTTGTTCGTCGTCCCCTGCTCGTCCTCGGTGTGGATCCAGGAGGCCTGCTCCCGGACGTTGACCTGGGTGTACTCGTAGGGGTTCAGGCCGGCCCGCTTGGCCACCCCCCGGAAGGTGACGACGTGGAGCTTCGGCGAGCACGACGCCACCACGAGGCCGTCGAGCTGCTGCTCCTCGATATCGCGCTCCATCTCCCCCTGGCCGGCATCCGAGCAGGCGAACATCATCTGGCGCGCCACCACCACGCCGGGCTCGCCCTGGGCGGCCGCGACCACCTGGTCGATGTCCACGTGATCGGAGATGTTGCCGCCGCATTGGCAGACGTAGACGCCGATCCGTCGCTCGGTCTGGGTCATGCCGGCACCTTCGGCCGCTCGAGGTAAGCCGCCACCTGCGCGACGGTCGAGCCGGCGTGCAGGATCGAGTCGGCGATGTCCTTGGCACCGGAGGCGGCGCCGGCCACGTAGACCCCGGGGATGCTGGTCTGGCCTGGGTTCGCGTCCTCGTCCGTTTCGGCGACGTAGTGGAACTCGTCCAGGGACAGGTCGCCCTCGGGGAAGAGCGCCTGGGCGTCGCTGTTCGGCTGGACTCCGACGGCCAGCACGACCAGGTCGTACTCGGCCTCCACCAG
>JBGPFS010000173.1:0-5601 GCA_041483455.1 Candidatus Limnocylindria bacterium | reverse complement strand
TCGGCGATCGCCATCACGGCCATCGTGCCGGCCTGGACCGGGTCCGAGACGACCAGGTCGACGTGCTCGGTGATCGAGCCGACCATGTTCAGGGCGATGATCGGGATCCCGACCGCCCGGAGCTCGTCCGCGGCGCGGGAGACGTCGCCGCCCATGATCGAGCCGGCCAGCACCAGGAGCCGGGCCCGGGGCAGGTCCGCCACCGCCCGGACCGCCGCGGCGAGATGCTCCTCGCCGACGAGGGCGATCGTGTCGACGCTGATCCGCTCGCCGCGCAGGTTGTGGCGGTCCGCCTCGCTCACCGCGCCCAGGGCGACCTGGGCGACCTGGGCGCCGCCCCCGATGACGATGATCCGCTTCCCGAAGACCTTCTCGAGCGAGCGCGTGAACCGGTGGACGCGCAGCCCCGGCGTCCCGTGGATGGCCCGGACGATCTCCTCGTCGGTGAGGCCCTGGACCTCGATCTCGAGCTCGGCCTCGCCGCGCGGCACGCTCGTGCCGGCCGCCGCGCCGCCCGCCGCCCCGCCTGCCGCGCCGCCGCCCGCCGCCGCCCCGCCCGCCGCCGCGCCGCCCTCGACCGCCGCCGCGACCCCCTCGATCTGGCGGACCGTGCTCAGCGTCCGCAGGAGCCCACCCGCCCGGGCGATCCGCTCGAGGACGGCCGGGATCGACGCCGGCGCGTCGTCGACGACGAGCCGGAGCGCGACGGTGGGCGGACCGGCGGTCCGGCGGGCCATGGGTGCTCCGGCCTAGCCGAGCCGGCCTGGCCGGAGGTCCGAGACGGACATCCGCTCGGGCTCGAGGCCGCCCACCGGGTCGTGCTCCTCGAACGGCAGCTCGAGGGCCGCGAAGGCCGCCCGCGTGGCGGTCGGGTCGCTCGTCGTGAGCATGAGGGCCCCGTCGGTGTCCTCGGCGACGCCCACGATCCCGGTGATGTTGACCCCGCGCTCGCCGAGCGCACCGGCGACCCGCGCCAGCGCCCCGGGCCGATCGTCGAGCTGGATCGTGAACCAGACCGTCATGTCGTCGCCTCCAGCCGGGATGGTACCCGCTAGCATCCGCTCGATGCCGTCACTTCCGCCCGACGCGCCGTCGGTCCAGGTCTTCGGCCGCGAGGACGACCGGGCCACCCGGGCCGCGATCCGGTTCTTCCGGGAGCGGCGCTGGGCGATCCACCTGGTCGACCTCCGGCGGAAGCCGATCGCGGCCGGCGAGCTGCGCCGCTTCGTCGAGCGGCTGGGCGCCCGGGCGCTTCTCGACGAGACCGGCCGGGCCTACCGCGAGGCCGGCCTCGGGTACCTGGCGATGGACGACGCGGAGGTCGCGGCGCGACTCATGGCCGATCCGCGCCTCCTCCGGCTGCCGCTCGTCCGGTTCGGGAATGCGTTCGCCGCGGGCCACGACGAGGCGACCTGGAAGACCTGGATTTCGCCGGGCCGCTGAACGCCGGCCCGGGCCCCGGCGCCGGGCCGCTGAACGCCGCCGCGGCCACCGCGCGGCGCTGACCGCCGGGCTTCGCGTCCCTTCAGCGCCCGCGTGCCGAACGGGCGACGAGCGCCGCCCCGACCAGGACGGCGGCCCCGATGATCGCCCAGATCGACTGGTTCGACATGAAGCTTCCGGGCAGCAGGCCCAGGCCCTGGCCCACCCAGACGAGCCCGACGAGCGCGAGCAGCACCGCGAGGGCGAGACGGATCCGCGACATGGCACCTCCAGCGGTGGCATCCTAGCCGCGATGGAACGAAAGCGCGATCTCCCAGCCGGCGCCGCCGACCGCGACCGGAGCGGCGAGCCGATCGCCGGGCCCGCTCACTATCGAGCGGGTCGGGTCTCGATGAAGCCGGCCGCCGCCCATCGACTCCACGGCGGCCACGCCCCGACCGAGGACCAGAAGCTCCTCCAGCGCTCGGGCCGGCCGGCCTTCGTCAACGAGGACCCCTGGCGGGTCTTCCGGATCATGTCCGAGTTCGTCGACGGCTTCGACGCCCTGGCCGGCATGGGACCCGCGGTGACCGTCTTCGGCTCCGCCCGCGCCATCGAGGGCGACCCCATCTACGCGAAGGCCCGGGCGATCGGCCGGATGCTCGCCCGCGAGGGGTTCGCCGTCATCACCGGCGGCGGTCCCGGGGCGATGGAGGCGGCGAACCGTGGCTGCCAGGAGGGCGGCGGGCTGTCGGTCGGCTGCAACATCGAGCTGCCCCACGAGCAGGCGCTCAACCAGTACGTCGACCTGGGCGTCGACTTCCGCTACTTCTTCGCCCGCAAGACGATGTTCGTGAAGTACGCCGACGCGTTCGTCATCCTGCCCGGCGGCTTCGGCACCCTCGACGAGCTGTTCGAGGCGCTCACCCTGATCCAGACGGGCAAGATCGAGCACTTCCCGGTCGTCCTGGTCGGGACCGAGTACTGGTCCGGCCTGCTCGATTGGATGCGCAAGGTGCAGATCCCGAACGGCACGGTCTCGGCCGCCGACTTCGAGCTGATCGCGCTCACCGACGACCCGGCCGAGGTCTGCCGGATCGTGAAGTCGTACGCCGGCGACGGCCGGATGCGGCCCTCGCCCTCGGAGGCCGAGCTGCGCTGACGGCTCAGGAACCGGCCGGCAGCGCCACCTCGATCCAGCCGTCGACGATCCGGACCGGGTAGTACCGGAAGCGTCGGACGCGGGTGAGGCGGCGCGCCTCGGCCTTCTTGCCCGGCGGGTCCTCCTTCGGAGCCAGCCCGGCGAGCGACCACGTCGGGTGGTAGACGCCGTCCGGGTCGAGCCCGCCGGTGGTCGGCATCTGGACCGGCTCGCCGGTGCACAGGTCGAAGCGGCCGCTGTGGAGCGGGCAATCGACGACGCAGCCATCGAGCCGTCCGGTCGACAGCGGGGCGCTCATGTGCGGGCAGCGATCGTCGACCACGACGATCCCGGTCGAGGCATGGGCGAACAGCAGGTCCAGGTCGCCGACGGTCACCCGGCGCATCGCCCCGGCGGGGAGGTCGGTCGCGACGAGCAGTCGCCGGAACGGGGCATCCGCGGTCCCCGGGGCACGGAGCGCGGGCGCGAAGGCGGCAGGGCGCGGATCCATCGGCCGGCCGTCAGTCGGCGGCGCCCGCCGGATCGATCGGGGCCGAGGGTGCCAGCGCCGGGGGCGTGTGGTCGGCCGCCTTGGGAGGATGCGCCCCGAAGGTCTTGCGAAGCGGGACCTCGTGCATCGTCGCGGCGAAGACGACCCCGACGAGCGAGGCCCCGACGCCGATGAGGAACGTCTGCGCGACGCCCAGGCTGAACGCCTGGTGGATCCCCAGCACGATGTTCGGGATGATCGGCCTGACCGCATCCTGGAACGGGGCCGGCACGAGCGCGAGGATGGCCGTCCCGAGGTCGCCGACGCCGGAGATCTTGCCCAGGTCGAAGCCGCTCCCGCCGCCCTGGAACTGCGCCACGAACTGGGCCGGGACGCCGTTGGCCGTGAGCTGGAGGGGGATCTGCCTGGCGAACTCCGTCCCGAACAGGGTGCCGGCGATGGCCAGGCCGATCGAGCCGCCGATCTGGCGGAAGAAGGTCAGGTTCGAGGTCGCCACGCCGAGCTCGTGGAAGGGCACGGCGTTCTGGACGATGATCGTGAAGGTCGCCAGGGTCGGCCCGATGCCCAGGCCGGTGATGAACATCCAGGTCCACAGGACCGGCAGCGGCGTGTCCGCCCGGATCCCGCTCATCAGGAAGAGCCCGAAGGCCATCAGCCCGACGGCCCCGACGGTCAGCCACTTGTAGCGACCGGTGCGCGAGACGATGAGGCCCGAGGCGATCGAGCCGCCGATCAGGCCGACGAGGAGCGGCAGGGTGGCGTAGCCCGACTGCGTCGCCGACTGGCCCTCGACGAACTGGAACCAGCGGGGCAGGAAGATGATCGCGCCGAAGAAGCCGAACGAGACGAAGAAGGTGGCCAGGATCGACGAGGTGTAGGTCCGGATCCGGAACAGCGCGAGCGGCACGATCGGTTCGGCGGCCCGCGATTCGACGAAGGCGAAGACGGCCACGCCAACGAGCGCGATCAGGAGGAACCCGCCGACGGTCGGGTCGGTCCAGTCGCCGGTCTGCTTGTTGGTCAGGCCGATGAGCAGGAAGCTGATCGCCACGGTGAAGACCCCGGCGCCCAGGAAGTCGAACGTCCGCGATGCGTTCGCCCGCTTGACCGTCGGCAGGAGCCGGGCGATGAAGAAGAGCGAGACGATCCCGATCGGGATGTTGACGTAGAAGATCCAGTGCCAGCTGATCGTGTCGGTGAGGAAGCCGCCGAGCGCCGGCCCGATGAGCGACGAGACCCCGAAGACGGCTCCGAAGAGGCCCTGGTACTTGCCCCGCTCGGCGGGGGTGAACAGGTCGCCGATGACCGCCAGCGCGACGGGGAAGAGCGAGCCGGCCC
Organism: Candidatus Limnocylindria bacterium; assembly: GCA_041483455.1. Lineage (GTDB taxonomy): Bacteria > Chloroflexota > Limnocylindria > Limnocylindrales > CSP1-4 > JBGPFS01. The sequence continues at coordinate 1,189 of JBGPFS010000173.1, read as the reverse complement.
CGATGCCCTGGATGCCCCGGAAGGCGATCAGCATCGGCATGTTCTGGCTGAGCCCGGAGAGCGCCGAGCCGACGAGGAAGATCCCGATCCCGATCATGAACATCGGCTTCCGGCCGTACAGGTCGGAGAGCTTGCCCCAGAACGGGACGGAGATCGTGCTCGTGAGCAGGTACATCGTGACCACCCAGACGTACCAGTCGTTGCCCGAGAGCTGGGTCACGATCTTCGGCAGCGCCGTTCCGACGATCGTCTGGTCGAGGGCGCCCAGGAACAGCCCGAGCATGACGGCGAAGAGGATCTCCATCTTCTCCCGCCGGGGCAGCCCGAGCGCGGGGTCCTCGGCGAGCGACGGGGCGCGGACCTCCTCGCCCAGGTCGAGGCTGGCTTCCGTCATGTGGTCTGTTCCTCCGGGTGGCCGACCCAGCGGCCGGCGACGTGCTGGTGGTGGTCGGGGTGGTGGCTGTGGGGGTGGTCGTGGCCGTGTCCGCCCAGCTCGGCGAACTCGACACCCCCGGCGGCGAGCTCCGCCTCGAGGGCCGTCCGGAGCGCGACGATCGTCCGCTCGAGATCGTCGAGCTGGGCGTCGTCGAGCCGCCCGACGATCGCCTGGATCAGGTCGTCCTTCATGATCTGGGTGTCCTCGAGGATCCGGAGACCCTCCGGGGCCGGCCGGACCAGGACGATCCGGCGGTCGTCGGGCACGCGGACGCGCTCCACGAGCCCTCGCTCCTCCATCCGGTCGATGATCCCGGTGGCGCTCGAGACCGACGTGTCGAGGAGCTCCGCGAGCCGGCTCATCGGCTGCTCGCCGTGCTCGACGAGCAGCCAGAGCAGGTGCATGTGGGTCATGCTGATGCCCTGCCGCACGAGCCGTCCGGTGCCGGAGCAGCGGAGGGTCCCGATCGCGCCGCGAACGTCTTCGACGATGCGCGTCGCACGTTCACGCCGGAGATCGGGAGCCGCTGGGGTCGCCGGATCGACCGCGGTGTCGCTCATCGGCAGCCGGCCCGGGTCGGAGTGGAAGTTGTTCGCATGAGATGGACTATCATACGTACCTGAATGGTCCTGTCAAGGACGAACACCCAGCCGAACCTGACTATCCGGCCCAGGCCAGACGACAGCGCCGACCGAGCCGGCGAACGGAGACGACGATGCGCTTCGCGCTGATGACCGAGCCCCAGCAGGGGAT
>JBGPFS010000172.1:0-5660 GCA_041483455.1 Candidatus Limnocylindria bacterium | reverse complement strand
GATCTGTTGCGCAATGCCCTGCACATGCGCCCCGACCGGATCATCGTGGGTGAGTGCCGCTCGGGCGAGGCCCTCGACATGCTCCAGGCCATGAACACCGGCCACGATGGCTCGATGTCGACCGGCCACGCGAACTCGCCGCGGGACATGCTCTCGCGGCTCGAGACGATGGTCCTGATGGCCGGCGTCGACCTGCCGCTCCGGGCGATCCGGGAGCAGGTGGCCTCGGCGGTCGACCTCATCGTCCAGCAGAGCCGGCTCAAGGACGGGACCCGCAAGATCGTCAACATCACCGAGGTCCAGGGAATGGAGGGTGATGTGATCGTCATGCAGGACGTCTTCGTCTTCGAGCAGACCGGCGTCGTCGAGGGCAAGATCAACGGCCGGCTCAAGCCGACCGGCATCCGCCCGAAGTTCGTCGAGAAGTTCGAGGTGATGGGCATCCATCTGCCGCCGAACCTCTTCGGGTTCAGCTACTAGCCGGCCGAGGGAGGAAAGCGCTCCATGGACACGACGATGACCCTCGCCGTCGCGGGCGTGACGGCCCTCGCGATCATCCTGATCGCGCTCGGGCTGGCCACGTCGAGCGGCGGTTCGGGGATCAGCGCCCGTTTGGAGCGCTACGCCTCGGACCGGCCGGAGAAGGACAAGCCGGCCTCGACGGGCCAGGGCCCGCTCAGCGACCTGATCGCCCAGAGTTCCGCACTGGCGAGCCTCAACCGGGTCGTCGAGCAGCGCGACTTCGGAGCGAACCTCGCCCGCGAGATCGCCCGGGCCGACCTCAAGCTCAAGGTCAGCGAGTACCTGATGATCTGGGGCGGGGCGATCGTCGGCGTCCCCATCCTCTTCTTCATCCTGTCGTTCGCGATGCCGGCCCTGGGCAGCCCGATCGCCCTGCTCGTCGGGGCGTTCGTCGGGTTCATGCTCCCGCGGTTCTGGCTGACCCGCCGCAAGAACGGCCGGCTGGGCGCCTTCAACAAGCAGCTCCCCGACACCATCACCTTGATCGCGAACGCGCTGCGGGCCGGCTCCTCGTTCCTCCAGGCGATCGAGCTCGTGGTCCGCGAGGCGCGTCCGCCGATCTCGACCGAGTTCTCCCGGGTCATCCGCGAGGTCAACCTGGGCCTGCCCTTCGACCAGGCCCTCGAGAACATGGTCCGCCGGGTCAAGTCGGACGACCTCGAGCTGATGGCCACCGCGATCTCGATCCAGCACAACGTCGGTGGCAACCTCGCCGAGATCCTCGATTCGATCGCCTACACGATCCGCGAGCGGGTGCGGATCAAGGGCGAGATCCGCACCCTCACGGCCCAGCAACGGCTGTCGGGCTACGTCGTCGGTTTCCTGCCGATCGGCCTGGCCGGCTTCCTGTTCGTCGCGGCTCCGGGCTTCATGACTCCGATGTTCGACCCGGCGGTGAGCATCCTCGGCCTGCCGGCCGGGGTGGTCATCCTGTTCTTCGGCGGGTTCATGATGTTCCTGGGCTTCATGGCGATCCGCAAGATCGTCGACATCGAGGTCTAGCCGATGCCCGTCCCCCTCGTCATCGCGGCGCTCGCCGCCGGATCCATCCTCCTGATCTTCCTCGGCTTCGCCGGGGCTCGGCCGGTCGACCCGGTCCAGGCCCGGTTGACCCAGCTTGGCTCGATGCAGGCGAAGAGCCTCGAGGAGATCGAGCTCCAGCAGCCGTTCCTCGAGCGGACGATCCGTCCGCTTGTCGCGCGGCTGTCGGGGTCGGTCGCCCGGCTCACGAGTGCCTCGTTCGCCGACCGGACCGAGAAGCGGCTGGCCCTGGCCGGTAACCCGGGCGATCTTCGGGTCTCGGACTGGCTCGGGATCAAGGCCGTCGGCGCGATCATCGGCGCGGCCCTGTTCTTCTTCCTCTTCGCCGTCCTCAACATCCTGGGGATGCCGTTCGTGCTGGGTGCCGCGATGGCCGCGGTCGGACTCCTGCTCGGCTACACCGCGCCGGAGTTCTGGCTTGGGCGCCGGATCGGGGGCCGCCAGAAGGCGATCCTCATGATGATCCCGGACACGCTCGACCTGCTGACGATCTCCGTGCGGGCCGGGCTCGGCTTCGATGCGGCCCTGGGCAAGGTGGTCGAGAAGCTCAAGGGGCCGCTGTCCGAGGAGTTCCGCCGGGCGCTCGCCGAGGTCCGGGTCGGGAAGGCCCGCCGGGAAGCGCTGCGGGACATCGTGGGGCGGACCGAGGTGGTCCCGCTCACGAACTTCATCGGCGCGATCATCCAGGCCGAACAGCTGGGTGTCTCGATCTCGAAGGTCCTCCAGGTCCAGTCCGAGCAGCTCCGGATCGAGCGGCGTCAGCGGGCGGAGGAGATGGCGGCGAAGGCGCCGATCAAGATGCTCTTCCCGCTCGTCGGCTGCATCTTCCCCTCGCTGTTCATCGTGATCCTGGGGCCGGCCATCATCCTGATCGTCAAGAACCTCGTCGGGGTGAACAAGCCCTGACCGCCCCCATGGGCGCCGTCCTGGCCTTCCGGAACCTGACCCGCCTGACCGACCTCGCCGAACGAGGCGCGGTCGCGGCCCCGCTCTGGAGCAAGTTCAGGGGCCTGATGGGCCGGCCGTCGATCGCGCCCGGCGAGGGCCTCTGGCTCCCGGGCAGCAATGGGATCCACATGATGTTCATGCGCTTCCCGATCGATGCCGTCTTCCTGGGTCGCCCGGCAGCCGATGGGTCGCGGCCGGTCGTGGCCGCCCGACGCTCGCTGGCACCGTGGACCGGGGTCGTCTGGCTGGTCCGGGGCGCCGACGGGACGCTCGAGCTGCCGGTCGGGTCGATCGAGCGAACGCGCACCCAGGTGGGCGACCGGGTGCAGCTGGAGCCCATCCCCGGCTCCTGATCCGCAGGTGATCCGCGGGCGGAGTCACGGGCGGAGTCACGGGTGGAGTCACGGGTGAGCGGCGAGAGAGCGGCCGGCGAGTCACGGGTGAGCGCCCGGTGAGCGCCCGGTGAGCGCCCGGCGCGTCACTGGTGAGCGCCCGGTGAGTGCCGGACGAGGCCGCCGGTCCAGTCTCCGCCCATGGGCCGACCAGCGCGATCGAGCGCCTCCTCTCGCTCGCTCCCGGGCGTGCTCGATCGAGCGCTCGACCTCGCCTTTCCGGCCAACTGCCCGGGTTGCGGGGAAGAGGGCGTGCTGATCTGCCCGTCTTGCCTGCCGGCCTTCCGCGAGCGCCTCGACCAGCCTGCCGGCGAGCCGATCGGCGCGCCCGCTTCGATCCCGGAGCCACTCCTCCAGCTCGAGTGGTGCGCCCGGTTCGGGGGCCCGGTCCGGTCGGCCCTGCACGCCCTCAAGTACGGCGGCGAGCGTCGCCTGGCCGGACCCCTCGGTCGCGAGATGGCGGCCCGCTGGAGACGCGTCGGGGTCGGGGGCGACCTCCTCGTCCCCGTGCCCGTCCACCGCGAGCGGGCCCGGGAGCGCGGCTTCGACCAGGCCGCATTGCTCGCGGAATCCGCGGGTCGGGCGCTCGGATCGCCGGTGGCGCAGGCCGTGACCCGGACCCGCTCGACCCACCGCCAATTCGACCTCGACCGGGACGCACGAGCGGCCAACGTGCGCGGTGCCTTCGCGTTGGCACCGGCCGGAAGGCCGCCCGGGGCGGCGGCCGATGATAGGGCCGGGGCAGCGGCCGGTGTCCAGCGTGGGGCGCCGACCGGCGTCCAGCGTGGGGCACCGACCCCGCTGGCGGCCGCCCACGATTGGGTCCGGGGACGCTGGATCGTCCTGATCGACGACGTGGTGACGACCGGCGCCACGCTCGCCGCCTGCGCCGACGTCCTCCTCGACGCAGGGGCGGTCGGCGTCTCCGCCCTGACCCTCGCCCGGGAGCGGTGAGGCAAGCCCGGAACGGTCGGTCTTCGCCAGGGCCGGCGTCGCCGACGCGGCTCGCCGACCCGCCGGCTCCTATACTCGAGCGAGGAAGTCGCAGCCCGGAGGTCAGTCGTGCGGACGATCGTCAAGGGCAAGAACATCGACGTTCCGGAGGATGTCCGGCGATACGTCGAGCGGAAGATGGGCCGCCTCGAGCGGCTCCTCGACGACCGGAGCGAGGCCACGGTCGAGCTCTCCGAGGAGCGCCACCGGAGCGAGGAGGATTCGCGGATCGTCGAGGTCGCGCTCGTCATCGACGGCCAGGCCCTGCGGGCACGCTCGGCGGCTCTGACCCATCGGGCCGCCTTCGACGAGGTCCTCGACAAGATGGAGCGCCAGGCCGTCGATCACCGCGACCGGCCGCGCGTCCGCAGTCGCCCGCTCGAGGAGAAGAACCTCCTGCGCAAGATCGCCGACGGGACCGCCGAGCCCGAGCGTGGGTCGAAGATCGTGAAGACGAAGCGCTTCGCGATCGAGCCGATGTTCGAGGAGGACGCGATCGCCCGGATGGAGGACCTCGGACACGCGTTCTTCGTGTTCGTGAATGCCGAGAACGAGCGGGTCAACGTCCTCTATCGTCGTCGCGACGGCGACTACGGGCTGATCGAATCGGTCGTCGGGGGTGAGTACACGAAGGGTCGCGACCGCCGGTCGTAGCGGTCGGTCGGGGAAGGCGGAGGGTGGCGCCGGTCACGGCCGCCGACCACGGGCCTGCTCCCTGCCGCCGACCACGGGCCTGGTCACGGCCGCCGGAGCGCGGCCGCGAGCGCGGTGACGACCGCTTACGCCTGACGCACGATCCGACCGCCTGTTTGCGTGTGGCGCACGTCACGACCGCCACGGTCTCGCCGGCCGGAACGGAGTCGGTGCGACCTTGCGCCATCTGCACGACCGTGACGCGTCGTGCTTTGAGCTTGACCGGTGGGTCGTTGCGCCTCGCGCATTTCGATGACCGATGGCAGCCCGGCCGCCGCGGTCGACGGTCGCAGCATGCATGTGGCGCAAACGCGCCTGAGTGGAACGGAGTGCCGGAGCTGGCCCCGCCGGGCAGGACCCCGATCGGTCTCCGAGGGACCCCGATCGGTCTCCGAGGGCAGCCGATCCGGCTGCCCGACGCCGAGCGGCACCGACACCTGCCGGCTACCATTCCGTGATGCTTCCCGACGGCCGGCGGATCGGCGCCCACCTGCCGCTCGGCGATGGGATGGTGGCCGCGGTCGAACGGGCGCACGCGCTGGGGCTGGACACGCTCCAGGTCTTCGCCGACAACCCCACGGCCTGGAAGCGCCGGACGGAACCACCGCGCGAGCTGCCGGCCTTCCGCGCCCGCTTCGCGGAGCTGGGGATGGGTCCCCTGGCGATCCACGCGGCCTACCTCGTGAACCTGGCCGGGCCTGACGACGACTTCCATGCCCGCTCGGTCGAGGTGCTCCGGAGCGAGCTCGAGGCGGCGGTCTCGTTCGGTGCCCGCTTCGTCAACCTCCACGTCGGCTCGCACAAAGGGACCGGCGCAGAGGTCGGCGTGGCCCGCCTCGCCGACGGGCTGGCCCGGGTCCTGGGCGAGGTCGACGACGGGCCGGACGCCGCGATCGTCGTCCTCGAGAACTCGGCGGGGGCGGGCGGAGGCCTGGGGGTCGATCTCGCGGAGCTGAGCTGGATCCTCGAGGCGATCGCCGACCGCGGGGTCGACGACGGTCGGGTCGCGATCTGCCTCGATACGGCGCACCTGTGGGGCGCCGGCCACCCGATCTCCGAGCCGGATGCCGT
>JBGPFS010000171.1:0-5667 GCA_041483455.1 Candidatus Limnocylindria bacterium | reverse complement strand
CGCCGCTTCCTTGAGCGGCCCGGGCAGGCCCATGAACAGATCGAACGCGGCCTTGGCGATCCCGAAGGTCGTCTGGAGGGCGCCGGCGATCGTCGGCAGAACCTCGCGCCCGAAGGCGATCGCGTTGGCGATGTTCTCCTTGGAGAAGGCGGAGGACAGCGCGTCGCCGAATGACTGCATGCCCGCGGCCGCCTCGGGGGACGAGAGGACGTCGGCCAGGCTGCCCAGGATGTTGCTGGCCGCCGGCAGGAGCGCGTTCCCGAGTTGGATCTTGAGCTTGTCGAACGCCGCCCCGACCTGGGCGGCCTTGAAGTCGACCTCCTGCTGGGTCGCCGCCCAGGCCTCTCCGAAGCCCGACGCGCCCTTGTTGATCTGCTCCTGGATCGTCTTCATCTTGTCGAGCGATCCGAGCAGGGTCATGATCGCGGTCGAGCTCCGGCCGCCCCCGAAGGCCGCCGAGATCAGGGCCGCCTGCTTCGTCGCGGACAGGCCCGAGTTGTCGAGGTGCTCTCGAAGCAACGTGAGGGCGCCGAGGATCCCCTGGGGGCCGCGCATCGCGTTCGCCATGTCGAACTGGCCGATCCCGATCGACTTCAGCTCCCCGACCGCCTTGCTCGTCGGTGCGCCCAAGAGCGAGAACGACATGCGCAGGCGGGTCGCCGCATCGGTCGCCGGGACACCCTGGTTGGTCATATCCGCGAGCGCCGCGCCGACGGACTGGATGCTGATCCCGAAGGTCTTCGCGGACGACAGGATGCCCGTGCCCATCGCCGCGGCGAGGTCCTCCATGCGCATGTTCCCGGCGCCGACGATCGCGTTGAGGACACCCATCGCGCCGGACATGCCCGTGACGCCACCGATGCCCGAGTTCACTTCGGCGATCAGGGCGTTCGTGACCGACTCGAGGTCCGCGTTGCCGACCTTGGCGCCCTGCGCGGCTGTCTTGAGCACGTCGAGTGCCTTCGCGCCCCGGATCCCGGCCGACTCGATGTGGTAGAGCCCCGCCGCGAGCGCCTCGGGCCCCGTCGCGACCTGAGGGGACAGCTCGAGGACACCCTTGGTCATCGCGGTGACTTCGTCCTGGGTCGCGCCGGCCTGGGTCCGGATGAGCTCCATGGCGGCCTGGAAGCTCATCGCGCTCTTCGCGGCCGCGATCGCGAAGCCGCCGACGGCGACGCCCGCGGTGATCCCGATCTTCTCGAGGTTGCCGATCGCGGTGTGAACGCCCTGCCCGATGTCGGAGCCGATCTTGCTCATCGTGCCGCGCAGGCCGCCGCCGATGCGGTTCAGCGCCGCGGTCGCCTCGTCGCGGATGTAGACGAGGATGCCGACCTTCTCCTCGTTCACGGCTCGATCTCCGGCTGGTCAGGCGGGAACATCTCGGCGTCGAACGCCGCGTGGCCGACGTCGGTCAGGTCCGCGAGGACCGAGAGCCGTTGCGCCTCGACGATCCGAGCGTGCTCGAGCCACAGGAGCCGGTCGCGGTCATCCGATGTCAGCTCGTCGAGATCGGTCGTGCGCAGGGCGAGCATCAGGACGCACTCGGCGTCGGCGTCGCTGAGCTGGTCGGGGTTGGTGTTTCCGCGGATCCATCCGGAGAGGACCCGCCGGTCGAGTTTGGGAGTGGTCGCCTGATGAACATCGGTCGGTCGGCGATCCGCTCGACGAGCTCGCCCTGCTCGCCCGAGAGGCCGTCGATCGAGCCGATCGTGATCGGGACGGCGACGCCCGCCTCGTCGCTCAGCGACCAGCTCACGAGCGAGCGCAGGATCCCGACCGTGCGCACGATCCCGTCGGAAAAGAACATCACCGCCTTGATCGCGCGGATGTCCCCGAAGGTCAGGCGGTCCTTGAACTCAGCCCAGTCGCCCTTGGCGAGCTCGCCGGCGATCGCGAGGCCATCGGGCCCGAGGGCGAACGTCGGCGTCTCGGTCTCGCTGTGCGGGCCGCCCGGGCACTCGCAGGGCCCGATGTTGTAGCGGCTGATCGCGAACTCTCCGCGGCTCATGTCCTGGTCCTCATCGGTCGCTTCTCCGATGCGTCGCTTCGGAAGGGCCCCCGCCGGCGAGGAAGCGACACTCGCCGGCGGGGCCTGGGGGGGGGCTAGACGAGCGTCGCGATGGCGTTCACGACCGTGACCGCGATGTCCGCGCCGAGGGTGGCGTCGTAGACGTAGCGGGCGGTCGTCGCGTAGACGGTCGCGCCGTTGGAGTCCTGGACCGGCACGGTCACGAAGCGGATCCGGCCGTCGACGATCACGGTCTTGTACTCGCCGGCGACGCCGGGGGTCGTGTCGACGATCGTCACGGTGTACGGAGAGCCGGGGCCCGTGAGGCTCGCGCCCGAGGCCGTGATCGCGGCAGACGCGAGGTTGGCCAGGGGACCGGCCATCGTGACGGTGTACGGGCCGCCGGCCGCGCCGGTGACCACCACGCCGTAGGGGCCGATCGTCGAGAGCAGCCGGAGGGCTGCCTGCACGTCCGCCGCCGATGCGTTGAAGGCGATCGCCGTGGTCGTCTGCGCCCCGAAGGTCAGGGTGAACGTGCCGCCGGTCGGGCCGCCGGTCAGGGTGATCGTCTGGACCTCATTGGTCCCGAAGAGCAGGGAGCCCCGGGCGAGGACGCGCAGGCGCTTCTCCTGGACGACCGAGCCCGCGGTCTGCCAGAGATCGAACAGGCCGGTCTTGGTCGCCGCGAGCTGGTAGAAGGTGAAGTTGCCGGTCGGCTTGGTCGGCATCCGGCCGATCGTGTTGAAGTAGTCGGTGGCGTCGCCCCACTTGCGCGGCACGACGCCGGTCGGGATCGTCACGTCCATCGCGTGCAGCCCGACCAGCTCCGAGAGGCTCGCGAACGCGGTCGAGGTCGAGCCGAGGTAGGCACGGGTCAGGTGGCCCATGACCGTCTCGGCCGCGGTCGGCGACGCTGCCGTCGAGAGGCCCCCGATCGCGATCTTGTCCTGGCCGATCCAGTTCTCCGAGAGCGTCCAGCCCGAGGCCGCGGGAGCGCCGAGGTTGGAGAACGCGAGCTTGATGTCGGTCAGGAGGCTGAACGGCATCTGGTAGGTCTGGACGTTGTCGCCGTCCTCGATCGTCTGGGAGATGAGCGTCGTCGCCAGCTCGTCCTTGGCGAACGTCCACGTCTCCACGGCGGCCGCGTGCGTGCCGACGGGCGTGACGCCACCGGCGAGGCCCGCCTGGAGGTGCTGCTGGAGATCCTCGAAGCGCACCGCGCCCGTGAAGGGCATCTTGGCCAGGCGGACGCCGAACGAACCGCGGCCCGTCCGGGCCCCGGCGATCCCGCCGTAGTCCTCCTGGAGGTCGTCGGGCGCCCGGTCGAGGTCGATGATCGCCCCCGACTGGCCGTTGAGCTGTGCGGTCGCGGCCACGGGCGTGCCCGGTGTCGTCTCGTGGCCGATCTGGGTCCGGTGGAATGCGCGTTCGCCGGTCGGGTAGCTCATCGTTCTCTCCCGCGAGTGGGGAGGGCGCTGGTCCGGCTGTCACTCGCTCTCGAGCCGGGGCGGTTGGGCGCGCGCTGCGGGTCAGCGCTCCTGTGCTGGATCGGCCGGCACGTCCGGCTCAGGCGGTGGGGTGGGGATGGACCCTCGGGCGTAGAGCCCCGAGCGGAGGAGGTCGTCGACGACCGAGCCCTGGGGGAGGCTCGGGTTCGCCGCCCGCACGTAGGCGATCCGCTCCACGTCGGGTTCCGTGAGGTCGCGGGCGGGGACGCCGTGGATCGCCTGCACGGGATCCGGTCCGCCGAGCCAGCGCAGGACGACTCCGTCGTCGAGCGGGGCCGTCGTCTTCTTCGCCATCGGATCGTCTCCTAGTAGGTCTTGGGGCCGGGGAGGTTCTCGAAATCGAGCCGCTCGCGGACCGTCAACGTCATTCCGAGGAAGGGCGGCTTGCCGTCGTCGGGTCCGCCCCCGACGGTGAAGCCGGTGATCCGCGCGTCGTTCGCGGTCCCGAGGAGCTGCATGTCCTGGCTGAACGTCCCGAGGTAGCGCCCGTAGAACGGCGCGAAGGTCCGCAGCAGCGTCGGGTAGTCGGCCATCCGGACGTACAGGAACATCGGGACGAGCCAGGTGATTTCGGTGACCGTGGCCGAGAGCCAGGTGATCCCCGCTGGCGAGCGCGGCAGCTCGCTCACGTGGGTGAACGGCTCCGGGTCGCCCTGGGGCGGCTGGATCTGGTTCCCGGTGTACGGGTCGAGGACCGTGCCGTTGCCGACGCCGAACGCCCAGGCGATGCCCGTGATCGTCCGCGCGACCGCCGCAGAGGCGTCGACGATGTCGGCGATCCGGACGAGGTCGCTCATGGCTTCCCGAAGTGCAGGTGCTCGAGGATCGTGTGCGCGGCGCCACCGCGGATCGCCGCCCAGGCGTCCTGGAAGTTCGCGATGTGCTGCCCGCCGGCGCCCGAGCCGAAGGTGTAGCCGCGCCGGCCGATGGCCCGGGCGATGAGGAACGCCCGGGAGCGCACGGACGCCTCGGCGCTGATCTGCGCCCGGCTGCCGCTCCGGCGAACGAAACCCGCGGGACTGCGGGTCACGGAGGCGGACCCGGCCAGCTCGGGCTTGGCGGTCAGCCACTGCGCGATCGCGTCGGTGGGCGGACGCTTGCCCGACGAGCGCCAGCCGAACATGAGCGGTCGCAGCTCGGGCACGAGCGAGGCGCTGGTGCCGACGAAGACGTGGACCCCGAAACCCTGCCCTTCGGGCGGCTCGGCATGGACCTGCTGCTCGGCGCGCCCGGTGTAGTGGTGGGGCTTGATGTAGCCGTGGACCTCTCGGGCGAGATCCTGCCCGACCGCGTGAAGCCCGGCCGGGAGTCCTGCGGCGAGACGCTCGGGCGAGAGGGAGCGGAGGGCCGCGTCGAGCCCGATGACCTGGACCGAGGCGTACTGGGTCACCGCAGCGGCCCCCCGCCGAAGCTGTAGGAGGACACGAGCGCCGCCCGCTTGCCGGTGAAGGTCTTGGACACCATGACCGTGCCGAACGCGGTGACGATCCCGACCCGGTCGTCCGCACCGCCCTCGTCCGCCAGGTGGCTGCGAATGACCTCGATGCAGATGACCTCGATGACGTCGGTCCCGACGGTCGCTGCGAAGCCCCACTTCGCGGCGACGCTGATGTCGGCGGGCTTCGTCGACCAGACGCCGTTGAGCAGGAGGAGCCCGACGATCGGGGTTCCCTGGAGTGGGTCGACGACGTAGTCGACGTCGACCACCAGCGCCACGCCCCCCTGGGTGACGGAGCTGACCTCGACGCAGTCGTCGATCGGGAGGTAGCGGCTGCCGCCCGGCTTGCCGGTGAACCGCCGGGCGCTCGCGGTCGAGTCGGCCAGGAACGTCCAGGGCCCGCGGATCCCCCGAGCCTGGGCGACGTCGCGCTCGAGGGCCTGGCGGACCTCGACGAGCTTGGCCGTGAGCACGCCGTCGTAGTTGCCCGACATGAGCGGGCTATCGCCCGTCAGGCGCGTCTTGATGTCGGTGATCGTGGGCGGGTAGGCCATGGCTAGGCGCTCGGGGCCTCTGGCTCGGGCTCGGGCGCCGCGTCGACGGCAGCCTCGGCGAATGCGACGATCGCCTCACGGATCGCCGCGTTGGTGGCTCGCGGGACGATCTCGATCCCGTGCTCAGCCGCGTAGGCGAGGAGCTGGGCCTTGGTCAGG
>JBGPFS010000170.1:0-5694 GCA_041483455.1 Candidatus Limnocylindria bacterium | reverse complement strand
GTGGCGGGCATCGAGCACGTCGGCATCGGGAGCGACTTCGACGGCGGCGAGCCCCTGCCCGTCGGGCTGGAGGACGTCTCGCGGTTCCCGGCGCTGATCGCGGAGCTGCTCCGGCGCGGCTACACGGAAGCCGGGGTCAGGCTCATCGCCGGGGGCAACGTGCTGCGGGTCATGGGTGAGGCGGAGGCCGCCGCGGACCGGATCGGGGCGAGCCGCCCGCCGTCGGAGGCGACGATCGAGGAGCTGGACGGTCCCCGATGACCGACGAGCCGGCGCCCGACGAGCTGGATCCGAAGGAGCGCGCCCGCGCCAGGCGGCGGGATCGCGACGCCGAGGCGAAGGCCCGCGAGCTCCTCCGGCCCGGGATGGGCAAGGTCTTCAAGCAGATCCTCGACACCCAGGCGAAGGCGGCGAAGACCCCACCGAAACCGAGGCGCAGGGCTCGGCCCTGACAGATCCGATCGCTCCCGGTCGGCGCGGCCTCCGCGAGGCCGGGCGAGCCGCGGTTCAGAAGGTGGTGAACGAGCCGTCCGGCGCCCGCTCGATGGGCACGGCCCGGAGCACCGCGCGCGGGTCGATGGTGCCGTAGATGTGCGGGAAGCGTCGCCCGGGGTCGTCGAATCGCCACGGCGCCCCGGAGGCGTCGAGGTCCACCGTGAGCACGAGGAACGGGCGCGGATCCGTGGCGTAGTGGCGGTTGGCGGTGGCGATCATCGCCGCCCTGCCGTCGGTGCAGTGGATGAATCCCTCGGCGACGAGGCTCGGAGCAGCGTAGGGCGTCCCGGGATCGCGCCCCGCCCACGTCTCGACGGGGACGAGGTGGTAGGTCGGCCGCACCAGGACGCGCGCCTTCAGGCGGGGTCGAGGCGCCCGACCGCCGCCCAGCGCGGGTCGACGTCAAGGTGGATGACCGTCGGTCGGTCGGCGGCCAGGGCGGCGCGCAGGGCGGGTTCGAAGTCGTCGTCATGGGACACCCGCACCCCGTGGGCGCCCATCGCCTGGGCCACGGCCGCGAAGTCGATCGGCCCGAGCTGGGTCGCCTCCCCTCCCCCGGTCCCGCGCCGGTCCTGGTGGACCCGGATCGTGCCGTAGCGGTGGTTGTCGAAGACGAGGGCGACGACCGCGGCACGCTCGCGGACGGCCGTCTCGAGCTCATTCATCGTCATCGCGAAGCCCCCGTCGCCGGCCAGTGCGACGACCGGTCGGCCGGGGTGCTCGAGCGCGGCCGCGATCGCCGCCGGCAGCCCGTAGCCCATCGCGCCCGACGTCGGCCCGAGGAACGTCCCCGGCCGGCGGAACCGGTAGCCCCGGGCCGCCCAGCCGGCGAAGTTGCCGGCATCGGTCGTGACGATCGCCTGCGGCGGCAGGACCGCATTGAGGGTCGCGACGACCCGACCGGGATGGACTCCCGGGCCATCCCAGGGCAGCCCGTCGACGGTCGAGGCCGCTTCGTGAGCCGCCCGGTCGGCCTCGTTGGCGGCGCGTCGCGCATCGAAGGGCTCGGCTGCGAGGGCCCCCATCGAGAGCCTTCGCCGGGCGACCCGCAGGAACGTGCGCGCGTCGGCCGTGATCGCGTGGGCCGGGGCGGGGAGCCCCGCGTGCACGACCCGGGGCTCGAGGTCGACATGGATCCAGGGGGTGCCGCTCGCCGGGACCGCGTAGCCGTACGAGGCGATCTCGTTGAGTCGGCAGCCCAGGACGAGGAGGGCATCCGCTTCCAGCAGGCGTGCCCGAACGGTCTCCGGCGCGCCGTAGCCGGTCATCCCGAGATAGAGCCGGTGGTCGTTCGGGAAGACGTCCGCCCGCCGCCAGCTCGCGATCACGGGCACCTCGAGCAGCTCCGCGAGGCGGACGAGGTCGGCGGTCCCGCGCGATCGCAGGACCCCGGCACCGGCCAGGATCACCGGACGTCGCGCTCCCGCGAGCAGCCGGAGGACCAGACGGACATCATCGTCGTCCGGCTCGACGCGGCTCGGACGGAACGGCGGCGGCTCGATCGGGGAGACCTCGATGGTCTCGTCGAGCAGGTCCTCCGGGAACGCGAGCAGGACCGGTCCGGGTCGGCCGGCCGTGGCGTGGCGAACCGCCTCGCCGAGGATGGCTTCGACCCGGGAGCGGGTGTCGATCTCGGTCGCCCACTTGGCGAGGCGGCCGATCGAACCCACGAGGTCGGCCTCCTGGAAGGCTTCGCGGCCCTTGGCAGAGCGCGAGACCTGGCCGAGGAGCGCGAACAGGGGCGCGGAGTCGGCGCGGGCGGTGTGGATCCCGATCGCCAGGTTCGCCGCACCCACGGCACGGGTGGCGAGACAGGCGGCCGGACGGCCGGTCAGCTGCCCGTGCGCCTCGGCCATGAACGCGGCGCCACCCTCGTGACGGGTCCCGACGACCCGGATCCCGACCTCCGGCAGCGCGTCGAGGAGCCCAAGGAAGCTCTCGCCGGGCACCGTGAAGGCGATCGTGACGCCGGCCGAGCGGAGGGCCTCGGCGACAACGCGGCCGACCGTCCGGGTGACGGTCGCAGGCGGGGCAGGCGCAGGTGGAGGCTCGGGTTCGGCGGCTTCCGGCTCGGCCGCAGGTGACGGCTCGGGCGCAGCCACGGGTTCAGCGGCTTCCGGCTCGGGAATCGCCTCCGGCTCGGGTTCGGCGGCTTCCGGCTCGGGCGCAGCCTCCGGCTCGGGCTCGGCCGCCGGCTCGGGCTCGGCAGGCTCCGGCTCGACCGCGGCCACGGCTTCAGGTTCGGTCATCGGCTCGGCTGCCGGCTCGACGGGCAGAGCCTCGTCCATCGCCTCGAGGTCCGTCACGAACGGTAGTTCTCGAACTGGAGCGGGACGGCTTCGTCGAGCTCGCGCAAGCGTGCGATCACGCGCTGCAGGTCGTCCTTGTTCTTGCCGGCCACCCGGATCGCGTCGCCCTGGATCTGCGGCTTGACCTTCGGGAACTCTTCGCGGATCAGCTTCGAGAGCCGCTTGGCCAGCTCGTCGGGGAGCCCGCGCCGGAGCTCGACCCGCTGGCGGACCTTGTTCCCGCCGGCCGGCTCGACCTTGCCCCAGTCGAAGATCTTGAGCGACAGGTTGCGCCGGATGGCCTTCGACTCGATGAGGTCCTTGACCACGCCGGCGTGGAACTCGTCGTCGGTCGTGACGACCAGCTCGCCCTTGCCGTGCTCGATCTCGATGTGCGCACTCTTGAGGTCGTAGCGCTGGATCGCCTCGCGCCGGACCTGGTCCAGGGCGTTGCGCAGCTCCTGCTCATCGAAATCGCTCACCACGTCGAACGAGACGTCGCCGGCCATGGGCCCTCCAGAGTCGAACCTTGGGACAGCATGCATGGTACCGCGAGGTTCAGCCGGCGGTCGCCTCGGCCCGTCGGCGGAGGTGGGCCACGAGCCGCTCGGCCGCGATGTGCGAGCGCCCGCCGCCCATGACGAGGACCACGTCGCCGGGTTCCAGCTCCGCCGCGACCGCGTCGGCCGTCGCCTCGACGGATCCGGGCGCGAGCGCGGGCGTGCCCCGACGGGTCACCGCCGCCGCGAGGTCCGTGGCAGAGGCGATCGTGGTATCCAGGTCGCGCACGGCGAAGATGTCGGCGATGGCCACCCGGTCGGCCCTGGCGAGGACCTCCGCGAAGGCGTCCCGGAGCGCCGCCGTCCGGTGGAACGTGAGCGGCTCGTAGATCGCCCAGCGACGACGACCCGGGTAGCGGAGCGCGGCGGCCTCGAGCGTCGCCGCGATCGCCGTCGGGTGATGTCCGTAGTCGTCGATGACGGCGACTCCACCGACCTCGGCCTTCAGCTCGAACCGGCGTCCGACACCCTCGAAGGACGCCAGGCCGCGGAGGATCGCCCCGGGGTCGACCCCGACCGCGAGCGCGCAGCCGACGACGGCGAGGGCATCGTCGGCGTTGTGGCGCCCGACGAGGCGGAGCGCGACCCGCCGGCCGTCGAGGCCGCCCGGCCCATGGAGGCCGAGCTCGGTGGTGCCGTCCGCCCGCGCCGCGTAGGTGGCCGCCAGCGCCTCTGCCGGCCCGAGTGCGGTCCGGTAGGTCCCGGTGAGCTCCGTCCGACGGGCGGCCGCGGCCGCTTCCGTGCCGTCGACCAGCGCGGTCACGAACAGCCGACCGGGCCAGTCGCCCAGTCGCGGCAGGAGCTCGGCGACGCCCGGGTCGGCCGCGTTCGCCACCAGGACCGGAGGCCCGTCCCCTCCCCCGTCGAACCGTCGGATCCAGCGTTCGAAGACATCGACGACGGCGGCGCGATCGGCGAAGACGTCGGGGTGATCCCAGTCGGCGTTGAGCAGGACGCCGACGCGCGGCCGGTAGGGGTCGAAGTTCCCGGCGTACTCGTCCGCCTCCACGACGAACGGCCGGCCGGTGCCCAGCCGGACCGTCGAGGGCAGATCCCCGCCGACGAGGGCCGCGGGCATCAGCGCGCCCACGAACGCACTCGGGTCGAGCCCGGCTTCCGCCAGGACGTGGACGACCCAGCCCGTCGTGGTCGACTTGCCGTGGGTGCCCGCGACGCCGATCAGCTCTCCGCCGCGGGTCGCCGCCGCGTCGGCGATGAGCTGCTGGCAGCTGGTCGCCGGGATCCCTGCGGCACGGGCCGCCGCGAGCTCGGGCAGGTCCGGTCGGACCGCGGTGATCGCCTTCGTCACGGCGATCCGTTCGACCAGCGGCCGGCCGGCGGCGTCGACCACGTGGCGGACATCGTGGGCCCATGCGATGGGCAGGCCGGCCGCCTCGGCCGCGGCGCTGTAGCGCGTCGGCTCCCCTGCGTCGCAGGCGCTCATCGCCGCGCCGGCCGCCGCCCCGAGGAGGAGCGCCGCGGCGGACGCGGACCCGGCCGCGCCGACGACGTGGATCCGCTCGCCGGAGGGGATCGGACGAGCGGCCCGGACCGGCTCGAGACCGCGACCGATGTCGTCGGCCGACCGGGTCACGGCCGGCTCCGGGGACCCGGCTCCGCCGCCTCGGCCGCCGCGAGGAGGAGCTCCAGCGCGGACGCCGCGCTGGAGCGCTTGTTCTCCGACCGGTCACCGGTCCAGGTCAGGCGCTGGACCGTCTCGCCGCCCGGACCCGCGATGGCGATGTAGGTCAGGCCGACCGGCTTCCCCGGCGTCGCCCCGCCCGGACCGGCGATCCCGGTCACGGCCACGGCGAGGTCGACCCCGAGTCGTTCGCGCACGCCGGCCGCCATCGATCGCGCCACCTGGACGCTCACCGCCCCGTGAGCGGCGATGACCTGCGCCGGGACGCCCAGCTCGGCGATCTTCACCTCGTCGGAGTACGCCACCACGGCGCCCCGGAAGTAGAGGCTCGAGCCGGGCACCTCGGTGATGGCATGGGCGACCAGCCCACCGGTGCACGACTCCGCGGTCGCGACCGTCAGGTCGCCCGCCTGGCAACGCTCGCCGAGTCGCTCGGCGAGGGCACGCAAGCTCGCGTCGTCGGTCATGGCGTCGGTCGAGGCCTTGGGGTGCGCCCGCGTCAGCGGCGACCCGTCGACTTCGGCGGATCCGGCGGCGAGAAGAGCCAGGTCTCGGGGTTCGGCTGGCCGCCCAGCGAGCCGAGCGCCTGGCCGTTGAGGGTGAAGAAGGTGACGCTCGACTTGCCCGTCCGAACCTCGATCGTCTTCGTCGCCTGGAACGAGGCGGTCTGCCCGTCGCTCAGCGTCTTGCCGCCCTCCCCGAACCGCGG
>JBGPFS010000169.1:0-5705 GCA_041483455.1 Candidatus Limnocylindria bacterium | reverse complement strand
ACCGGGCCCTGGGCGCCCGGCTGGCGGCCATCTCCACCCGTCTCCGGGCGAACCCGGGCACGGTCCGGGCCGCGGACCTCATCGAGCGGGTCGCGACGACCGGCGCCCCGGTGGCCGATCGGTGACCGCCGTCGATCCCGAGACGATCCCGCCCGGACTCCTTGATCGCTCGTCGATCCCGGTGCGAGAGCACCCTCGCTTCCGCGTGGTCCAGGCACGAGCGCTGCGAAGCGCCATATTCAGGTCGACCCTGGTGCTGGCGGCCGCTTCGATCGCCAGCGGCGGCCCGCTGGTCTGGCTGTATCCGACCGAAGGTCTGATCCTGGCGATCGTGGGCCTGGCCGAGGGGGCGCTGTGGGCCACCATCGCGATCCTCATCGGGCGCGTCGAGCGCCGCTACCTCGCGCTCGCCGCATCGTGCCTGGCCATGTTCGTGCTCCCGGGCCCCATGCTCACCATCGCGGTGCTGCCAGCGCAGTACGCGACTACGCTCGCCTACCTGGTGGTGATCCCCCTGGCCATCGCCCTGTTCGTCCCCTGGGCTCCGCGTGCCCATGCCTTGTGGCTGGTCGCGTACGTCGGCGTCGGCACCGGCTTTGCGATGTCATCTCTGGCGGCCTCGCTCACCACCGACCAGCGCCTGGGGCTCGTGCTCGCCCTCGGGGTCGCCGGCCTCGTCAGCTTCGTCGGCCAACGCAGCCTGCAGCAGGTCCGGGAGCGGGAGTTCTCCGAATACCTGCGTCTGCGCACGATGAATGAGCTGGCCCGGGCCCAGCGAGCCGAACTTCGCGAGGTCAACCGCCAACTGGTCGGAGACCGCCCGGATCGACCCGCTCACCGGCCTCTCCAACCGTCGCCGGCTTTCGGAGGACCTCGCTGCGTTGTGGGATCGCCACGTGCGCTACGGCCATGGCTACACAGCCGTGCTGCTCGACCTCGACCGGTTCAAGGCATTGAACGACCGCTTCGGCCATCTGGCCGGAGACGCCACCCTGCAGGCGGTCGCGGTCGCGCTCCGAGCCGAGACGCGGCCCGGCGACGGCATCTACCGCTTCGGCGGCGAGGAGTTCCTGGTCATCCTCCCGGAAGCCTCCGTCGCCGCGGCTGAGGCGACCGGCGAACGCCTCCGGCAGGCCGTCGTCGCGCTGGAGATCCCGCACCCCGACAACGTTCCGTGGGGCGTGATGACGATCAGCGCCGGCGTCGCACGCATGGCATCCGAGGTCGAGGCCTCCGCCGACGACTGGCTCCGTCGCGCGGATGTCGCGCTCTATCGAGCCAAGGAGGGAGGGCGCAATCGCGTCCAGGGCTTCGAATAGTCGTCCCAGGCAGGTGGCGTGGTGGGGTGCGAGGTCCCCATCCGTCGACCGCCTGTCGGAACGCGCTTCTGTCGAAGGCGCACAATCACCCCTTGATCCAACCCGCCTGCCGCAGGTTCCGACACATCTGGAGGCCACCGAGATGACCGACACGCTCCCGCGGGTCAAGACGTACCAGCAGTTCATCGGCGGGGCGTGGGTCGACTCCGCGGCCGGCGAGACCCTCGCGGTCGAGAACCCGGCGAACGAGCAGCTGATCGCCCACGTGCAGGCGAGCGGCGCCGAGGACGTCGACCGAGCGGCGAACGCGGCCGCGACGGCCTTCGAGAGCTGGCAGCACACGACGCCCCAGGACCGCAGCGTCCTGATCCTCAAGCTCGCCGACGCCATCGAGGCCCGGGCGGACGAGATCGGCCGGCTCGAGAGCCAGAATGCGGGCAAGCCCGTCGGCGCGGCGATCGACGAAGTCCCGGTCGTCGTCGACAACCTGCGCTTCTTCGCGGGCGCCGGGCGGGTGATGGAGGGCAAGGCCGCCAACGAGTACGTCGCCGGCCACACGAGCCTCATCCGGCGCGAGCCGGTCGGCGTGGTCGCTTCGATCGCGCCCTGGAACTACCCGATCATGATGGCCGGCTGGAAGATCGGGCCGGCCCTCATGGCCGGCAACACGGTCATCCTCAAGCCGTCGGCGCGGACGCCGCTCACCGCCCTGGTCCTGGCCGAGATCGCGGCCGACATCCTGCCCCCGGGAGTCCTGAACGTGATCACCGGGACGGGCGCCGTGATCGGCGACCCGCTGGTCGCCCATCCGAAGGTCGGGATGATCTCGATCACCGGCGACACGGACACCGGCAAGCGGATCGCGAAGACCGCCGCGGACCGCGTGAAGCGACTCCACCTGGAGCTCGGCGGCAAGGCCCCGGTCGTCGTCTTCGACGACGCCGACCTCGACGCGGTCATCGAGAACCTCAAGCTGTTCGGCTACTGGAACAGCGGCCAGGACTGCACCGCCCCGTGCCGGGTCATCGCCGGACCGAAGGTCTACGAGCGCTTCGTGGCCGACCTGGCCGGTGCGGTCAAGACGATCAACTGGGGCGACCCGGCCGAGGGCGACCAGATCGAGATGGGCTCGCTCATCGCGCCGTCACAGGCCGACAAGGTCACCGGGATGGTCGACCGGGCGAAGTCCGGCGCCGAGATCGTGACCGGAGGCCACCGCCCGACCCGACCGGGCGCCTACTTCGAGCCGACGGTCATCGCCGGCCCGACCCAGGACAGCGAGATCGTCCAGGACGAGGTCTTCGGGCCGGTCGTCACGGTCCAGCGCTTCTCCGACGAGGAGCAGGCGATCCGCTGGGCCAACGACGTCAGGTTCGGGCTGGCTGCCTCGGTCTGGTCGGGCGACATCGGCAAGGCCCTCCGGGTGGCGAAGGCGATCCAGTTCGGCACGGTCTGGATCAACGATCACTTCACGCTCGTCTCCGAGATGCCGCACGGCGGCTTCAAGGAGTCCGGCTACGGCAAGGACCTGTCGATGTACGCGATCGACGACTACACGGTCGTCAAGCACGTGATGATCAAGCTCTGAGCACGCCTCTACGCAGCGAACGGCCGGGCCGGGCGGTCTTCCGCCCGGCCCGAACCATGCCCCACGGATCCGGCGTCCGCGAGGCCGACGTCGGTGGGCCCGACGCTCGACCGCGCGCCGCCCGGGCGGGGCGCGCCGGGTGACGGCGGACGTCACCGACCTTCTCGCCGGGGTCGACGCTCCCGCGCTCCGCTCGGCCGTCCTCGGCTGGTTCGACGCGAGCGGGCGCGCCTTCCCGTTCCGCGGCCTGACCGACCCGTACCTCATCCTCGTCTCCGAGACGATCCTCCAGCAGACGCAGGTCTCGCGCGGGGCTCCGGCGTGGGGCGCCTTCGTGGAGCGCTTCCCGACGGTCGACGCGCTGGCCGCGGCCTCGCGGGCCGACGTCCTGCGAGCCTGGCGCGGGCTCGGCTACAACCGGAGGGCCCTCAACCTCCAGCGGGCCGCCCGAATCGTCGTGACGGATCACGGCGGCCGGTTCCCAGCCGACGTGGCGACGCTCGAGCGCCTGCCCGGCATCGGCCCGTACACGGCCCGGGCGGTGGCGGCGATCGCGTTCGGGCTGCCGGTCGGAGCGGTCGACACGAACGTGCGGCGGGTGCTGGGGCGGACCGTTGCGGGCGACCCGGCGGCACTCACCGCCCGCGAGCTCCAGGCGGTCGCGGACGCGCTCGTCCCGGCTGATCGTCCGGCCGACTGGACCCACGCGCTGATGGACGTGGGCTCGACTCGCTGCCGTCCGGCCGCGCCGGATTGCGACGCCTGCCCGGCTCGACCGTTCTGCACGTTCGCGCGCGAGCACTCGACCCGGCCGCGCCGCGCTCGTGCCCGGCGGGTGCGGGCGATCCGGGAGGGTCCGGCGGACCCGCCGTTCGCCTCGACTCGGCGCTGGCTCCGTGGCCGCATCCTCGACCGGCTGTGCGAGGCGCCGGACGGGGCCTGGGTCACCTTCGGCGGTCCGCTCGGCGATCACGACGGGGAGGCGGTCGAGGCGGCCCTGGTCGCCCTGGCCCGGGACGGGCTGCTCGAGCTGCGGTCGCCTGCCGGTCCGGTCGTGCGCTCCTCCGCGGACGCCCCGGCGTCGAACCCGGACGCCTTGGCGTCGAGCGCCCCGCCGGCCGCCCGCCTCCCGCTCGACTGACGTCGCGGCGCGCGCCGCGGGCCGTCACCCGCTAGGCTTTGGGCGATGACCCCCTCCGCGGCCCGCTCCACGCCCTCGAGCGGTCCGCCCGCCGGCCCGCTGCCGGCCGACGATCCCGGGCTTCTCGGTCTGTCGCTCCGCGAGCTTCGATCACGCTGGGCCGCGAACGACGAGCTCGCCCCGATCGGGGCCGAGGCGATGGCCGGCGCGGACCGGCGCGCCCAGGCGTACGGCGTCTCGGGGACACGGCTGATGGAGCATGCCGGCGCGGCCGTGGCCGCCGCCGTCCGTGCCGTGGCCGAAGACCAGGGTCGGCTGGGCCATGGTCCCATCCTCGTCCTGTGTGGGCCAGGCAACAACGGCGGCGACGGCTTCGTCGCGGCGCGCAGGCTCGCCCGGCTCGGCTTGCCGGTCGTCGCCGTCCTCGTCGCGTCGGAGGGCCGCCCGGGAACGCCCGACGCGGTCCGCAACTGGGTGCGCCTGGACCAGGAGCCCAACGTCCAGAAGATCCACGCTCCGAACGTCCGCGATCTCGCGATCCTGGGACAGGGGGTCGAGAAGGCGAGCGTGGTCGTCGACGCGCTGCTCGGCACGGGCGTCCGCGGCGCCCTTCGCGAACCGATCCGGAGCGCGGTCGAGCTGGTCCGAAAGGCGCGCGAGGGGCTCGTCCCGATCGTCGCGGTCGACACGCCGACCGCGGTCGACCTGACCAGCGGCGACCCGTCGGACCCGGCCGTCCGGGCCGACCTGACCGTCACGTTCCACCGGCCCAAGACCGGCCTGCGGACGAAGCACGGCGCCGCCCTGGCCGGCCACGTCCTGGTGGCGCCGATCGGGATCCCCGCGGAGGCGGATCATGGCTGAGCGGGGCACCGTCGGCCTCCGCCAGGTCGCCCTGCTGGGGGCGGCGATCGTCGGGATCGTCCTGGGGCTGGCCGTCGGGACGAGCCTCCTGCCCCCCGAGGTCCAGGGCGCGGTCTTCCGGACGCCCCTCGTCATCGTCGTGCTGATCGTCGGGACGCTCCTTGTCCTGGTCCGGCTCGTCCGCCGGCCCCCCGTCGCGTGACCGGCCCGCCGACCGCTCGGGCGGCCACGTGAGCGCCGTCCTGGACCGGCGGGCCGCGGATCTCGCCCGCCTCGCCGACGAGCGCTGGGACCTCCTCGTCGTCGGCGGTGGGATCACCGGAGCCGGGATCCTGCTGGACGCCGCGAGTCGGGGACTGCGGGCTGCGCTCGTCGAGCGGGACGACCTCGCCGTCGGGACGAGCAGCCGCTCGTCGCGCCTCATCCACGGCGGCCTGCGCTACCTCGAGCAGTTCCGGATCGGGCTGGTCCGGGAGGCCCTGGCGGAGCGGCACCGCCTGCTGCGCCTGGCGCCGCACCTCGTCCGGATCGAGCCGTTCCTCTTCCCGCTCTACGGCGGCCCGCCGACCCGGCCATTCTTCGACGCCGGGCTGACGCTCTACGACCTGCTCGGGGCCGGGGCTGACGGCGGCCGGCATCGCCACCTGTCCGTCGCAGAGGCGCTCGAGGCGACCCCGAGCCTCCGGCGGGCGGGTCTCCGCGGCGCCTTCGTCTACCACGACGGCCAGGAGGACGACGCCCGCTACACGCTGGCCGTGGCGCGCACCGCCCGGGCGACGGGTGGCCTGCCGGT
>JBGPFS010000168.1:0-5708 GCA_041483455.1 Candidatus Limnocylindria bacterium | reverse complement strand
GTCAGCAAGTCGGTCAAGCCGGGGCAGGTCCAGGTCGAGCTCTACAAGGCCGGCAGCGACACCGCGACCGACGTGAAGATCCTCGACCAGGGCAAGCCCGCCACCGTGGGCGGCCTCGAGATCACGTTCGCCCGCGAGCACCAGTTCACCGGCCTGATCGTGGCCCGCGATCCCGGCGTCCCGCTCGTGTGGGGTGGCTCGACCCTCCTGGTCCTGGGTGTCTGCCTGGTCTTCTTCTTCCCGAACCGCCGCGCATGGGCCCTCATCCGGCGCCGCGACGACGGCACCACCGGCGTCCGGGTCGGGGCGATCATCCGCCACGACGTCGCCTACGAGACCGATTTCCGCCAGTTCATCGACGCCCTGAAGCTCGCCCTCGGAGATCGCGCCGCGCGGCATCCGATGCGCGGCCAGGAGGAGTAGAGAACCATGGAAACCCAGCCCTCGACGACCGAGCGAGCGAGCCAGCCGGCGCGCCCCGCCTCGCTGCGCACCCGCCTCTCGACCCTTGTCATCATCGGCGTGACCGGCGTCGTCATCGTCGCTGTCGCCTTCCTCTCGAACCAGCCGGCCACCGCGACGTCGGCGGATGGCACGGTCACCTCGATCACCCTCACCGGCACCGCGAGCGGGGACCCGCCGACCGTCGGCGAGCCGGCCCCCGACTTCTCGGCGACGACCACGGACGGCAAGCTGATCCGCCTGAGCGACCTGAAGGGTAAGGCAGTCTGGCTGACGTTCGGCGCGAGCTGGTGCCAGCCCTGCCGCGCCGAGAACCCCGACATCCAGGCTGCCTACGAGAGGTACAAAGACCAAGGTCTCGTGGTCGTCCAGGTCTATATCACCGAGGACGCCAAGACGGTCATCGACTATGCGAGCCGCGTCGGTCTGACCTATACGAAGATCCCCGACCAGAACGAGCGGATCGCCGCGGAGTACCGGATCCTCGGGATCCCGTCGCACTTCTTCATCGACCGGACGGGTATCCTCCGCCAGCTCAGGATCGGGACCTTCGATCCCGCGGGGATCGAGACGGCGGTGAAGGCGATCCTCGGGTGAGCGTCCCGGGCGAGCTGCCCGCGTGTCCGGCGTTACCTCGCACGTGGCATCCAGGTCGCATCGTGGGCGTCGCCGTCCGGGCGGTCCGTGCCCTGGATCGACACGGCGGCTTCAGCGTCAGGCGCGGCCAACGAGCGTATGCCGCCGTGGCCCCGCGTCTCGTCGGAGCGCTCCACCGGCGCATCCTGGCCGATGGTGTCGCCTGGGCCGCCGATCGCCCGGCGCTCGTGGTCGTCGACCTCGGCTCCGGCCCGGGGACGCTCACTGCGGACCTCGGTCGGCGCCTGCCCGCTGCGACCGTCATCGGGGTGGAGCCGAATGCCAGGATGCTCGAGATCGCGGAGACCGCTCCCGCGGTTGCGAACGTCCGGTTCGCCCATGGATCCGCGGAACGCCTCCCGCTCGCGGACGCCTCGGTCGATCTGATCGTCTCATCGCTCTCGGCTCATCACTGGGAGGACCTTGCCGCCGCCGTGGGCGAGATCCGTCGCGTCCTCCGGCCCCGCGGGAGGGCCTTGCTCTACGACGTCCGCTTCGCGACGTTCACGGAGGGCGAACTCGCCGCCGTCCGCGAGCGGTTGGCGCTTCCCACGGAGTCGCTGTCGCGGTCAGTCCCGCCGGGCCAGGGTAGCTTGGCGCTGTTCGCCGTCATCGGGCTCAAGGGCTGAGCGGGTCGGCATTCCCCGGGGCGGGTCGGCCGTGAAGCGTATACTAGGGGGGAGTATGGAGCACGAGCATCAAGCGGGTCACGGCCAGGACCCGCGCGCATCCCGCGCATCTCCGACGCCGGCCCATGAGGAACACGCGGCGGGCCGCGGTCACGACCGCCACGCGGGCCACTCGGTCGCGATGTTCCGCGATCGCTTCTGGCTGAGCCTCCTGCTGACGCTCCCGGTCCTCGCGTGGAGCCCCGATCCGCAGGCGTGGCTCGGCTACCGCGCGCCGACCTTCCCCGGCTCCGCCTGGATCCCGGCCGTCCTCGGCACGGTCGTCTTCCTGTACGGCGGACTCGTCTTCCTCCGTGGGGCATCGGGGGAGCTGGCCGACCGGAAGCCCGGGATGATGACCCTCATCTCGCTCGCGATCGTCGTCGCGTTCGGGACGAGCTGGGCCGGCACCCTCCGCCTGTTCGAGGTCGAGATCTGGTGGGAGCTCGCCACGCTGATCACGATCATGCTGCTCGGTCACTGGCTCGAGATGCGCTCGATCGCCCAGGCCCGTGGCGCGCTCTCGGCGCTGGCCGAGCTCCTCCCCGACACGGCCGAACGCGTCACCGCGGCCGGGACGGAGACGGTCGCCCTTTCGGAGCTCGCGGTCGGGGATGTCGTGCTCGTCCGGCCGGGGGCCCGGGTGCCCGCCGACGGGGTGATCAGCGAAGGTTCGGCCGACGTCGACGAGTCGATGATCACCGGCGAGTCGCAGGCGGTCGCGAAGGAGTCGGGCGACCGGGTCATCGCCGGCACCGTGGTCGCCGGGGGCAGCCTCCGGATCCGGGTCACCGGCGTTGGCGATCAGACCGCGCTGTCCGGGATCATGCGCATGGTAGCGGCGGCTCAGGCGTCGGCGTCGCGGGCGCAGGTTCTCGCCGACCGCGCCGCCGCGATCCTGTTCTACGTCGCGCTCGCCTCGGGGGCGGTGACGTTCGGGTTCTGGTGGCTGCGGGGCGATCCGGAGGGCGCGCTCGTCCGGACGGCGACCGTCCTCGTCATCGCCTGCCCGCACGCCCTCGGCCTGGCCATCCCGCTCGTCATCGCGATCAGCACCTCGCTCGGGGCGCGGAACGGCCTGCTGGTCAAGGACCGGCTCGCGCTGGAGCGGGCGCGCGAGATCGACACCGTGATCTTCGACAAGACCGGTACGCTGACCCGCGGCGAACCGGTGCTCGTCGAGGTCTCCGCGACGCGCGGCGACCCGGCGTCGGTCCTGGCGCTCGCCGCTGCGGTCGAGGCGGACTCGGAGCATCCGCTGGCACGGGCGATCGTCGAGGGAGCACGCACGCGCGGCATCGGCGTGCCAGCGGCCACGGACTTCGAGGCGCTCGCCGGCCGGGGCGCTCGGGCGCGGATCGGAGGGCAGACGGTGGCCATCGGCGGACCGCGCCTGCTCGGGGACCTCGGCCTCGCCGACGACTCCGCCGCCGCGATCCGGGGCGCCGAGGGCCGCACCGTCCTCTACGTCGTCGTAGACGGGGTCGTGGCGGGCTCGCTCGCCGTCGAGGATGCGATCCGGCCGGAATCCGCCGATGCCGTCGCGCGCCTCCACGCGCTCGGGATCCGGGTGGCGATGATCACCGGCGACGCCCAGGCCGTGGCGGACGCGGTCGCTGCCCGCCTTGGCATCGACGAGGTCGCCGCGCAGGTGCTGCCGGCCGACAAGGCTGAGGCGGTGCGCCGGTTCCAGGCGGGTGGACGGCGGGTGGCGATGGTCGGCGACGGCGTCAACGACGCGCCCGCTCTCGCGACCGCGGATGTAGGGATCGCGATCGGGGCCGGCACCGACGTCGCGGTCGAGTCGGCCGGGATCGTGCTCGTCCGGAGCGACCCCCGGGACGTCGTCGGGGCGATCGAGCTATCGCGCGCGACGTACCGGAAGATGATCCAGAACCTGGTCTGGGCGACCGGCTACAACCTCATCGCCATCCCGGTCGCGGCGGGGGCGCTCACGCCGTGGGGCCTCGACCTGCCGATGGCGGTCGGCGCCATCGCGATGAGCGCTTCAACGATGATCGTGGCCGCGAACGCTCAGCTCCTGCGTCGGCTCCGGCTCCGGCCTGCGGGATCGGGCGAGCCGTTTGGAACGAGCGGTAGCCCGATCGGGTGATTGTCAGAAATCCCCTGCGGCGGACCATCTGGGCTACACGTCCCCAGACCCCAGATCCCCGAGGCCAACGGAATGCCCACACCCGGCTCAGAGTTCGGCGCGCTCCTGGCCACCCTGACCGTTCTCGAACGGGACGGGCGTCAGGCGGAGGCCCGCCCGCTTCGGAGCAGGCTCCGTGTCGCGCTCCTGGAGCTCTCGCTCGACGAGTTGCATGAAGAGATCGACGCGATCCGGACGGCCGCCGGGAGGCTCACGGATCTCCCGACGGGCGATGGCTCGAGCCCTGTCGTGGCCCGATGAGCGCCGTCTGCCTCCAGTGCGGGATCGCGGCGAGGGCCAGTGCCAGCTTCTGCCGGCGGTGCGGCCTGGTGTACGGTGCGCCACCGCGCGCTTACATGGAGCCTACCTGTCCGGTCTGCTACCAGCTGGCGGGCAGCGACGGCCGGTTCGAGTCGCTCAGCCCGGGCCAAGGCCGAGTGGACCTCGTCCGGCACCGGGATGAGCACGAGCAGCACCCGGTCGGAGACGACGAGTACCTCGAGAGCCTGCGCCAGGGGGACGACGTCTGCATCGGACGTTGGCGGGCTCCGCATGACGTTGTCCGGCGCTACCTGGTGCTCGGCGTGGTGGACGCCGGCCGAGGGCGAAGCGTTCGCCACGACGCCCTCCTCACGGCCATGGCCCAGCTCGCCCGATGGAATGCCGAGACCAGCATCATCGGGGACCAGCAGGCCTGGGCGGAAGCGCGGGCCGCGCTCGCCCGGGTGATGGAGCGATACCACGTTCGAACAGCGTTCCGTCCGCGGCCCATCGGGAGCGTGGCTGGCGCTCGGTAGCGAGCGGGACGGTCGGGGTCGCGCCGGACGTCTCGTCCTCCGCGCCGCCTTCGTCGTCGTCGGGTGACGCCGCGCTCGGGAGTCATTGGTGGAGATGGGGGAGAGTCGAACTCCCCGTCCAGAACCCTTCGCCGAGGACCACTACGAGCGTGTCCGATGCTTTGTCGTCGACCGGCCGGGCGCCCATCGGCAGGCTATCGGTCGGTCCAGTCGCGTGTCCCTGGATCGGGCCTGGGCCGACGTTACGCGGCGGTCGCGTCGGCTGCATCCTCGCTGGATGACGCTTCCACAGCCCGCGAGGAGGAGGCTGCTTCCACGCTCACCTTACTGCCTAAGCAGCGAGGGCGAGAGCAGGCTGGCGGTTGCCAGTTACTTCGTTTTGCCGCCTGATTAACGAGGCCTGAGCGGCATCCTCGGCTCGCGCTCCCGGGCAGCTGGACCCTGTCGAATCCACGCATCCCCACGACCATCGAACCGGCGTTCGATGGACCTTAATCGTGCCACAGGACGGCCCGACTGCCAAGGGCGCTCGGGAGGCACGGACGCGAGGGGGTCGTCGCACTCTCCTCCGACTGCGTCCGGGCCGCTAGGATGGCGCCCATGCGCCTGACGCCCTGGGAGGAAGAGCGCCTCCTCATCTTCACCGCCGCGGAGCTCGCCCGGCGTCACCGCGCCGCCGGCCTGAAGCTCAACCACCCGGAGGCGGTCGCGCTCATCTGCGATGCGATGCTCGAGGCGGCCCGGGCGGGCGCGACCTACGCGGAGGTCGAGGCGGCCGGGCGGGCGGCCGTCCGCCTCGACGAGGTCATCGAGGGCGTGCGCGCCCTGCTCGACGAGGTCCGTCTCGAAGTGCTCCTGGGCGACGGGACGCGCCTCATCGTCCTCGTGGACCCGCTGGGCGCGGCGGCGGATTCGCTGCGACCGGGCGAGGTTCGCCTCGCGGCGAGCGGGCCCGCGGAGGCGGTGGTCGGCAAAAGCCGGCTGAGGCTGACG
>JBGPFS010000167.1:0-5755 GCA_041483455.1 Candidatus Limnocylindria bacterium | reverse complement strand
CGTCGGGCGAGACGCGGACGTCTCGTCGGCGATCGGTCCGCGCACCCGGGTCGTGGAGCTGCGGGGACGGACCGTCCTGCCCGGCTTCGGGGACAGTCACGTCCATCCGACCCACTACGGCCTCTTCCGCCAGGCCGTCTACCTCCACGAGCTCGACTCGATCGAGGCCTACCTGGGCGCGGTCCGCTCGTTCGCCGACGAGCACCCGGACGACGAGTGGATCAGCGGAGCCGGCTGGTACATGAGCCTCTTCCCCGGCGGAACACCCCGGCGCGAGGACCTCGACCGGGTCGTGCCGGATCGACCGGTCTACCTGGTCAACCGCGACGTCCACGGGGCGTGGGTCAACTCGAAGGCGCTCGAGCTCGCCGGGATCACCGCGGCGACGCCGGACCCGGACGGGGGCCGGATCGAGCGCGATCCCGACGGCACGCCGACCGGGACGCTCCACGAATGGGCCCGGAACCTGGTCGAACGACTCCTCCCGCCGGTCACCGACGATCGGCGCGAGCGGGCGATCGCGATCGCCCAGCGCGATCTCCACGCCCTCGGGATCACCGGCTGGATCGACGCCTGGGTCGGCCCTCCCGAGGAGGGCGCCTACCGGGCCGTCGCCGGCCGCGGAGACCTCACCGCGCGGGTCGTCGGCTCGCTCTGGTGGCGACCGGGCGAGGACGAGTCGCAGGTCGACGAGCTGATCGCCCGGCGGGCCATCGGACCGGTCGGCCGCTTCTCACCGACGACCGTGAAGATCATGGTCGACGGCGTGCTCGAGAACGGCACCGGCGCGCTGCTCGCGCCGTACCTCGACAGCCACGGCCACCGGACCGAGAACGCCGGCCTCAGCTTCAACGACCCCGAGGTGCTCAGGCGAGCCGTCACCCGCCTCGACGCGGCCGGGTTCCAGGTCCATTTCCACGCGATCGGCGACCGGGCCTGCCGCGAGGCGCTCGACGCCGTCGCGGCGGCCCGAGCCGCGAACGGCCCGTCCGACGGCCGTCATCACATCGCCCATATCCAGCTCATCGACCCGGCCGACCTGGGCCGCTTCGCCGAGCTCGGGGTGAGCGCCAACATGCAGCCGCTGTGGGCCTGCCACGACGACCAGATGGACGTCCTCACGGTGCCGTTCCTCGGACCGGAGCGGGCGGGCTGGCAGTACCCCTACGCGTCGCTCCGCCGCCTGGGCGCGCGACTCGTCGGCGGAAGCGACCTCCCGGTCAGCACCGCCAACGTCTTCGAGGAGGTCGAGGTCGCCGTCAACCGGGTCGCCCCGTGGCACCGGTCCGCCGACCCGTTCCTGCCCGAGGAGCGGATCCCGCTCGAGGCGGCACTCGAGGCCTTCACCCTCGGCTCCGCCTTCGTCGCCCATCGCGACCAGGTGACCGGCTCGCTCGAGGTCGGCAAGCTGGCCGACCTGGTGGTCGCCGACCGGGACGTCTTCGACCGGGGCGCCGGGGCGATCGGCGAGGCGCGGGTCGCGGCGACCTTCGTCGAGGGCGAGCCGGTCTTCGAGACGAGCGCGCTCGGAGGCTGACCCCGGGGCTCCGAGGCGGTCCCGAGCCGGTCCTGGCTAGTCCGCCGGGGGGAGCCGCCGGGCTCGGGCGTCCCCTGGCAGGTCGATGTCGCGCAGGCTGGCGCCGGCCGGGTCGAGGGCCGACCACTCGGCGAACGGGATCGTCTCGCCAGCAAGCGCCAGGAGGAGCGCCCGCGGTCGTCGCTCGCCGAGCGCGAGCAGTCGCTCGGCCGCTTCGAGGGCGACTGACACGGCGAGGGCGCACGGCAGCGGGCGCGGGCGGCCGGTCCCGTCCTCGAGGGCAGTCGCGCGACCCGACGCGACGGTGCGACGGGCGAGCTCGGCGAGCACCGCGGGGGCCAGGTCGGGTTGGTCCCCTCCGACCACCAGCGCCACCCGCCCGGCGACGTCGCCGGCGACAGTCGGATCCGAGGTCGCCGCGGCGAGCCCCGCCCTGATCCCGACGAGCGGGCCGCCGAACGCCTCGGCATCGAACGCGAGCCGGATGGTCGCCGCCAGGTCGGGCGGCAGCGCGGGCCAGCGTGGCGAGTCGGGTGGCGACCCAGACGTCGCGCCGCCCGGCGGTCGAACCACGACGATCTCGGTGCAGCCGGCTAGCGCGAGCGCCCGGATCGGCCGCCACAGGAGCGGTTCGCCGTCGATCGGCGCGACCAGCTTGTCGCGCCCGAACCGGCTCGACCGCCCGCCCGCGAGGACGATCCCGACGAGCGCGCCCGCGGCGGTCATCGCGGCGCCCGCGGACCGGGGACGTGGCCATCGGGTGTCCGCCGCAGGATCCCTCGCCGGTCGAGATCCTCGAGGATCGCCATGACGTACTTCCGGCTCGTGCCGGTCGCGTCGCGGAGGGCGGCCGGCGTGAGCGGGCCCGGCGTCGCGGAACGAAGGGCCAGCGCGGCCAGGTCGCGATACGCCCCCGCGGCGTAGACCAGGTCGTCGTCCAGGCGGACGATCCGGCCGGCGGCCTCGAGCGCACGCACGCCTTCGGGCGGGCAGCGCGCCTCGCGGACCGCCTGGCCGAACGGGGGCGGGGCGGGGCTGGCGAGGGCGGCCTCGAGCCGATCCATCGCGGCGCGGACCTCCGGCGGAAGCTCGGCCGAGCGTCCCGGATCGCGCAGCAGGTCATCGGCCCGGGCCAGCCGGGCGGCGGTGACGAGCTCCTCCAGGACCGCATCGACGATCGATCCCGCCAGCCGGGCGTCCACGGCCGCCCGGCGACGGAGCGACCGGACGAGCACGGGCCGAAGCTCCGCGAGCGGCATGCCGCCGGTGAGCGGATGGGCGGCGTGATGGGCGGCGACGGCCGCCAGCGCCTCGGCCTGGAGCAGGGCGGCCAGGTCATCCGCCACCGCCGCGCCGGCGAGGACGGTCGTTCGGCCGGGGATGGCCCCATCGCGGGGAGCGCCCTCGGTCCCGGCCACGATCCCGTGGAGGGCCAGGCGGGCAGCCGCGACCGCGCCGCGATCCGCCCCGGGCTCGAAGGCGGCAGCCAGCACCGCCAGGCCCGCGGGCTCGATCCGCCGACGAGACGGACCGACCGGCGGCGCGACGTCGAGGAAGCGTCCCCCGGCGGCCGTCCGACCCGGCGAGGGACGGCGCAGGACGAAGGGATCGCCCGGGCGTGCCGCGATCGGCTCCGCCAACCGGACGCGGACGACGATGCGCCCGTCCGGGAGCTCGGCGCGGTCGCGTCGGCCACGGCCGAGCGTCGCCCCCACGGCGGCGGTCCCCGCGTGGAGCCGGAAGGTCGCGCCGGGCGCGGGCGGCCACGGCCCGCCATCACCCGGTGCCCGTCGCGGATCGAGCCTGGCCGGCGGCCGCAGGATCACGATCAGGTCGCTCGTCGGGAGGACCCCCGGATCGGTCGTGAGGACGAAGCCCCGGCTCAGTTCGGCGGCCTCGACGCCGGCGAGGTTGAGCGCCGTCCGGCCTCCGCCGTCGACGGCCTCGACCGGGGCGCCGTGGACCTGGAGCTCGCGGGCACGGATCGCTCGCTCGCCCGGCACGAGCCGGAGCGCCGTGCCGCGGGTCAGCCGCCCGCCGCGCAGCGAGCCGGTGACGACCGTCCCGCGGCCGCGGACGGCGAAGACCCGGTCGATCGCCAGGCGAACCGGCCGTCCAGCCGGATCCCTGGCGGCCTCGCGCGTGTCGGCGGCACCCCGGGCGACGACCCGGGCGCCGAGCGCGGCGAGGGCGTCCCGGAGCTCGGTCAGGCCCGTCCCGGCGGTCGACGACACGGCCAGGATCGGCGCGCCGGCGAGCGTCGTCGCGGCCAGCAGGTCGCCGACCGCCGCGACGACCTCCGCCAGGCGCTGGTCGTCGACCAGGTCGGTCTTCGTCACGACCGCCAGGCCCTCGGCGAGCCCGAGCGCGTCGAGCAGCTCCAGGTGCTCGATCGTCTGCGCCCGGGGTCCATCGTCCGCCGCCACGACGAGCAGCGCCGCATCCACCTCGCCGGCCCCGACGAGCATGTTCCCGACCAGCCGGTCGTGACCGGGGACGTCGACGAAGTCGAGCTCCGCGCCGTCGGCCATCCTCAGATGCGCATAGCCCACGTCGATCGTCATCCCGCGCCGGCGCTCCTCCGGCAGTCGGTCGGCGTCGATCCCGGTGAGGGCGCGCAGGAGGGCCGTCTTGCCGTGGTCGATGTGCCCGGCGGTCCCGATCACGACGGTCATCGGACGATCATCGGCGGGTCCACGCCTCAGCCGGCGAGGGCGAGCGCCAGCGCCCCGGCCAGGACCGGATCGTCGCTCGGTTCCACGGTCCGCAGGTCCAGGAGCACCCGTCCATCCTCGATCCGGCCGATCACCGCCGGGTCGCCTGCCCGCAGGCGTGCGGCGAGCCGATCCGGGGCGGGACCGGCCAGGGCCACGCCCCACGACGGCAGCATCTCGCCGGGCAGCGAGCCGCTGCCCAGGGTGGATCGGAGCGGGGTGGCGACGCTCCCGGGGACGCCGCTCGCCAGGCCTTCGGCCCGCGCCCGGAGCGACGCTTCCGAGACGGCGACCATCCGCCAGAGCGGGATCCGGCTGGCGGCCCGCCCGGACCGGTAGAGCCCGAGCGTCGCCGCCACGGCCGCGAGCGTCGCCTTGTCGGGCCGCATCGCCCTCGCCAGCGGGTCGCGCCTGAGTCGGGCGATCAGGTCGGCCCGACCGACGACCAGCCCGGCCTGGGGTCCGCCGACGAGCTTGTCGCCCGAGAACGTGACGACGTCGGCGCCCGCGCCGAGCCGCTCACGCGGGGTCGGCTCGTGGGCCAGCCCGAAGCGCTCGGTCGCGAGGAGCGCGCCGCTGCCGAGGTCGTCGACGACGATCGCCCCGTACCGATGCGCGACGGTGGCGACCTCGGCGGGGTCTGGCGACTCGACGAAGCCCGACTGGACGAAGTTCGAAGGATGAACGCGCAGGATGAGCCGGACGCCCCCGTCCCGCAGCGCGTCCTCAAGGTCGGCGACCCGGGTCCGGTTCGTCGTGCCGACCTCGACCAGCCTCGCCCCGGCGCGCCGGACGATCTCCGGGATCCGGACGCCGCCCCCGATCTCGACCAGCTCGCCGCGCGACACGGCCACCCGCCCGCCCCGGCCGGCCAGCCCGACGGCGAGCGCCAGCGCAGCCGCGTTGTTGTTCGTGACCAGCGCGTCCTCACCTCCGGTCAGCGCGACCAGGTGGTCCTCGGCGGTCCTCGAGCGCGGCCCCCGCCGGCCGCTGGTTCGATCGAGCTCAAGGAGCGATGGGCCGGCGGCCGCGGCACTCGCCGCCGCGATGGCCTCGACCGGCCAGGAGGCCCGGCCGAGGTTCGTGTGGAGCAGCACGCCGGTCGCGTTGATGGCCCGCGCGATCCCGACCGAGGCGGTCGCATCGCCGCCGATCCCCTCGAACGACCGGAGCCGGTCCAGCAGGTCCGCCGCGAGCCGGTCCAGGCTCGCCGCGGCGATCCCGGCCGCCAGCCGTGCGCGCTCGTCGGCCACCACCTCCCGGCCGACCGCGACGACCGCATCGCGATCGCGATCCGCCAGCCCGGACCGCGCCGCCGCGAGGACCCGCTCCACGCTCGGCGGTCGCGCTGCTCCTGCCACGGTCACCTCCGGTCCTCGGGCTACCTGACCGCCCTGGTGGCGGGAACGCGTGGGAGTCGAACCCACCGCGCCGCGTCGAGCGCCGCGCCACTGGTTTTGAAGACCAGGGGGCCCACCGGGACCCGACCGCTCCCAGCACGATG
>JBGPFS010000166.1:0-5925 GCA_041483455.1 Candidatus Limnocylindria bacterium | reverse complement strand
AGCACGGCCGTCGCGGTGACGATCTTGGCCGTGGGAGTCCTGGCATCGCTCGGTCCGGCCAACCCGTTCATCGTGCTCGGTGGCCGATCGTCGACGGCGCTGTTGTGGCGGCAGCTGTTCGCCGCGTCCGTGGTGGTTCCCGTGGTGCTTTCCACGCTGAGGCTGGAAGGACAGCGACTCGGCCTCTACGACACGAGCTACGGCACGTCGCTCATGCTCGTCGCCATGTTGACGATCGGCGTCGTCGCCATCCTCCGGTCGGCTCGCTGGGCGAAGGAGCTGGAGACGAAGCGCGAGGCGGCAGAGACCGAGCGAGATCGGTTCTTCGAGCTCTCCCTGGACATGCTGGCCGTGATCGGCCCGGACGGACGCTTCGGCCGGGTGAACGGCGCCTGGGAGTCGGTACTCGGATATCGCGCCGACGAGCTCGTTGGACGACCGTTCCTCGACTTGGTCCATCCCGATGACCTCGACCGTACGATGGCGGAGCCCCGGCGCCACTACGACAAGGGCGAACGGGTCCAATCCTTCCAGAACCGCTATCGGCATCGGGACGGGACCTACCGGTGGCTCGAGTGGATGTCCCGGACCGCGCCCGACGGATCGGTCGCCTTCGCGATCGCGCGCGATATCACCGACCGCAAGCACAAGGACGACCGGCGGGCGAGGCAGCACCAGGTCCTGGAGGGTCGCAATGAGGCCCTCAGTGAGCAGGTCGTCCGCGACCCGCTGACCGGACTCCACAATCGTGGCTACTTCGACGCCGCGGTCGCGCGCCTCGAGCGGCGCTGGAGTCGACTGCGCACCGACCGACGGCTACCGGTCTCGGTGATCCTGTTCGACCTCGACCACTTCGGGCAGGTCAACAAGGAGCACGGTCACCAGGCGGGCGACGCCGTCCTCCGGCTGTTCTCGGGGCTGCTCCAGAAGCGATTCCGCGAGGATGACCTCATCGCGCGGTACGGCGGTGAGGAGTTCGTCGCGATCCTCGAGGGCACCACCTCCACCGAGGCGATCCGCATCGCCGAGGACATCCGGGCGGCCCTCGAGCATGTGGCCGTCGACATCGGCAGCGGCACCCCGATCCGGGTCACGGTATCCGCTGGCTGTGCGCAGCTCGGCGACGAGAGAAAGGTCTCGGCGGGCCTCTCCCTGGCCGACGTCTGGTTGGCCCAGGCGAAGCGCGGCGGGCGCAACCAGGTCGTCGGCCTGTCAGCGACACCGGTCGAGGCGTAGCGCCCACGCCGTACCCGTTCACCGCCGGCTGGAACGCCGCGTCGAGGCGGCCCGTCGGAGACAATGCCCCGATGCTCCGTCTCGTCACCGTCGCGTCCGCGCTGGCCCTGCTGGTCGCGGCCTGCGGTTCGACCGTCGGCCCTCCAGCCACCTTGGAGAGCGGCCCGTCGGACTCGAGCGGGGTCGAGATCCAGACGTTCGAGCCGCTCGCTTCGCCATCGCCCGAGCTTCCGAGTTCGGCGCTTACCGGCACCGGACATCTCCCGGGCGAGCCGGACCCGAACCTCACCCCTGGAGCCACGAACCCGGCCGTGACCCAGGACAGCGTCGGCTCGACGATCTGCGTCCCCGGCTGGACGGCCACGGTCCGGCCGCCCTCGAGCTACACGACGAGCCTCAAGCGCCAGCAGATCGCGGCCTACGGCTACGGCGACACCAACCTCGCCGACTACGAAGAGGACCACCTGATCCCGCTCGAGCTCGGCGGGGCGCCCGCGGACCCCGCGAACCTGTGGCCCGAGCCTTACGCGGTCGCCCTCGCCGACGGAACCCCCGTCGGGGCACGGGTGAAGGATCAGCTCGAGAACGCGCTCCGCTCGTCCGTCTGTGCGGGCCGGCTCGCCCTCGCGACCGCCCAGCACGGGATCGCGACCGACTGGGTCCGCGCCTGGCTCGCGCTGAGCGGCTCCGGGCCGGCGCCCGCGATCACCGCCGTCCCGTCGTCCGCGGTGCCCCCGACGCCCGGATCCGGTGCCGCTGGCGAGCTCAGCGTGGCGATCACGAGCCTGACCTCGCCGGTCAGCCGGGGCTCGCCGGCCACCCTCCGGGCGAGCACGTCCGGCGGGGCCTGGTGCTCGATCACCGTCGTGTACAAATCGGGACCCTCCGGCGCGGCGGGACTCGCCGCGAAGACCGCCGATGGTGCAGGTGTGGTCGCCTGGACCTGGACCGTCGGCTCGCGCACGACCACCGGGTCGTGGCCGGTGACGGTCAGCTGTTCGGCGGGCGGCTCGATGGCGTCGGCGGGCGCGACCCTCGTGGTCAGGTAGCGGCTCCCGCGGGCCTCCGCCCGCCCGCAAGCGAGGCTGGGCGTCGATCGTCCCCGGCAAGGCCGCTACAGTTCCCAGGATGCCAGCCACGTCGCGTCGCCGGGCCCTGCTGCTGATCTGTGCGGTCGCCGTCGCCGTGTCGACGAACTACACGATCCACGGTCCGGTGCTCGGGTTCATCCGGACCGAGTTCGCGCTGTCGTCGGCGGACGCGGGCGCGATCGCCACGGCGTTCTTCATGGGGGCCGCGGCGACGATGCTGGCTGGTGGCGCCATCGCCGACCGGATCGGCACACGGCCCGCGGTGACCCTCGGGTTCCTGCTCGTGGCCATCGGCAACCTCGGCACCGGCCTGCTGGCGCCGAGCTTCCCGGCCCTCCTCGGCTGGCGCGTCCTGGGCGGCCTCGGCTCGGGCTTCGGCTTCGCCGCCGGCGCGTCGTACACCAGATCGATCTTCGACGATCGCGGTCGCCATCTCGCCCAGGGCCTGTACGGGGCGTCGTTCCTGCTGGGGTCGGGGATCACGCTGGCCTACGTCCCACTCCTGGCCGGTCCGTCCGGCGACTGGCGGCTCGCCTTCACGCTCTCCGCCCTCGCCGTGACCGCGGTCTGGGTGGTGTGGACGCTGCTCGCCCCGAGCGAGCTCCGGGCCCCCGCCGCGACCGGAGCGCGGGTCGCGCTGGCCGTGGCGCTGCGTGAGCGCAACACGTGGCTGCTGGCGCTCTGCCACATGTGCGGCTTCGGGATGGCCATCGTCATCGGCACCTGGGTCACCCTCTACCTGGCCGACGCGTTCGGGCTGCCCATCGCGGCGGCCGGGCTGATCGGCTCGCTGACGCTCGTCACCGGCATCGCCGCGCGCGCCTCGGGCGGCGTCATCCTCGAGGGCGGGCTGCGCCCGATCCGGCTCATCCGGGCCGGGCTCGGCCTTGCGGTCATCGGCCTCACGATGATGGCCCTGGCGCCGGCGCTGCCCGTGGCCATCGTCGGGCTCGTCGTCACGGGCCTGGGTGTCGGACTCCCGTACGCCGCCGTCTTCAATGGCGCCGCGGCCAGCGTGCGCGCCAGCCCCGCGTCGGCCCAGGCGATCGTCGGCTGGGGCGGCCTGCTCACGGCGGTCTTCGGCCCACCCCTGGTCGGGACGCTGCTCGACGCGACCGGCTCCTTCGCGGTCGGCTTCCTGGTCTTCGCCGCGATCGTGACCGCGGTGCTGGTGCTGACGTCGCTGATCCGCCCCTTCGACCTGACGGCCGCGGACCTGGCCACGATGGACGCCGGCGACGCGGTCGCTGTTCTGTGATGGGGAACCATGCAACACTGAGACGATCGGCGGCGGCCCGGGATCGCCGCCCGCGACACGAGAAGGAGCGTCCCATGAACCGTCGTGCGATGGCCGTCATCGCGCTTGTGGCGGCGTTCGCGCTGCTCACACCGACCTCGACGCTCGCAGCTGGCTCGTATGCGACCACGTCCATCGGGCATGACGTCTCCTGGCCCAACTGCGGTTCGACGACCTTGCCGGCGGCGGGCGACTTCGGGATCGTCGGCGTG
The DNA here is from genome assembly GCA_041483455.1 of Candidatus Limnocylindria bacterium. GTDB lineage: Bacteria > Chloroflexota > Limnocylindria > Limnocylindrales > CSP1-4 > JBGPFS01. Next base: position 2,089 of record JBGPFS010000166.1, on the reverse strand, counting down.
ACAGCCGGCCGCGCCTTCAGCCAGAACAGCTGCCTGGGCCCCGAGTACGCCTGGGCGGCCCTCAGCCCGAGCCACGCCTCGCTGTACATGAACCTCAACGCGCCGGTCGGGTCGACGGCGCAGGGAAACACCTCCGCGCCGCGCGCTTGCAGCAAGAAGGACAAGCTGTGCCAGTCGTACGACTACGGCTGGAACTCAGCCAACGCCGCCTACGGGTACGCCTACAACACCCTGAGCGGCAACGTCGCCACGACCTGGTGGCTCGACGTCGAGACCAGCAACAGCTGGTTGTCTAATCTGGCCGCCAACGCGCAGGTCGTCCAGGGCGCGCTCGACTTCCTGGGCACGGGCAATGCCGCCTACAAGCTGATCGGCAAGGGCCTCAGCGTCGGCGTCTACAGCACCAAGAGCATGTGGAGCACGATCACCGGCGGCTATCGGACCGTCCCCTCGGTGCCGGTCTGGTACGCGACCGCCGTCACCACCCAGGGGACCGCCAGCCTCTACTGCGCGTCGGCATATGCGTTCACCGGCGGTCCCGTCTGGCTCGTCCAGTTCATCGACGGCTCGGGGATCGACGCCGACTACGCCTGCTGAGCGGCTCACCCTCGGCGCCGACGGGGACGGTCCGCCGCTGCGGCGACCGGGGCGCTCGTTGCCCGCTCAGCCCGGCGATGAATCGAGCGGCACGTCCCAGTGCGCATCCAGGATACTGAAGCGCCGTCGCTCATCCTCGCTGTAGCGGGCCTGGTCGGGGAAGAGCCGCTCGGTGATCTCCTTGTCGGAGTGGTCTTCCATCGCCGCCCAGTCGCGGTAGACGATCGTGACCAGCACGTCCCAGTCGGCCCGGCCGTCGCCGTGGAAGCGCGGCACCTGGACCCGAACGTCGAGCATTCGACCGCTCTTCACCTGCTCGTGGAGAACGGGCAGATGGTTCCGGGTGAAGAGCTCCAGGAACTCGTCGTGGTGCCCCCACTTCGTTCGATAGAAGTAGGCGACCTCGATCGGTCGAACGGCCATGGATGTCTCCTGTCCTCGAGGGTAGGCTGTCCCCCGCGCATTGTCCTCGAGTGGGCGGATGGCGTGACCGCCGGATCGCGCGTCCGGTGCTCGGCTGGCCGAGGGGACGCTGCGAGTGGAGCCCTCCGGTCGAAGGGCCCCACTCGATGATCGTGCGAGATCGCTAGTTCTGTGGGCAGCCGGGGTTGGCCTTATCGATCCGCAAGGCAGTCGTCCCGGTCGGAACGACATAGGTGACGTACACGATGACCGGGATCGTGGCGCTCTCGTTCCGAACCAGGCCCGCGTCATCGCCCGACTCGACGAATGCGGAGGATGCGGAGAGCGCGGTGTGCGTGGTCGCCGAGCAGTGCTCGTCATACTGCACCACGCTGCCCGACGCCACGGTGACGAGGACGACGCCCGGGTGCGCGTGCCAACCGGAGGAGCCCGCGCAGGTCGAGGTCTCGGAGCAGCCAGGCAAGCCGAATGTGACCGTCACCGTGACGAAGTCCACGGACCCCTTCGTCTGGAACTTCACCGCGCCGGTGTTGAACTGCACCGGCTCGCTGAGCGTCCCGCGTGACAGGGTCGTCGGGTGGAAGTTGCTCGCGCCCGTCGCGAGCACGGTGCCCGCGAACACGACGATGAGGACCAGCGCCAGCAGCGGACTACGCGTTGCCTTACGTGGGAGCGCATGCCTGAGGGCAAGCGCGACGCCGGGGACGCGGCGCGACATGAGTCGCCCGTTGGATGGTGCCATGGCACCCTTCCTGGGCGCAGTTGCGCCCGAGCGGACGAGGTCGGTCTCGCCATTGGCAGCGGGCGCGAATCTGGCGACCGTGATTGGGACGCCGTGCCCGTGGGACTCCCCCGAGGCCCCGCCACCCGTCCGGTCGGCGAAGTCTGCGCGCCTCGGCGTGGAATAGATAGTGGGCTCCCCGTCCCGGTCGAACCGAGACCGAGCGGGTCGTTCAGCCCATCTCGCCCCCGGTCGCTCCGGCTCGGCCGGCGACGGGCGCTTAGCTGCGGCTTGTCAGTCTCGGACATACAAGAAGCCGGACGGGGGGTGCGTCCGTCCGGCTTCTGT
>JBGPFS010000165.1:0-5952 GCA_041483455.1 Candidatus Limnocylindria bacterium | reverse complement strand
CTGACCGTCGCCAGCTACTACGCGGCCCGGACCCGACCGATCGTCGGCGCCGGCGAGGGAGTGGGCGCCGGGGCGAGCTCCGAAGGGAGCGGAACGGGGGACCCCATGACGGCCGCGGCCCCCGCCGCGCCCGCGGCCCCCGCCGCGTCCGCCTCCGCCGCCCCCGCCGGCAATGCGTCGACCCGGGGCGCCACGATCCGCGCCTACGTCGCGCTGACCAAGCCCCGGATCATCGAGCTGCTCCTCGTCACGACCATCCCGGCGATGGTCCTCGCGACCCGCGACGTGCCCGGCATCCGGCCGGTCGACTGGGCGATCCTGGCGGTCTGGACGATCGTCGGGGGGTCGCTCGCCGCGGGCAGCGCCAACGCGATCAACTGCTACCTCGACCGCGACATCGACGAGCTGATGGCGCGGACCCGCCGCCGGCCGCTCCCGGCCCACGAGGTGGAGCCCGAGCGGGCGGTCGTCTTCGGGCTCGTCCTCGGGGTCGTCTCGATCGCGGTCATGGCCGGCTTCGTGAATCTCGTCGCGGCGTTCCTGACGCTGCTCGCGATCGCCTTCTACGTCGGCGTGTACACCATGCTCCTCAAGCGGACGACGCCCCAGAACATCGTCATCGGTGGGGCGGCGGGCGCGCTGCCCCCGCTCATCGGCTGGGCGGCCGTCACGGGATCGGTCGGGATCTCCGCGCTCTTCCTCTTCGCGATCGTCTTCTACTGGACGCCGCCCCACTTCTGGGCGCTCTCGCTGCGGATCCGCAAGGACTACGCGGCCGCCCGGATCCCGATGCTGCCCGTGGTCCGCGGGATCCCCGAGACGACCCGCCAGATCGGTCTCTACACCATCCTGCTCGTGGCGATCTCGCTGGTCTTCTTCGCGGTCGGGCGGATGGGCCTGATCTACCTGGTAACGGCCCTCGTCATGGGCACGCTCTTCCTCTGGCGCGCCTACCGGCTCTGGCGGGTCGGAACGTCCGAGGAGCAATCGACGGCCGGTGCGATCCGCCTCTACCGGTTCTCGATCAGCTACCTGACCCTGCTCTTCGCGGCGATCGCGCTCGATGCCCTGGTGGCGATCCCGGTCGGGTAGCCTCGGTCGGGCTACTCCGAGCCGGTCGCGTCCGCCTCGAGCGTCCGGGCGCGCCGACGAGCCAGCCGACCGCTCGGGTCGAAGATCCCCAGGAAGACCTGGACGAGCGGGCCGATGCCCAGCGCGAAGACGAGCGTGCCGAGCCCGATCGTCCCGCCGAGGAGCCAGCCCAGGATGAGGACCGTCACCTCGATCGCGGTCCGGGCCCGCCGGATCGACCAGCCGAAGCGGTGGTGCAGGCCGGTCATCAGCCCGTCGCGCGGCCCGGCGCCGAGGTCGGCGGCGAGGTAGAGCCCCGAGGCCAGCCCGATGAGGACGACGCCGCCGAGCATGTAGGCGAGCTGCACGACGACGATCACGGGCACCGGCAGGACCGCCAGGGCGAGGTTCGTCGCGGCCCCGATGACGACCACGTTCGCGATCGTCCCGATCCCGGGCCGCTCGCCGATCGGCCACCAGAGCGCCAGGATCGGGATACCGACCACGATGCTGACCGTCCCCAGCGACAGGCCGGTGATCCGGGCGATCCCCTGGTGGAACGCCTCCCATGGCCCGAGGCCCAGGCCGGCGGCGGCCATGAAGGCGATCCCGATCCCGAACAGCACGAGCCCGACCAGCAGCCCGGGCAGGCGCGGCGCGGCGGCGAGGAGGACGGATCGCGCTCGCATCAGGAGTCGGGCTGCGCCATGATCGGCATCCTAGGGCACCCGGGGCTTCGAGCACCCGGGCGCGTGCGCACCCATGCACCCGGGCATCCGGCCGCCCGCAGTGGCACACTCCGCCCCATGGACCTCCACTTCCTTGGCGGGGCGACCACGGTGACCGGGTCGCAGTACCTCCTGACCACCGAGCGGGCTCGCCTGCTCATCGACTGCGGGATGTTCCAGGGCGCCCCGAACGAGTCGATCCGGAACCGGATCCCGCTGGCCTACGACCCGGCGGGCCTCGATGCGATGCTCCTCACCCACGCCCACCTGGACCACTGCGGCCTCATCCCGCACGTGGTCAAGGAGGGCTTCCGCGGCCCGATCCACGCGACATCCGCCACGATCGAGCTGGCCGGGCTGGTCCTGCTCGACTCGGGCAAGCTCCAGGAGGAGTTCGCCAAGCGCGACGCGCGCTGGCAGCTGCGCCATCCGGACAAGGCCGCGGCCGAGGACCGGCGGGACCAGGACGCGCTCGAAGCGGCGGTCGAGCTGGCTGCCCACGACGACGCGCTGCCGGCGACCGGCGACGGCGCGCCGACGGGCGGTGGCGCGCCGACGGGCGACCACGTCCCCACGACGATCGAGCCCGTCCTCCGGATCCCCGCGGCGCAGGCGGCCGGCGACCCCATCCACGCCATGATCGCGCGGGCCGGCCGGGATCCCGAGGAGGCCCTGCGGGCCCAGCCGCCCCACCTCGAGGTCGACCTGGAGGCGCCGCTCTACGACGAGCGCGACGCCCGCGCCTCGCTGGCGCGCTTCTCGGCCGTCCGGTACGGCGAGGAGCTCGAGGTGGCGCCGGGGATCCACGCCACCTTCGTCGACGCCGGGCACATCCTCGGTTCGGCGATCATCCGGCTGCGGGTGATCGAGCGCGAGGGCGGGCCCGAACGGACGATCGTGTTCTCGGGCGACCTCGGCCGGCGCGATACCCCGATCCTGCGCGACCCGACGATCATGCGCGACGCCGACTACGTCCTGTGCGAGTCGACCTACGGCGGGCGGGAGCACGAGCCGGAGGCCGAATCGATCCGGATCCTGGCCGAGACCGTCCGGCTGGTGGCCGAGCACGACGGTGTGCTCCTCGTCCCTTCGTTCGCCATCGGGCGGACGCAGGAGGTGGTCTACGCGCTCGACCGGCTGATCGGCGCCGGCAAGATCCCGCTCCTGCCGCTCTACCTCGACTCGCCGATGGCCTCCAAGGCCTCGGACGTCTACCGCCACCATCCCGAGATGTACGACGACGAGACGGCCCGGCTGCTGGCCGCGAACGAATCGCCGCTCGACTACCCGAACCAGATCGTCACCAACGACGTGAAGGATTCCGTGGCGATCGCCCGGGCGAAACGGCCGTACCTGATCGTCGCCTCGAACGGGATGCTCACCGGCGGCCGGGTCGTGGGCCACCTCCGCAACCTCATCGACGACCCGGCGGCGGTGATCCTGTTCGTCGGCTACCAGGGCGTCGGCACGATGGGCGCCCATCTCCAGGCGGGCACGAAGACCGTCCGCATCGACGGCCAGGAGCGGGCCGTTCGCTGCCAGATCCGCTCGATCAGCGGGTTCAGCGCCCACGCCGACGAGTCCGAGCTGCTCGACTGGCTGCGCGACTTCACGGCCGGCAAGGCGGCCGGCGATCCTGGCTTCCCCCGCCGGGTCTTCCTGGTCCACGGCGACCCGGCTGGCCAGGAAGCCCTCGAGCCGAAGGTCCGCGCGCTCGGCCTGCCGACCCACGTGCCGGTCTGGCACGAGCGGGTCGAGCTCGACTGACCCGCCCAGCCGCCGGGTCCCGCTTGCCCCGGCTCAGCCGCCGGCCAGCCCGCCCGAGCCCCTCAGCCGCCCGAGACGTCCCGGACCGCGGCATCGGCCGCGGCCAGCATGAAGCCGTAGTCCGCGCCGACCGTCGCCCAGCGGAACCCCTGGGCGCGCCGCTCTCGGGCGATCGTCGGCGAGGGCGTCCAGATGCCGGCCGGGATCCCATGGGCCTGCGCCCGCGCGACCACGTGCGCGATGGCCGCCTCGACCTCCGGATGGGTCAGGTCGCCCAGGTGCCCGAGCGCGGCCGCGAAGTCGTTCGGGCCGACGAGCAGCGTATCGACCCCCGGGACGGAGAGCAGGTCGTCGAGCCGCTCGAACGCCTCGCGGGTCTCGATCTGGATGCAGCACACGACCAGCTCGTCGGCCGCCCCGAGGTATGCCCCGGTCCGCCGCCCGTACTCGGAGGCGCGCCGCGGGGCCACGCCGCGCAGGCCGGCCGGCGGGTAGCGGCACCAGGCGACCGCCCGCTCGACGTCGTCGACCGTCCGGACCTGCGGGATGACGACGCCCGCGGCCCCCGAATCGAGCGCGTGCATGATCCGGACCGGCTCGTTCGCGGCCACCCGGTAGAGGACCGGCACGCCGGCGGCCCGGGTCGCGACGAGGATCGCGATCAGGTCCGAGGTGGCGACCGGGCCGTGCTCGCCGTCGGCGATCAGGAGGTCGAACCCGGAGCCGGCGAGCAGCTCGGGCACGATCGGGTCGAGGATCGTCAGCCAGGTACCGAGGAGGAATCGGTCGCCGCGCAGGCGGGCGGCGAGGTCGGGGACCATCGGCGTGGAGGCGGTCGGGGTGCTCATGCGTCGCTCCTGTGTGGGACCCGCCCCCGAGTCTAGTCCGACCGAGGCTTGCCCGGGCCTCCATGCCACACCCCAAGGCGTGTCGCTGCTTGACCTCGGTGCGCTCGGGGTTCCAGGATGGACCGCGTTCGAGGAGGGTGCGTCCGAGTGTCGCCGCTCCGACGAGGCGGTCCGCCGCATCAGGCGGCAGCCCGCGGCCCGGGACAGATCCCAGGGCCGCCGACCGGGCACCGCCTGTTCGGTCATCAGCCCGCCTACGCCGCCGACCCACTCGGGACGTTCCGCCGGTGGACGGCGGAGTACGGCGATGCGGTTCGCCTGCGCTTCGGGCCGATCCCCGTCCTCCTGCTCACGAGCGCACAGGCCGCCGAGGACGTGCTCGTGCGCGAGGCGGTGTCGTTCCGGAAGGCGCCCGTCATCCGCCGCGCCGCCCGCTCCGTCATCGGCGACTCCCTGTTCGCAGCCGAGGGCGAGGCCTGGTCGCGCCAGCGCGCCCTCCTCGAGCCGCTCTTCAGCCCCGAGAGAATGGCGGCGCACCTGCCGATGATCGCCGAGGAGATCACGGCGACTATCGAGCGCTGGGCGCCAGGCAGCGTGATCGAGACGCTCAAGGAGACGATGCGGCTCTCCCAGCGGATCGGCGGACAGGTCATCTTCGGGGCAGACGTAACGGACGCCGACGTCGAGCGGGTGGCCGTTGCGCTCGCCGTGACGGACGCCGACTTCCAGGAACGGGTCGACTCCCTGCTCCTCTACCTCCGGCCCGACTGGCTGCCGACGCGTCGAGCCGCGCGGCGGCGCCGGGCAGTCGCGTCCCTCGACGAGCTGGTCTACGGCCTGTTGGACGCACGACGTCAACGGGCGTTCGGCGGCCCCGACCTGCTCGGCGAGCTGCTTCTGCGACAGCCGGAGCTCCCCTGGCTCACCGATCGTCTCCTGCGCGACAACGCGGTGTCCCTGCTTGTCGAGAGCCGCGAGGATCCGGGACTCCTCCTGACCTGGGCGCTGTACCTGCTCGCCCGCCACCCGGCGGTGTCGGAGCGCGTCGCGGCGGAGGTGGACGCGGTCCTGGCTGACCGCGAGCCGACCGCCACCGATCTCCCGCGCCTGGTCCACGTCGGTGACGTTCTCCGCGATACGCTCCGGCTCTACCCGCCCGTCTACAGCACGGGTCGGCAGGCCGTTCGCGACTGCACCGTCGCCGGGATCGCGGTGCCGCGGGGCACGATCGTGCTCCTCAGCCAGGCCGTCACGCATCGGGACGCGGCTCGGTTCGCGGACCCCGATACCTTCCGGCCGGACCGCTGGCGGGAGACCCCGAGCGGATCGCTCCCTCGGGGCGCCTACGCGCCGTTCGGCATCGGCGGGCGAAGCTGTCTCGGGGAGCACCTCGCATGGACGATCGGGATCATCGGCCTCGCACTCCTCCTCCGCGCCCGACGGTTCCTTCCGGCAGATCCCGCTCCGGTCGAGCCGAGGATCCTGCTCAGCCTTCGACCCTCGCGCGAGGTGATGCTTCGCGTCGAGGCTCGTCACCG
>JBGPFS010000164.1:0-5961 GCA_041483455.1 Candidatus Limnocylindria bacterium | reverse complement strand
GGCGCGGGCTGTGGGTGAGCACGAACACCGGGACACGGAAGGGAGGCTCGTCGCCCCACCAGCCGCGCCAGTCCGGATCGTCCGCGGCGGCGTGGAGCCCGAACATGCCGGCGCCCATGATCTCCGCGCCGACCTCGGCGAAGTACGCCTGCGCGTACTCGTCGTCGACGCCGGTGGTTCCCTCGCCGGACGTGTCGTGCAGCACTCGGGCCCGGAACGTGCGGGTCGCGATGTAGGCCTCTACCAGGCGCGCCCAGTCGTGCCCGAACGGGTTCTCGCGCGTCTGGTCAGTCGTTGTCGCGAAGCCGTCCAGGGAGATGTTCAGGTCAACACGCACGGCCATCGACGTCCTCCGAGGTGACTGCTTGGGCACTCGCTTCAGTATGCCAATCGTCTGTGCCAATCGTCTCTGCCAATCGAGCTTGTCATGTAGACGGTCCGAGAACTTGAAGCCCTGGATCAGGCGCTTTCCATCGTGGTGCTGATCGCGGGGCACGTGGATGGTCCGGATGCGGCCGCTCATGGGCGCCCTGAGCCAGGGGCTCTGGTCGCCAGGAGGGAGGGGCTCGACATCACGAGAATCGTGAGCCGGGGTCGTTCTGCGGTCTATTCGCCTACGGTGCTAGGCCCGCGAGACCAACCTGGAGCTCGCCGCGCTTGGCCGTTCGCCAGGTGGTGTCACGCGATCCGATCCCCGCCGGACTCGCCGTGTGCGCCTAGCGCCAGTGCCACTTGCCCAGCTGATCGCTGAGCCCGAGAAGCACTACGGGCGTCGCGGTCCGGATCCGTTCGCGTCTTCCGCAGTGCCTCAGGTGGCGGTCTGCTCGATCCGGAATACCGGGTGGTCGGCCGGGTCGGGCAGCAGCTGCATGGATCGCCGGCAGTTGCAGGTGATCGCGCTCGCGTAGGTCTTGATGACTGCGTCGTGCTCCGCGCCCTGGATCTCGACCACGCGGAGGTGCTCGAGACCACCGCGCGTGCGCAGGTCCGCCTCACCGGCCGCGCGCAGGTTCCGCGCCCAGTGCGTCTCGCCGCGGGGCGAGACGAGGTAGCGGGTCCCGTTCCACTCGAAGGGCGGATCCATCGGCACCTTGAGGACCTTCCCGGTCTTTCGCCCCCGCACCAGGAGGACCGTCTTCCGGCCGAGGGCGACCGTGATCGGGTTCAGGACCTTGTTCAGGAGTGCACTGGGACGGACGTAGGGCCTCGGACGGCCCTCGGCGGCGCCGCGGGGGGTGGTCTCCAGGTGCCCGTAGATGCCCATCGCCGGCCTCCTTCCCTCGTCCGAGGAGCGAGGCACCTGGGGGACACGCGGGTGCCCGGTCCGAACTGACACTACGCCGGCGTCTCGCGCTGGTCGAGGGCCGTTCTTCCTTGCCAGTCTCATTTGCCCCGGGGAAGAAAGATCAGGCCCAATGCCCCTAGGAGGCGACGGCGGGCCTCTGCAAGAGTGGGGGATGTACACGCGGGAGGCTCCGACACGCGGCCCAAATACGTGCCGCCGGGACCGCGCCGAGCCACTGGCGAGACCGACCCGTGCGAGGGCGTCCCAGGGAGGGTAGCGTGGAGCTCCTGGCCTGGAGGCTCAGGGTATCGACGCTTTGGATCTTCCTCGGCGTCGGCATGTTGGCAGGCACGTTTGCCGTGATCATGCCATCGGACGTCCTTGGAAAGTACATCGCCACAGGGGAGTTCGAGGGCGAGAAGATCGACGCCACGCTTCTGGCCGTCATGGTCATGCTCTTCTGTCTTGTTCCCCTGGCGATGGCCTTCCTCACACTGGTCCTGAGGGATCCGATCAACCGCTATGCGAATGCCATCCTGGGCGTGGTCGCCACCGTAATGTGGGCGTGGGATCTGGCTGAACACTCGAGCAAAGGGCTGGAGATCGGGGCCCTGATCACGGTCACGTTGATCATCGCTGGGCTCCTGATCGTCTGGCATGCATGGAGGTGGCCCAAGCCGACGGGGTCGACGGTCTAGCCAGGGCAGCCCGTCGCACGGGTCTGGATGCAAACCTGCGGTGCCGTCCGTCGTCGAACGTCCCGTCGCTTCGGAGACGCCGGCCACAGACGCGCCCAAGGAGGCCCGCCAGTAAGTCCACGCGACCGCAGTGATGCGGGACGCCTCAAGGCCGGTCTCGGACGCTAGCTGCTTCGCACTGACCGTGCCGAGGGCATAGCGCTCGAAGAGGTCGACGGCGGTCGAAGGACGACGTCGATCACGCCACCCCGATCGCCGCCACCACCTCCGGCCAGGTCCGGTCGGCCTCGCCCGCGAGCCTGTTACGATCGGATCCTGATGACCGACCTGGTCAGCCGCACGATCGCCATCCTCCGCATCGACGGCGACCGGTGGCGCGCGCTCGCGATCGGCCTCGACCGCCAGCTCCTCGTCCGGCCACCGGCGCCGGGCGAGTGGTCCGCCCTCCAGTGCCTCGGCCACGCCACCGACACCGAGGCCGCCGTCTTTGCGGCCCGCGTCCGGGCGGTCCTGGCCGGCGAGGCTGTCTTTGCGAGCTACGATCCCGACGCCGAGTCGACCCCGGTCACCCCCGCCACGGACCCGGCAGCCCTGGCCGAGCGCCACGCCTCCCTGCGCGCCGAGAGCCTGGCGCTATTGGGCACGGTGGCCGAGTCGGATCTCGATCGGAAGGCTCGCCACGCCGAGTTCGGCCCGGTGACCCTGCGCGAGCTCCTCAACGAGTGGGCCGCGCACGACCTCATGCACGTCGTCCAGGCGGAACGAGCGGTCATGCAGGCGTTCATCCCGCACTCCGGGCCGTGGCGCCGCTACTTCGCCGATCACGATGTGGCGGCTTCGACCGCGGACGCGTCCGCGTAGCGCTCGCCGTCTGGCCGACAGTCCTGAGCGATGGTGCGCCGGTGCCGGGGAGTCAGCGCCAGGGCGCCGGATCTGCCGCGGCGTAGGGGATGTGGATGAAGCAGTGGACGGGTCCGTCACCGGGCGAATAGCTGACGTCGATGGGTGCGGCCGGGTCCGCCAGGCGCAACGAGAGGCGGACGGTGTCGTCGCCCGGGTGGTTGGAGTCGTATACGGCGATCGAGACCTCGTCTCCTGCGAGTCGGTAGCCGTAGGCCAGGATCTGATGGTCTCGCCCGAGGGAAGTCGGGTCGGCGTCGATCGTCCGCACCAGGCCGAGCACGCTCGGATGACCGGAGTCCAGCTCGGCCCGGATCGCCGGCCATGCGTCGAGGACCATCACCTGCGAGCGACCGTGGGGGACGATGCCGAACGCGGCGAGCTCGCCAAGGTCGGGGATGGCGTCAGGGAGCAGTGGTGAACCCAAGGCGTAGAGCTGGAGCGGGACACGCCCGAAGTCCAGACTGGCGATCTGCCGTTCGACGAGATAGTCGTAGCGGGCTGACCCAGGTGCCGGAGGCTCCGTGTCGGGCGGCGGTGGGACCGACGCCTCAAAGAGATCCCGAACGGTGAACGCCATCCCGCCGCACAGGCCGTTGGCGGCATCGCCGAGCGGGAGCGTCGCGAGACCCGGGATCTGGACGGTCACGAGCGCTTCGTGCGGGAAGCTGTTCGGGAACCGGAACCCCGATCGGCTGGGCAGGAAGTCGGCGAGGTCGGTGCTCGGGATCGGGGACGCCGCCACGTTCTCCTCCGGGCCGGCGGCCGCTGCCGCAGCAACGGCGGGAACCAGCGCGCCCGGGCCGGCCGGCGCCGGAGCTGGCGCGGGCTGTCCGAGGACGACCGGGGTGAGGAGTCCGAGCATCGTGGCCGTGATCAGGACGGTCACACCCGCGACCCCTGGGTTGTACCACGCGAAATGCGCGAACGGCGTGCTCGGCAGCGCGAAGGCCCACGCGGCGTAGCCGGCAGTCGCCGCCACCATCTCCCAGCGAGGCCAGTCGCGGACCCCCCGGGGGAGCGGCTTGCCGGCCGTCCGGAGCTTCCCTGCGTAGACGAGCCACACGATGACCGGCGTCGCGATCAGGAACGCGATGAACGCAACCCAGAGCCCCTGCGGGGATGGCGCTCCCGATGTCCCGGCCGTCGCGCCCGCGATCGCCGCGATGACGGCGACATAGGTGATGAGGATCTCCGTCGGCACGTAGGCCGTGATCGTCGAGAGGGCTGACGACACGCCGGACTGCGTCTCTGGCACCTCTCCGGCCTGGGTCGCAGCGGCGGAACTGCCGGACCGCACCCTGTCTCCGCCGAGATCCCCAGTGGCGGGGTTGCGGCGCCGGTACGCGATCGTCGTCATGGTGCTGATGCTCATCGTCGTCCCTCCTCAGCCGATACCGATGAGCCTCACACCGCAGTCAAGTCCGGGGGTGGGACCCGGACGCTATGCCGGGATCGTGGCCGCGGCCGCGTCTCTAGCGACCTCTCCCCCGAGCGGGTCACCGCTCGCGCCCGAGTCCCCGGCTCCCCCGGCGGGGCCAGCCAACCGGCGGCCTATCCCGTGAGCAGGGTGAGCAGGCCAAGCACGAGAAGGCCGACGAGCCACGGGATCAAGAAGACGCCGCCGAGCACGACGCCGACGACCGCAGCCATGCCCCCCGCCTCTCCTCCGGCGCCGGTCCCGATGAGGAGCGGTGCGCAAGAGACGACGGGGAAGGCGACAAGCCAGATGACGAGGAGCCAGCGGAAGATCCAGCGGATCAGCGACCGCTTCCGCTCGAGGAGGACGATCTCGGCTCGGGGAAGTCGCTGATCGTCCGAGCCGCCAGGGCGAGCTGGGACGAGGCCCGGTCGTAGGGGCGCACCGCAGTGGGGACAGAACGCGGCGTCGCTGCCGGCGTACCGGGAACAGTTAGGACAGCGAGGGCCCTGATCCGGGCTGGCTACGTCCGTCCCTCCGAGTGTCGTTTGCGATCCTCCACGAAAGAGGTTACGCCTGGGGCGACGCGACGCCCGCTGAGACCGAGTCGCAGCACGCCTACACTCAGGACACGCCGGGCGGCTCCAGTGCGCCGAACCGAAGTTTGATCGGAGGAGCGGTGATGGGCAAGAAGAAGGACAAGCAGGCCAAGAAGGCCAAGAAGGCCAAGAAGGCCAAGTCCGCGCAGGACGCCCCGAGCGCAGCTGAGACGGCCGTCGCTCCGTCCGCGTCTGAAGGCAAGAAGAGCTAGCCAGTCGAGAACGATGCGCTGATCATGCTGGGCATTCTTGGGAGGCCGGTAGTCAGGCTCCGTCTGCAGGGCTACAGTCGTCCGTAGGATCTGGGACTGCCCGATCACGCGGCAGCCCCCGTCGAGCCCTCGGGCTCGGGGTGACGCCGATGTCGTATGGACTGCTCCGGAGGTGGAGCGCGTCGGCGCGCTCGTCGATCGTCGGTGGGCGGGAGGGGCCAACACGACGCACCTTCCGGTTCGCCGACATCGAGCGAGGCTGGCTCGTCCAGGACAGCGACGAGACGCCGCTCGGAAGGGTTGTGAGCTCGGGCGAGACCCTGCTGACCGTATCCCGCGGCCTGCTGTCGTCCAGGCTGTATCTGCCACCCTCGGCCATCGCCGAGGTCCACGAAGGCGTGGTCCGGTTGAACGTGACGTCGCAGTGGGTCGCGGCGCAGGGGTGGGATCGGGCCGGTAGCCGCAAGCAGCGATAACCCGCCGAGTCCTCACAGCTCGACGACCTGAAGCGGCCGCCAGGGCCCCTCACGATGTCTCGACCGTGCGGAACGGCGGATCCGGTCCCTGCCTCAGGTGCTCTAGCCGCGAGCCGGGGCCGGCTCTAGTGACAGGCGGCACGATGCGCGGACCGTGGCGGCGCGCGAGTGGAGCCATTTGTCACACCCATCGCGCGGGTCTAGAGTCGTCTCGGATCTGGGACTGCCCGATCACGCGGCAGCCCCGGTCGAGCCCTCGGGCTCGGGTGACGCCGATGTCGTATGGACTGCTTCAACGGTTGAGCGCGTCGGCGCGCTCGCCGATCGTCGGTGGGCGGGACGGGCCCCCGCGACGCACGTTCCGGTTCGCC
>JBGPFS010000163.1:0-5995 GCA_041483455.1 Candidatus Limnocylindria bacterium | reverse complement strand
GCACATACCCGACGCGAGCAGCCCCTCGACGACGTCGGAGACCGAGGTCCGCGTCAGCCCCGTGAGCCGGGCGACGCCGGCCCGGCTGATCGGGCTGCGGTCATAGATCGTCGCGAGCACCAGCCGCTCGTTGTGCTCGCGGGTCTCGCGGTTGGTCGCCCTGACCGGACGTTCCACGGCGGCGCTCTCCGACGGAGACATTGTCCATGCATTGGACAATGTGGCAGCGTAGCATCATTGTCAAGAGCCTTGACTAAGTGTTGTTATTGCTCCGCGAATCTGTCCAGTGCCAACTACTCAGACTTTGTCAGTCTCCGCAGATGTGGGCGATGCGCCGCCGCGACCCGGCGCTGGCCGAGCGGATCCTTACCGTTGCCCGGACCACGTACGACGTTCTGGGCGGGCACGAGGCCTCGTTGTGGACCTTCGGAATCCTCCCGCTCTGGAGACAGTTCTCTGGCGCATCATGACGCCCGTGCGGCGCGATCTCCCCTCCGGAACCGTGACCTTCCTCTTCACCGACGTGGAGGGCTCGACGAAGCTCCTCCACGAGCTCGGCGCAGAGACGTACGGGGAAGCGCTGGCCGAGCACCGCCGGGTGATCCGCGAAGCCTGCTCCCTCCACGGCGGGGTCGAGGTCGATACCCAGGGCGACGCGTTCTTCGTCGCCTTCCCGACAGCGCCTGGTGCGTTGCGCGCGGCCGCCGGGGCCCTGGAAGGACTAGGTTCGGGTCCGATCCGCGTGCGCATGGGCATCCACAGCGGCACGCCCAACGTGACCGAGGAGGGCTACGTCGGCGTCGACGTCCACCGGGCGGCCCGCATCGCTGCCTGCGGCCATGGCGGGCAGGTGCTCGTCTCGGCCGCCACGGCTGCCCTCCTGGGCACGGACGGGCTGCGCGACCTCGGCGAGCACCGCCTCAAGGACCTGTCGGCGCCCGAGCGCATCTACCAGCTCGGAGACGCTGCCTTCCCGCCGCTGCGGAGCCTCCACCAGACGAACCTGCCGATCCCTGCCACGCCGTTCCTGGGCCGCCAGAAGGAGCTGACGGAGGTGCTCGGGCTGCTGTCGCAGGAGGACGTTCGCCTGCTCACCCTGACCGGACCCGGCGGTACCGGCAAGACGCGCCTCGCCCTGCAGGCTGCCGCGGAGCTCGGTACGCGCTACCCGAACGGTGTCTGGTGGATCCCGCTGGCACCGTTGCGCGACCCCAAGCTCGTCCTCGACACGGCCGCGCAGGTGCTCGGCTCCAAGAACGGTCTCGCCGACCACATCGCCGACCGCTCGATGCTCCTCCTCTTCGACAACTTCGAGCAGGTCGTCGAAGCGGCAGCCGACGTCGCCGGTCTGCTCGCCGCCTGCCCGAACCTCCACCTGCTCGTGACGAGCCGGGAGCCTCTCCACGTCACGGGCGAGCAGGAGTACCCGGTGCCGCCCCTGGTTCACGCGGAAGCCATCGGCTTCTTCCTGGCCAGAGCTCGGGCGGTCAAGCCTGACTTCGGGGCCGACGACGCCGTCTCCGAGATCTGCCGGCGCCTCGACGAGCTGCCCCTCGCGCTCGAGCTGGCCGCCGCGCGCGTGAAGGCCCTCTCGTCCGAGCAGATCCTTGAGCGGCTCGAGCAGCGCTTGCCGCTCTTGACCGGCGGAGCGCGAGACCTGCCCGAGCGCCAGCGAACCCTTCGTGCGGCGATCGCATGGAGCCACGAGCTGCTGACCCCCGAGGAGCAGCGCCTGTTCGCCCGGCTCGCCGTGTTCCGGGGCGGCAGCACGCTCGAGGCCGCAGAGGAGATCGCGGACGCCGATCTGGACACCCTGCAGTCACTCGTCGACAAGAGCCTCGTGCGTCACGCGGAGGGCAGGCTCCAGATGCTCGAGACGATCCGTGAGTACGCGTCCGAGCGGCTCGAGGAGTCGGGCGAGGCCGAGGAGCTGCGGCGGCGCCACGCGGAGCACTTCCTGGCGCTCGCCGAGGAGGCGTATCCGAACCTGCGCGGCAGTCCCAAAGAGTGGCTCGATCGGCTGGAGCGCGAGCATGACAACCTGCGAGCCGCGCTCGACCGGCTGGGGGCGTCGGGCGAGAGCCAGCGTGCGTTGCGATTGGCAGGAGCACTGTCGCGGTTCTGGTACCTGGGGGGCCACGTGGTGGAAGGCTCGCGTCGTCTCGAGAGCGCGCTGCGCACCGACGAAGCTCCCACGGCGGCCCGTGGCAGGGCTCTCAACGGAGCGGCCATGATGGCGTTCGAGGGTGGAGACCTTGCGGCGCAGCGGCTTCGGGCCCAGGAAGCCTTCGCGCTCCACCGCGCGCTCGGAGATGCGTGGGGCACCGCCTACTCCGGACACTTGCTCGGATACGTCGCCCTCGAGGAACACGATTGGGCACGGGCGCAGCAGCTCTTCGACGAGTGCGTACGAGCGTTCCGCGAGCTCGGCGACGAGCACTACACCCTCGTGGCGACGTTCAACCTCGCGTGGGCGTACGAGGAGCTCGGCGACCCCGAACGCGCCCGAGCGCTGCACGAGGAGAATCTCCGTCGGGCACGTGCGACGGGCAACGAGCGCATGGAGGCGCTGTCACTGGCCGCACTGGCTGATCGGGTCCGCGACGAGGGCCGGGTCCGCGACGCCCTCGCGATGCTGAAGGCCAGCCTTCGGATCAGCCGCGACCTCGGCGAGCGCGTCGAGATCGCAGACGTCCTCAGCCGCTTGGCCTCTGGCCTCGCTGTCGCGGGAAGGGCGGGGCCGGCCGCCCGTCTCCTCTCCAGTTCGATGGCTTTGCACGAGAAGATCGGCTCAAGGCGCTTCTGGGTCGCCCAGAGGAACGAAGAGACTCTCGCCACCATCCGCACGCAGCTTGATGAAGCCGCCTATGCCGAGGCATGGGAAGAAGGCCGGAGATTGACGGTCGACGAGGCCGTCGCGCTGGCCATGGACTCCTAGGCTGCGGGATGACCGGCCGGGTGTCCAGTCCGCGTCTGGTCGGGCGAGAGGAGGAGCTCGCCCGGCTTCGTGCTGCGGTGGCGGACGCCGAGGGAGGGCGCTCGCGGTTCCTCCTCGTGGGCGGCGACGCCGGGATCGGCAAGAGCCGGCTCGTGGCCGAGCTCGTCGGCTCGCCCGGAGCCGAAGTCCGCGCGATGATCGGCGGCTGCCTGGCGATCGCCGACGGCGGGCTGCCCTACGCCCCGCTGGCCGAAGCCCTCCGCCGGCTGAGCCGGGAGCTCGATCCGGCGACCCTGGACCATGTCCTGGGGCCCGCCCGCGCGGAGCTTGCGCGCCTGGTCCCGGACCTCGCGGTCGACAGCCCGGCCACGGTCGGCCCCACGGCGGGGTCGGCCGGCCGCGCCGGCCAGGCACGGCTCTTCGAGCTGGTGCTCGGCCTCCTCGGCCGCCTCGGCCTCGACCACCCGGTCGTCCTCATCGTCGAGGATGTCCACTGGGCCGACGACGCGACCCGCGACCTGATCACCTACCTTGTCGCGAACCTCCGAACGGAGCACGTCGTGGTGGTGGCGACCCTGCGCACCGACGCGACCGGCGGCGACCCCCGGATCGACCCGTGGCTCGCGGACGTGATGCGCGGTCCCGGATGCGAGCGGATCGACCTGGATCCCCTGTCGGCGCCGGAGGTGGCCGACCAGCTCCGCGCGATCCTCGGGTCGCCGCCGAGCCCCTCGGTGGCGGCGGCGATCGCCGAGCGGTCCGGCGGCAACGCACTGTTCGTCGAGGAGCTGATCGCGGCCGGGGCAGGTTCCGCCAGCGCGGCCGGCCCGGACGGCGTCGCGGCGGCCCGGCTCCCGGAGACGCTCCGGGGGATGCTGGCGGCGCGGATCCGCGACCTGCCTGCGGACACTGCAGCCGTGGTCCGCGCGATGGCGGTCGCGGGCCGCGCCGTCGACGATCGCCTGCTGGGCGCGGCCACGGGCCTGCCGGCGGCAGCCGTGCACACCGGCCTTCGCGACGCGCTCGCGCGCCACCTCGTTGCCGTCGGCGCGCGCACGCCGCTCATCGATCTCCACCACGTGCTCCTCCGCGAGGCGATCGTCGCCGACCTCCTCGGGGGCGAGCGCCGGGCGCTCCACGCTGCCCTCGCCACGGCGCTCACGGCAAGCCCGGAGCTCGCCGATCCCAGCCCGGCCGGCGCGGCCGGCGAGGTCGCCCACCACTGGGCCGCGGCCGACCGCCCCGTCGAGGCGTATCGGACGGCGCTGGCCGCGGCGGACGCGGCGATGACCGTCCGCGCCTATGCCGAGGCGGCGCGGCACCGGCGCCGTGCCCTCGACCTGATCCCGCGCCTCCCGCCCGAGGTCCGCGCCGAGAGTCCCGACGAGGTCTCCCTCCTGCTCGAGGCGGAGGACGCGGCCAACCTCGCCAGCGACTTCACGGCGGCGGTCGAGCTCGTCGAGCGCGGGCTCCGGCTGGGCGCTCCCGCAGTCGACCCCGTGCGGGCCGGGATCCTGGAGAGCCGCCTGGGCTACCACCGCTGGTTCGCCGGGCGCAGCGACGAGGCACTCGCCCATCACCGCCGCGCGGTCGAGCTCGTCCCGGCGGAACCCCCGAGCCTGGCGCGGGCGCGCGTGGTGCGGGGGCTCGGGGGCGCCCTCATGGGCCTCGGGCGCTACCGCGAGTCGGCCGTCGTCTGCGAGCAGGCGATCGCGGCTGCCCGAGCGGCGGACGCCCCGGTGGAGGAGGGGCGCGCGCTCGACATGCTCGGCATGGACCGCTTCGGGATCGGCGACATCGAGGGCGGGATCGCGGCGCTGGAGGCTGCCTGCGACATCGCCCGCGCCCACGATCCCGGGGAGGGGCTCATCGTCGGCCTTCACAACCTGGCGTACCACCTCGGGCTGGCGGACCGCCTGGACGAGGCCCTGGCGGCCGCCATCGAGGGGATCGCGGCCGCCCGGCGGGACGGCCTCGATCGACGGTACGGCCTCACCCTTCGGGCCGCCGCCGCCGACATCCTCCTCCGCCTCGGGCGCTGGGACGAGGCCGACGCCCTGGTCGCCGAGGGTCGTTCGCTCGACCCCGCCGGCGAGGGCCCGCTCTACCTCGTGATCGTCCGGCTCCGCCTGGCGACGGCCCGGGGCCATTTCGAGAATGCCCGGAAGGCCCTGGTCGTGGGCGATCGGATGGCCGCCGGTGACGTCGACTTCGACCTGGTCGCCTACCTCCGGACGGCCGCGGCGGAGCTGGCCTGCTGGACCGGTCGGCCGGACCGGGCGGCGGCGGCCGTGGAGGCCGGCCTGGCGGCCCTCGAGGGCAGCGACGACGTCTTCCTGGCGGGCCCGCTCCTGGCCCTGGGAGCGCGCGCCGCCGCCGACCGGGCGGAGACGGCCCGCGCCTGGCGCGACGAGACCGCGCTCGCCGACGCCCGGGGCGCTGCCGCCCGGATCGCCGCCCGGCTCGACCACCTCGTCGCCGTCCCCGACGGACGATCTCCGACGACCCGCGGCTTCGCGGCGACGGCGGCCTGGGCACGAGCCGAATGCGGGCGGCTCGAGGCCGCCTCGGATGAGCAGGCGTGGGGCGGGCTTGCGGATGCCTGGCGGGGCCTGGATCTGCCGGCCCAGGCGGCCTATGCCTGGTGGCGACGGGCGGAGGCGATCCTGGCGGGTCGCGGCCGCCGCGGGCAGCGCGCCGCCGCCGCGAAGGTCCTCGCGGTCGCGGCCGTCGAGGCCGCCAGACTGGGCGCCGCCCCGCTGGGTACGGCGGCCGCGGGCCTGGCTCGCCGGGCCCGCATCGACCTGGCGGCGGTCGTTCCTTCACCGGACGCGGTGGCGCAGCCGACCCCGGAGGCCGCGGGGGCCGAGGCGCCGCTCCCCGACATACCGATCGCCGGCCCCGGGGACGGGCGCCGGAAGCTGGTGGAGCTTGGCCTGACGACCCGCCAGCTCGAGGTGCTGGAGCTGCTGGCCAGCGGCCGGACGAACGCCTTTATCGGCCACGTCCTCGCAATCTCGCGTTCGACGGCGAGCGACCACGTCGGCAACATCATGG
>JBGPFS010000162.1:0-6010 GCA_041483455.1 Candidatus Limnocylindria bacterium | reverse complement strand
GACCCCGATCCTCGAGCAGAAGGGGATCGAGCTCCACACCTTCTTCAATGTCGAGACGATCGATCCCGAGAAGAAACAGGTGCTCAGCCTCGAGGGCGAGGAGCTCGCCTACGACCTGCTCATCCTCGTCCCGCCCCACAAGGGCCAGCAGTTCCTGATGGACTCGGGCCTTGCCCCGGCCCCGGGCGGCTGGCTGCCGACCGACCGGAACACGCTCCTCGTCGGCGGCCGGACGAACG
Organism: Candidatus Limnocylindria bacterium; assembly: GCA_041483455.1. Lineage (GTDB taxonomy): Bacteria > Chloroflexota > Limnocylindria > Limnocylindrales > CSP1-4 > JBGPFS01. The sequence continues at coordinate 5,771 of JBGPFS010000162.1, read as the reverse complement.
TCTACGCCCTCGGCGACGCGACCGACCTGCCGCTCTCGAAGGCCGGCTCGACGGCCCACTTCGAGGCCCCGGTGGTCACCGAGCGGATCGTCGCGGCGATCGAAGGCCGCGAGCCGGCCGGCAAGCACGCCGACTACGAGGGCAAGGTCATGTGCTTCTTCGAGATCGGTGACGGCAAGGGCACCCTCCTCCAGTTCGACTACGCCCACCCGCCGAAGCCGCCCAAGCCGAACCGGTTCTGGCACCTGGGCAAGATCGTCTTCAACAAGACCTACTGGCACACGGTCCCGAAGGGCCGCGTCTGATCGGGCTTCGGACCGCCGAGCGCGCCGCGAGCGAAGCCCGGGCCATCACGGCCCGGGCTCTCCGATTCCGGCGCGCGGGCACGATCCGCCAGGGCCATGTATCCTCCGCCGGAACCGGGGAGTCACCACCCACAGGGACCGACAACCGAAGAACGCCGCTGTACGGCCGACCTCCGCGTCGTCGTTCCGATGCCCGCCCCTGCGGGCGCCACCTGTGCCCCCCGATCGCCTCCGCGATCCTCCCCGTCTCGCTTCCTGCCGTGCGGCGGTCCACTCCATCGCCATCGCGTGATCCGCGATGTCCTGGCAGAGAGGAGTACGTTGCACTCGACCGCCTCGCGCCTTCGTGCGCTCAGCCTGACGGCGCTCATCGCCGTCGTCCTCGCATCCGCCCTCCCATTGGCTTCCGCTGCGGCGATCGACACGGTCCCCAGCGCCAGCTCGATCCCGAGCACCAGCCCCGCACCGAGCACGGACTCGATCGCCAGCCCAGCTCCCGCCGCCGGCGTTCCCACCGCCGTCGACACGACCGCTGTCGTGGCCCCCAGCCTGGACGTCGCCGCCATCGAGACCGGCCTCGGGCCCGTGGCCCCGGCTCCAGCTGTCGTCGTTGCTGCGAAACCGCTCACGATCGCGGCATCCGCCCGGATCGTCGCCCTGGCCAGATCGCATCTCGGCGCCCGTTATCGATACGGCGCCACGGGTCCCGGTTCCTTTGACTGTTCGGGACTGGTCTATCGCGTGTTCACCCAGGCCGGCCTGGGCCGGACCATCCGGAACCTGCACAGCTCCCAGGCGCTCTACACGTACTTCCTGCGCCGTCATATGACCTCGCGGAGCTCTCCGGAGGTCGGCGACCTGGTCATCTTCGGTGGCGGAAGCCACGTCGGGATCTACATCGGCGGCGGCCGGGTCCTCCACGCGATGGTCCAGCCGTGGGGCGTCCGGATCACGTCGATCCGGGCGGTCTACCCGCGCTTCACGACGTACATCCACCTCCACCTCGGCCGGCTCCGGCTCCCGCTCACCCGGTAGACCGCGGCCGGGTCCCGGGACCGCGGTCGGGTGGACCGTTCGGCGCAACCCGCCGGGCGGGCTGACCGGGACTCGGCGGCGTGCTCGAGCGGACTAGAATCCGGGCGTGATCCCGCGCGAGCCCAGACCGTGACCGGCCGCCTCTTCCGCCGCTCGCTCGATCCGGAGCCGCCGGTCGCCGTCTCGGCCGAGGGTTCGACGATCGTGGATTCCACCGGTCGCCGCTACCTGGACGCGGCAGGTGGCGCGATCGTGGTCAACATCGGCCACGGCCGGCGAGCGGTCGCCGACGCCATGGCCGCCCAGGCCGCCCGCCTCGCCTACGCCCACGGGAGCGCCTTCACGACCGAGTCGCTCGAGGCGTACGCGGTCGAGGTGGGACGCCACCTCCCGCTCGACGACCCGGCCATCTACCCGGTCTCGGGGGGTTCGGAGGCGATCGAGACGGCGCTCAAGCTCGCCCGGGCCTACCACCTCGCCCGCGGCGAAGTCGATCGCTGGGGCGTGATCGCCCGCTGGGGGAGCTACCACGGCAACACCCTGGGCGCGCTCGACCTCTCCGGCCGCAAGCCACTCCGACGCCCGTACGAGGGCTGGCTCGGCCGGTTCGAGCACGTCTCGGCGGCCTACCCGTACCGGGCCGGCGAGCCGGAGGCGCGGGCGCTCGCCACGGGCGCCCAGCTGGCCGCCGAGCTCGAGGCCGCCATCGTCGCCGCTGGTCCGCGGAGCGTGGCCGCGTTCGTCGCGGAGCCGATCGTCGGCGCCACGCTCGGGGCGGCCGTCCCGCCTGACGACTACTGGCCGGCCATCGCCGAGGTCTGCCGCCGGCACGGTGTCCTGCTGATCGCCGACGAGGTGATGACCGGCTTCGGGCGGACGGGTCGCTGGTTCGCGCTGGATCACTGGCGCGTTCGGCCCGACCTCCTCGTGGCGGCCAAGGGCGCCACGTCGGGCTACTGGCCGTTCGGATTCGTGGCCGCGTCCGGAGCCGTCCACGCGACCGTGACCGCGCCGGGCGCCGGGTTCGTCCACGGCTTCACATTCAGCCACTCGGTCGTGGGCGCGGCCGTCGCCCGGGAGGTCCTGCGGATCCTCGAGGCGGAGTCGCTCGTCGAGGCGAGCGCGACGAAGGGCGACCGGCTGAAGTCCCTCCTGGCCGACCGGCTGGCGGAGCATCCCCACGTCGGCGAGATCCGCGGCCGTGGGCTGATGGTGGGCGTCGAGTTGGTCCGCGATCGGGCGGCGAAGGCGCCGTTCCCGAGGGCGGCACGGCTGGCCGAGACGATCGTCGGGACGGCTCGGCGCGACCAGGGCCTGCTGGTCTACTCGGGCAGTGGGAACGCGAACGGCGTCGACGGCGATCTCATCCTGCTCGGCCCGCCGTTCGTCGTCACGGACGCCGAGCTGGTCGCGATCGCGGACGGGCTGGCGGCCGCCCTCGACGCGGCGGTCGCCGCCGTGGGCAACGGCTAGCGGGTCGCCCGGGTCGCCCGGATCGGCTCCTGAGCCCGCCCCCGGCGCCGGGGTCAGGCGCCCCGCCCGCCTCGAAGCAGCAGGACCAGCCCGATGACGACGATGAGCGTCGGCCAGGCGAAGCCCGCGATGTCGCGCGAGATCACCTCGGAGCCGCCGATCAATCCGAGGATCCCGCCGTACAGCAGCTGCCAGCCCCAGCCTCCGCCGCGGGCCGCCCGGACCGCGGCGATGAACAGGAAGGCGAGGCCGAAGAAGAGCGTCCCCCAGCCCGGCCCGAGGGCGATGCCGAGCCCTTCGAGCGTGCCGGGCAGGGCGAGCGCCGTGAGGAACGCACCGGCGTAGAGGGCGAGGGTCCCGCGCCGGATCGCCCAGACCGCGAGCGACGCGAGGCCCGCCGCCAGGAGCGCGACGTCGCCCAGCCCCTTGTACTGGGGGAGGGCCCGCTCGAGGAGGAGGAGCCCGCCGAAGACGACCAGGAAGACGCCGATCCAGGGGAGCCCCGGTCGCCGGTTCCGGTCGTCGCCCCAGCTCCAGGCTCGCACGTAGGCGTGCCCGTCCGGGCCGCCTCGGGGGTCATGGCGGCCCGGGTCGGGCTGGTTCGCGTCGCTCATCTCAGGCACCTCCGAGCGTCAGCTCCGGTTCGATCGGTCGGTCGGGTCCGTCGCCGCCGTCGTCGTCCTCGACATGGTCGAAGCCGAGCCGGTCGGCGAACCGCCGGAGCGGACCCGGTGCCCACCAGTTCCAGTCCCCGAGCAGGCGCATCGTGACCGGAACGAGGAGGACCCGGATGATCGTCGCATCGAGCAGGACCGCCACCGCCATCCCGACCCCGATGCTCTTGATCGTGATGATGTCAGCCAGGGCGAACGCGGCGAAGACGGTGACCATGACGAGGGCCGCGCCGGTGATCACGCCGGCCGTTCGAGCGACTCCTTCGGCCACCGACAGCCGATTGTCGCCGGTCCGCCGGTAGGCCTCCTGGATCCGCGAGAGGAGGAGCACCTCGTAGTCCATCGACAAGCCGAAGATGACGCTGAACATGATGATCGGGTTGCCGGCGATGGTGTAGCCGAGCGGGGTGAAGTGGAGGATGTCGGCGAGGTGACCCTCCTGGAAGATCCAGACCAGGGCGCCGAAGCTGGCGCTGATCGAGAGCAGGGTCATCAGCACGGCCTTGACCGGGATCACCAGCGAGCCGAACAGGAGGAAGAGGACGACCGCGCTCGCGACCAGGGTCAGGCCGATCGCCCACGGCATGCGGCTGGCCTGACCCTCGAGGAAGTCGTAGCCGAGCGCCGCCGTGCCGCCGATCTTCGTGAGGATCCCGGGGCCCGCGTCGATCGCCCGGAGCCTCGGGATCATGCCGGTCGCCCCGGGGAGGGCCGGGTCGAGCGCGCTGATCGCGTTGAAGCGCACGGTCCCGCCCCGGACGTACGCTTTCTGGAGCGCGTCGATCCCCGCGCCGACCTGCGGGTTTCGTGAAGCCGCCGGGATGGCGTAGAGCGCGGCGACCTGGTCCGGGGTCATCGGCGAGCCCGTGGCGGGGTCGGTGAAGGTGTAGGCGCCCTCGACGCGGTCCACGCCCGCCACGCTCGCGAGTCCCTGCGCGTACGCCGCCAGCGCCTTCGCGTTGGCAGCCGACGCCGGGTCGCCGGCGACGGTGACGAGGGCGACCACCGGGGTCGTCTCGCCGGGCGGGAACTCGTGCTGGAGCGCGACGTAGGCGTCCCGGCTCTCGATGCCGGGCGGGTAGACCTCGGCGTCCGGTACGCCCTGCTGCAGGCGGAGGAACGGCGAGCCGAGGACGAACAGGAGCGCCAGGACCGGGATGAGGACCGTGATCGGCCGCCGCATCACCGCCTGCGCCACCCGGGCCCAGCGCCCGTGGTCCCCGCCGCCGACGCGGAGTCCGAACCGGCGGAAGAGGCCGCCGAGGCTGAACGCGTTGACCCGCGGCCCGAGCATGCCGAGGACCGCCGGCAGGAATGTCAGGGCGTAGGTCAGCGTTCCGATCACGACCAGCGAGCCGGCGATGCCGATCGAGCTGATCGCGGTCGAGGTGAACAGGAGCAGCCCGGACAGGCCGATCGCCACTGCCAGGCCGGAGAACGCGACGGCCTTGCCGCTCGTGGCCACGGCCTTCTCGACAGCCTCACCGACCGTTCGACCGCGGGCGAGCTCCTCGCGGAAGCGGCTCACCACGAAGAGCGAGTAGTCGATCGCCAGCGCCAGGCCCAACATCGTGGCGATGTTGAGGACGTAGACGCTCATCTCGACCCGCTGGCTCACGAAGTAGACGAGACCGAGCGTCGTCGGGATCGCGAGGGCGGCCACGAGGAGCGGCATCGCCGCTGCGACGAGCGACGCGAAGACGAGGATGAGGATGAGCGCCACGAAGGGCAGCGAGACGGTCTCGGCGCGCAGGAGATCCTTCTCGGAGAGGGCCGCGGAGTCGTTCGTGATCGGGCCGTAGCCGGTGAGCTGGACGGTCAGGTCGGCGGGCGGGTCGATCTTCGCCCGGAGCGGTTCGACCAGCTCGGTCGACTGCTCGTTCGTCACCTTCAACTCGACGACAGCGTATGACGCCATGCCGTCCGTGCTGATGAACCGCCGGTCGCCCGTCTGCGCGTAGCCCACGACGCCGGCCACGTTCGGGTCCTTCGCGACGTCGGCGAGCGCCGCCGAGAGCTGGGCCTGGAAGGCCGGCGAGGCGGCGTCCGTGCCGGCCTTCGTCGAGCGGAACAGGACGATGATCGAGCTCCGCCCGCTGTCATACGCGGCCGCCAGCCGGTCGGCGACCTGGGCCGACTCGGAGCTCGGATCGAGCCAGCCACCGGACGAAAGGTGGGAAGAGGCCCTGGTCGCGAAGACGCTCATGACGGCCGCCAGGGCGATGGCGACGATCACGACGGGACGGCGGAAGCGATAGACGAACGCTCCCCAGCGGCTGAACAT
>JBGPFS010000161.1:0-6050 GCA_041483455.1 Candidatus Limnocylindria bacterium | reverse complement strand
CTGCGAGAGCCCGACGTGGTCGATGAGGTCGGTGACCGTCGCCGGGCCGTCGGCGAGGCGCCGGACGATCCGAAGCCGGTTCACGTCCGCGAGCGCCGTGTGGACGTCGCGGAGCTCGCGGAGCTCATCGGGCGGGTCGACGACCGACGCGATGGTCGCGCGGATCCGGGCGGGCGTGGGGGTCAGGGTCGGCACTCCGAGGCGGTCGGGCGCGATGGCTCAACGAGGATTTATATAAAGCGTCGTTGATGCTATGCGCAGGTCGGAGTGTCTGTCAACCCCGATCATCCGCGGCCGGCCCTCAGCGGCCAGGGGCGCGCCTCTCCGGGACGGCACGGCTCGACGTCGACGGGGTTCGCCCGGCGCGGGAGCGCCAGCGCGGTCCCGCCCAACGGTCCGACTACACTCGGGCGGTGAGTCGGCGTGACGCGATCGTGCTGCTGGCGGTCCTCGGGGTCGGCGTGTTCCTGGCCGGACTCGAGCTGATGATCACCGCGGTCGCCCTGCCATCGATCGTCGTCAGCCTGGCCGACTGGTCGGAGCTCCGGCGGGCCTCGTGGATCGTCAACGGGTACCTGCTCGTCTATGTCGCCACGATGCCGCTGGCCGGCCGACTTGCCGACCTGTGGGGTGTCCGCCGGCTCTTCCTGGCCGCCCTCGCGGTCTTCGTGGGGGGATCCGCGCTGGCCGGTGCCGCGGGCTCGCTGGACGCGCTCATCGCGGCGCGGATGGTCCAGGCGCTCGGCGGCGGAGCGATCGTGCCGGTCGCCACGGCGGCCGCCTCCCACCTCTTCGAGGGTCATGACCGGCCGCGCGCCCTGGGGATCATCGGAGCGCTCACGTTCCTCGGGATGGCGGCCGGGCCGTTCGCCGGGGCGGCGGTCCTGGGTGCCTTCCATGCGGACTCCGCCCTGGCCGGGGCGGGCATCGTCGGTGGGCCGCTCGTGGCCCTGTTCGCGCCCGCCTGGCGGTGGGTCTTCTACCTCAACGTCCCGATCGGGATCGTCGCCTTCGCGATCGCCTGGGCTGCGAGCGGCGGCTGGGAGACGCCGCACAAGGCCGTCGGTCTCGACATCGCGGGGGCGGTCGGGTTCACGCTCGGCCTGGCCGGGATCCTCGTAGGCCTGACGCTGCTTGGCGGCGGCGGCCCGACGACCGGCGGGCCCGGGCCACTCGCCGGCGGACTGCTGGTGGGCGGGACGGCCGTGCTCATCGGCACCCTCATCGCCGAGACCCGGCGGAACGACCCGTTCCTCGACGTCCGCCTCTTCCGCGATCGGGTCTTCTCGGCTGCAGCCCTCGTCTCGGCACTCACCGGCTATGCCTTCGCCACGGCGATCATCGGTGGGGCCGTCTTCGTCGACCGGGTCCTCTATGGCGGCCCACCGCAGCAGCAGCTGGCCCTCGGCGCGCTCGCCGGGGCCACGGCCGCGGGGGCCCTCTTCTCGGGTTTCGCGGTCCGCTTCCTGCCCCTCCGCCTCGTCACGGTCGGGGGCCTCCTCGCGAGCGCCGGAGCGTTGGCGGTGAGCTCGGGCTGGACGCCCGCGACCGACGTCGGCGCAGCGGCGCTCGCCCTCGCCGTCTTCGGGTTCGGGTTCGGCCTGACCGTCACCCCGCGCTCCACGGCAGCCGTGGAGCGGGCGGGTCGGGCGGCCTTCGGGATGGCCTCGGCCACCGTGACCGTGGCCCGGATGATCGGGATGGCCGTCGGGCTGGCCGTCCTGACCGCCTACGGCTCGACGACGATCGAGCGCCTCCAGGCCGAGATCTTCGCGACGCCGGCCGCCTACCAGGACGTCCTGCCACCGGAGCTGCGCGGTCGCCCGTTCCGCGACGGCCTGGTCGTCGATGCCCTGGAGTCATGGGCCGCCGGCGAGGCCGCCCGGATCCTGGTCGGGCTCTTCCTCGTCGCCGGCGTGGTCACGCTCGTGGCGATCCCGCCGGGCCTTCTCCTCGGCGGGAGGGCGGGTATGCTGGCCGACGGGACGAGCGGCAGATCGACGATCCGGCCGACCGAGGCATCCGACGCAGCTGAGGAGGGACCGCCGGTCGATGGCGGAGACGACGCTGAGCCCAGCCTCGCCCTCTGAGCCGATCCGGGTCGTCGTCCGGGCCGGGGGCGTCACGCGCGAGACGGCGGGGATCGGCGCGATCGAGGCGGCCCTGGCCGATCCCGGCGCCGTCGCCTGGATCGATGCCGTCGCGCCGAGTCCGGCCCTGGTCGCGGAGCTGACCCGGGTCCTGGGGCTCCACCCGCTCATCGGCGAGGACATCCTCGAGGGCAACCAGCGCTCGAAGATCGAGGTCACCGATGAGCTCGTCCACATCGTCCTGTTCGCGCTCGAATACGGCGACCCGATCGTCCCGACCGAGATCGACATCGTTCTGGGCAAGGACTTCCTGCTGACGGTCCATGCGCCGACCTGGGATGCCCGAACGGTCCACCACTTCCGGGAGGGCATGGACCCGATCCTGGACCGAGGCCCCGATCACCTCCTGTGGGCGATCTGCGACCAGCTCGTCGACGCCTACTTCCCCCTGATGGACCGGCTCGGGGATGCGATCGACGAGCTCCAGGACGCGGTGGTGGCAGGGGCGACGAAGTCGACCCTCGAGCACCTGTTCGACCTGAAGCGCGAGCTCATCGTGGTCCGCCGGGCGGTCGCGCCCATCCGGGAGATCTTCAACCAGCTGACGAACCGGGAGCTGGCCTACATCGACGAGGCCGAGATCATCTACTTCCGGGACGTCTACGACCACCTCATCCGGCTGACCGACGAGCTCGACACGTATCGCGAGCTCGTCAGCGGCTCGCTCGACGCCTACCTCTCGACGGTCAACAACAACCTGTCGCTGATCATGAAGCGGCTGACCGGGGTGACCGTGGTGCTCACCGGCATCGCCGCGATCGCCGGGATCTTCGGGATGAGCGAAGCGGGAGCGGCGTTCGCCGGCGGCGAGGCGATCGGGTTCTGGGGGGTCACCTTCGGGACGATCGGCCTGTCGCTCACGCTCGCCGCGGTCCTCCGCCGGATCGGCTGGATCTAGGAGCAGGCCACCGGCCTCGGGGTGGGGTGCGCATCGGCGTGGTCGGCCGGCCCGGAGCTCAGGGGCTGCGCGATGAGCTGGGTCTTCTCGTTCGTGCCGACCGGCCCTTCGGAAGTCTGGAGCCAGAGGGTCTCGGCCGTCTCGGCGAACGCCGTGTCGAGGGTCGTGACATGCCGGCGGACCGTGACGATCTCGTACAGGAACAGCTGGTCGTCGCTGGTGTAGACCTGGACGATCATCCCGAGCATCGCCTTGCCGTTGTTCACCCACGACGCCTGGAGGATCGGCAGGAACATCCCCACCCGGGCGTGGGCGTACAGATACGTCGCGCCCGCCTCGCCGGGCTGATGAAGCTGCGCCAGGTACATCGCCACGTTGCAGGCCGGGAAGGCGCCCGCGCCGCCCGGCTGGGCGATCACCGGGAGGTCGATCCGGAGGGCGGGCACGACGACCCGCGTGGCGACCCGGCGCGGGCTCGCGCTCGGCTCGCTGCTCGATCCGTCGCTCGGGCCAGGGCTCGTGCTCGACTGCGAGGGGATCGCGCTCGGGGTCGGACCGGCCGAAGCGACAGCGGTCGGAGAGGGGCTCGGGGCCATCGCGGCCGCCGGTCCGGTGAACGCGAGGATGCCGGCCGCGAGCAGGCTCACGCCGGCGGCCGTCAGGACGGCCGGGACGAGTCGGCGCTGGATCATCGCGAGCCGGTCGATCACCCCGCCATCCTAGCCAGCTCCCGTTCGAGACGCCGACGGCGCCTGGTACTGGTACGCTCCCGCGGATGTCACCCAGGATCTCGCTCGTGCTCGCACTGCTCGGTGGCGCGCTGACCGCCCTTCTCGCGCTCGGCCTGCTCCTGGCGCTGGTCCCGGACCCCGCCGTACCGCCCGCCGCACTGGCCGCCTCGCCGTCGCCGAGCGCCTCGCCGAGCGCCGCACCATCTCCGAGCGGATCGGCGGGTCCGGCACCGACCGCCTCGCCACCGCCGACCGCCTCGCCCACGCCGAGCGCCGCGCCGTCTCCGAGCGGATCGGCCGGTCCGTCGACGAGCGCCTCGCCCGGTCCAGTAGCGTCGCCCTCGACCGGCCTGCTCGATGTCGGCCGGCCGGCTCCGGCGCTCGTGCGCGCCCGCAGGTCGGCTCCGCCTGCGGCCTGATGTCCGCCTAGAGGGTGAGCGCCCGGGCGGCGTCGCCGACGATCGGCAGCAGGAGCCCGGGCAGGACGCCCAGGACGATCGTCATGATCGCGGTCGCGATCAGGCCGGCCCGGACGAGCGGCCCCGGTCGCGCCGAGAGCCGCTCGGTCTTCGACTCGCGCATGAACATGTAGACCACGACCCGCAGGTAGTAGAACGCCGCGGCCGCCGCGTTGAGGACCGCGATGATCGCCAGCCAGGCGACCGGCCCGCCCGCCTGGACGGCGGCCAGGATGATGTAGGCCTTGGCGAAGAAGCCCGCGGTCGGCGGGATCCCGGTCAGCGACAGGAGGAACAGCGTCATCAGGATCGCCAGGAACGGCTCGCGCCGGCCGAGCCCGGCGAACGTCTCGAGCTGGCTCGTGATCCCCTTCCGGCGCTGGAGCGCCGAGATCACCGCGAACGCGCCGAGGTTCATGAAGCTGTAGGCCGCGCCGTAGTACAGGAGCCCGGCCAGGCCCTCGATCCGCGAGCTGTCCGGCGAGGCCCAGGCGGCGATCCCCACGAGCATGTAGCCGGTGTGGGCGATCGAGCTGTAGGCGAGCATCCGCTTGACGTTGTCCTGGGTGAGCGCCACCAGGTTGCCGAGGGTCATCGTGATCGCGGCCAGGACGACGATGACGATCCACCATTCAGCGCGCAGCGGGCCCAGGCCCTCGACGAAGAGCCGCAGGATGAGCGCGAACGCCCCGACCTTCGGGCCCACGGACAGGTAGCCGGTCACGGGCGTGGGCGAGCCCTGGTAGGCGTCCGGGGTCCAGTAGTGGAACGGGACGGCGGCGATCTTGAAGGCGACCCCGGTCGTCAGGAAGGCCAGCCCGAGCGCGAGCCCGGGCGGGAGCGGAGCGCTGCCGGCCACGATCGCCCCGAGGGCGTCGGCGACCCCGGCGATCCGGGTCGTGCCGGTCAGGCCCCACACGAACGCGAGGCCGAACAGGAAGATCGCCGAGCTGAACGAGCCGAGGAGGAAGTACTTGATCGCCCCCTCGGTCGAGAGCCCGTCGTGCTTGGCGAAGCCGGCCAGGAGGTAGCCGGGCAGGACCATCAGCTCGAGGCCCAGGAAGACGACGAGCAGGTCGGCCGAGGCCGAGATGAGCATCGCGCCGGTCATCGCGAAGACCAGGCCGGCCGCAAGCTCGGCGAGCGGCAGCCCCCGCGCCGCGAGGTAGTCCGGCGCGAAGGCGATCGTGAGGGCCACGATCGCCACGAACAGCACGTCGAGGAACGTCGTCAGCGCGTCGACCCGGTAGGAGCCCCCGAACGCGGTCGCCGAGGTCGTGCCGGTCCAGACGGTCAGGGCCGCGACGAGCGCGAGCCCGCCGAGCGCGGCGACGAGCACCGGCCCGCGGCGGCCCGGCCAGACCAGGTCGACGATGACGATCGCGGCGGCCACGAGGACCGCGAGGACGAGCGGCGCGGTCGTGACGACGTCCTGCCAGGCCATGTGGGGGTCGGTGCTCCCGCTACTGCCAGAAGAAGAGGTGGATGGCCTGCCCGCCGGCGAGCCCGGCGATGACCTCCCGGACCGTCCCGTCGACCAGGGTCAGGATGAGGCCCGGGAAAAGGCCGAAGACGACGATGAGCGCGCCGAGCGGAGCCAGGGTCAGGATCTCGACCGGGCTGATGTCGGTCAGGTGGCCACCCAGCCCGCGCAGGAAGTCGGACAGCTCGCCCGTGAAGATCCGCTGGTACATCCAGAGCAGGTATCCGGCGGCCAGGATCATGCACGAGGTGGCGATCGCCGCGACCCACGGGTTGTAGGCGAACGCGCCGACGAGGACGAGGAACTCGCCGACGAAGCCGGACAGGCCGG
>JBGPFS010000160.1:0-6100 GCA_041483455.1 Candidatus Limnocylindria bacterium | reverse complement strand
GTGGTGGCGGCCTCGATCGCCCCGGCGGCCCCGAGCGCGTGCCCGATCATCGACTTGTTGGCGGTGATGGGGACCCGGCCCGCCGTCGGACCCAGGATCGTCCAGATCGCCTGGAGCTCGGCCTTGTCGCCCTCCGGGGTCGACGTCGCGTGGGCGTTGACGTGGTCGATCTCGTCCGCGCCCAGGCCCGCCTTCTCGAGCGCCCGGCGCGCGGCCCGGACCGCGCCGATCCCGCCCGGGGCCGGCAGGGTGATGTGGCTCGCGTCGGCGGTCGCGCCGTAGCCGATCAGCTCGGCGAGCGGCTCCGCCCCGCGGGCCCGGGCATGGTCGAGCGCCTCGAGGACGAGGACCCCGGAGCCCTCGCCGGCCACGAACCCGTCGCGGCCCGCGTCGAAGGGGCGCGAGGCGCGGGCCGGCTCGTCGTTCCGGGTCGAGAGGGCGCGCATCGCGCAGAAGCCACCGACCAGCACCTCGAAGATCCCGGCCTCGGCGCCGCCCGCCAGCATGACCTCCGCGTCGCCGCGCCGGATCGTCTCCCAGGCCTCGCCGATCGCGTGGCCGCCGGTGGCGCAGGCGGAGGCCGTGGCGAAGTTCGGCCCGAGGGCCCCGAAGGCGATCGCCAGCTGGCCGGCGCCGACGTTCGGGATCGCCATCGGGATGAAGAACGGGCTGATCCGGTCGGGCCCCCGGACGGCGTTCGTCGTGATCTGCTCGATGAGCGTGCCGACGCCCCCGAGGCCGGTCCCGAGGATGACCCCGGTCGCCTCGGCCAGCGCGCCCTCGAGGCGGCCGGGCAGGCCGGCCGAATCGAGCGCCTCGCGGGCGGCCACGAGCCCGAGCTGGACGTAGCGGTCCGTGCGCCGGATCTCCTTGCGGTCGAGGACGCCGCTCGGGTCGAAGTCCTGGACCTCGCCCGCGATCCGGCTGGTCAGCCGGGCCGGGTCGAAGGCCGCGATCGGGCGGATCCCCGAGCGGCCGGCAACCAGGCCCGCCCAGGTCGAAGGGAGGTCGTGGCCGAGGGCCGTCACGGCGCCCATCCCGGTGACGACGACCCGGCGAGCCGGCCCGCCCGCAGGGCCGTTCCCGGCCGCGGCGCCGTTCCCGGCCATCAGCGGACCAGCTTCCCGGTCCGGACCGTGGCGGCCCGATAGACGTCGCCGGGCAGCCCGCGCGCCGAGAGGGCATTCGAGACCGCCAGGACGTCGAAGCTCGCCCGGCGGATCTCCGCGCGGACGTCGTCACCGTCGATCTCGACGAGCGCCCACGAGGCGGTCGGGTCGCCGTCGAAGACCCAGCCGGCGCTGCCGGCGTTGACGATCTCGGTCCAGCCCAGGTCGCGGATCTCCGGCAGGTGGGTATGGCCGCAGCAGATGATCCGGGCGTCGGTGCGGGCGACCCGCTCGATCGTCACGTTCGGGTCGAGGCCCATGTCGAAGCCCGCCGTCTGGGATCCCGGCGAGGCGTGGCAGGCCAGGACGAGCGTGTCGTCGACCCGCAGGCGGCGCTCCGCCGGCAGCCGCCGGAGCCAGTCCAGGCGATCGTCGCCGAGCTCGCTGTGGGCCCACTCGGCGGCGGCGCGGAAGGAGGCCGGGATGCCGCTCTCGATGAGCCACGGGAACGCCGCCGAGTAGTCGAAGTCGGCGACCGCGATGTCCGTGTTGCCCTGCACGACGAACGCGCCCTCGGCCTCCAGCTCGCGCACGGCGTCGATGCAGCCGGCCGGGTCCGGGCCGTTCATCACCAGGTCGCCGCAGACGAGCACGGCGTCGACCTTCGCGGCCCGGACCGCGTCCCGGACCGCCGCGAGGGCGGGGGCGTTCCCGTGGATGTCCGAGAGGACCGCGATCCGGCCGCTCATCGCAGGACCCCCTCGCCCGGGATGATGAAGCTGAGGGTCGCCTCGCAGGCCAGCTCGCCGTCGACGCTCGCCCGGCCGATCCCCCGGCCGAACCGACCGCCGAGCTTGTCCATGGTGACCTCGAGTCGGAGCGTGTCGCCGGGCTGGACGACTCGCTTGAAGCGGCAGGCGTCGATCCCGGCGAAGAGCCCGATCCGGTCGCCGAAGCCCGGCTGCTTGGCCACGTAGACGGCCATGGTCTGGGCCAGCGCCTCGACCTGGAGGACGCCGGGCATCACGGGCAGGCCCGGGAAGTGGCCCTGGAAGAACCACTCCGTGGCCGTCACGGCCTTGAGGCCGACGATCCGCTTGGCCGCCGGGTCGTACTCGACGATCCGGTCGACGAGCAGGAACGGCCAGCGATGCGGGATCAGGCCCTCGATCTCGCGGGTCGTATGGACGATGGCGTCGGTCACGCGGCACTCCGGTCTGCGGCGGGGATGCGCATCACGAGCGGTTCGCCGCGGCCAGGAAGGCCGCGCTCCCGACTCGATCGAGCAGGTTCGTGGTCATCCGACCCTCGAGGAACGCTTCGTTCTTGAGCAGCGCCCGGTGGATCGGCAGGTTCGTGATCAGGCCCTCGAGCACGAGCTCGTCGAGGGCCGCTGCGCCGCGGGCGATCGCGCCGGCCCGGTCGGGAGCCCAGACGATGAGCTTGCCCAGGAGCGAATCGTAGAACGACGGGACCTCGTAGCCCGGGTAGACGTGCGAGTCCATCCGGACCCCGGGCCCGCCCGGCGCGACGTACCGGGCGATCTGGCCGGATTGGGGCCGGAACTCGTGGTCGGGGTCCTCCGCGTTGATCCGGAACTCGATCGCGTGACCGCGGGCGACGACGTCGCCCTGGCCGAACCCGAGCGGCTCCCCCGCCGCGATCCGGATCTGCGTGGCGACGAGGTCGATCCCGGTCAGCATCTCGGTCACCGGGTGCTCGACCTGGATCCGGCAGTTGATCTCGATGAAGAAGGCCGTGCCGTCCCGGTCGACCAGGAACTCGAGGGTGCCCACGTTCTCGTAGCCGGCCGCGACCACGGCCCGCACCGCCCGCTCGCAGAGCGCCGTCCGGGCCGCCTCCGACAGCGCGGGGGTGGGCGCCTCCTCGAGGATCTTCTGGTGGCGCCGCTGGACCGAGCAATCGCGCTCCCCGAAGTGGACGCCGTGACCGTAGCGATCCACGGCCACCTGGATCTCGACGTGACGGTTCTCGTCGAGCCACTTTTCGAGATACAGCGAGTCGTCGCCGAAGGCCGCCTTGGCCTCGGAGCGGCAGACCCGCAGCGCCGATTCCAGCTCGCGCGCGGTGCGGACCATCCGCATCCCCTTGCCGCCGCCGCCGGCCGAAGGCTTGATCAGGACCGGGTAGCCGATCCGGTCGGCCTCCTCGAGGGCGTGGAGCTCGTCGCGGAGCATCCCGTTCGAGCCCGGGATCGTGGCCAGGCCGTGATCGGCGAGCAGGCGCCGGGTCCCCTCCTTGCTGGCGAATCGCTCGAGGATCTGCGGGGGCGGCCCGATGAACGTCAGGCCGTGGGCCCGGACGACCTCGGCGAAGCCCTCGTCCTCGGACAGGAACCCGTAGCCCGGGTGGATCGCGTCGCAGCCGGTCACGATCGCCGCGCTGATCACGGCCGGCGCCGAGAGGTAGCTCCGCTTCGCGTCGGCCGGCCCGATGCAGATCGCCTCGTCGGCGAGCTGGACGGCCAGGCTCTCCCGGTCGGCCTCGCTGTAGGCCACGACGGCCTCGACACCCAGGGTCCGGCAGGCGCGCAGGATCCGGAGGGCGATCTCGCCGCGGTTGGCGATGAGGATCTTCTGGAACATCAGCTCGCCGGCCCATGACCGGGGGTGCCGTGGCCGGCCGTGCCGTGACCGGGTGCCGCAGGCCCCGACCCGCCGAGGAGCTCGATCCGGACCAGCTCCTGGCCGTACTCCACCGGCTCGCCCGCCTCGACCAGGCTCGCCCCGAGCACGCCGTCGACGGGCGCGACCACGTCCTGCGGGATGCCCAGGACGTCGACGCTGGCGATCCGGTCGCCGGCCCGGACCCGGGCGCCGGCCCGCAGCTCGGGCCGCGGATGGAAGACCCCGACAGCGGGCGAGGTCGCGACCGCCCGGTGGGGCGGCTCCTCGGCCGCCCGGCCCGGCCCGACCGCCGCGAGGCTCCGCGCGACCGACGCGCCATGGCCGCCGGACGCGGATCCCGAGCCTGGGTTCACCGTCGGACCGCCGCTCCCGCCGCCGGCGGACCAGGTCGCCCGCTCGCCGGCCTTCCGCCCACCACCGCTCGCCTCGTCGGCCGGTCGGCGGAGGCGGATCGTCCAGTCGTCTTCGCGGACTTCCAGCTCACCCAGGCCGCTCGCCCCGAGCTTCGCGATGAGGGCCGGCAGCAGGTCCTCGGCCAGCCGGTCGATCTCGGCATGGTCGGCCAGCCGGGCCGCGTCGGAACGACGTGCGCCTCCGGCGCGCTGGCTGTCTCCGGCGCGCTGGCTGTCTCCGGCGCGCTGGCCGTCGTGGCGAACCATGGGTCAGCCATCCTCCCGGCGGGCGAACCCGCCACCGCCGATGGCCCGGCGGATGCGGTCGGTGAACCCCTCGTGCTCGGCCGGGACGCTCGGCGGCGGCGCGACCTCGGCGTAGGCACCCAGCGAACGGTAGCGCCGATAGCGCGCCGCGATGAGCTCGTCGAGCGACCGGCCGTCGAGCTCGGTGAGCTGGGCGAGGATGGCGGCCTTCACCCGTCGGGCGGTCTCCTCGGGATCGGTCTGCGCCCCGCCGGCCGGCTCGGGGATCACCAGGTCGACGACGCCCAGCTCGAGCTGATCGGCGGCCGTCATCCGCATCGCCAGGGCCGCGGCGGGCGCCTGGTCGGCGGTCCGCCACAGGATCGAGGCGCAGCCCTCCGGGCTGATGACCGAGTAGACGGCGTTCTCGAGGGCGAGGACGACGTCGCCGACGGCGATCGCCAGGGCTCCGCCGGAACCGCCCTCCCCGGTGATGACGGTCACGATCGGGGTCCGCAGCCGGCTCATCAGGGCTACCGACTTCGCGATCGCCTCGGCGATCCCGCGCTCCTCGGACTCGGCGCCCGGGTGGGCCCCCGGCACGTCCACGAAGGTCACGACCGGGATCCGCAGGCGCTCGGCGAGCTCCATCGCCCGCATCGCCTTGCGGTAGCCCTCGGGGTGGGGCATCCCGAAGTTGCGCCGGATGTTCTCGTCGGTCTCGGCGCCCTTCTGCTGGCCGACGACCAGGACCCGTCGGCCGCCGATCCGGGCGAGCCCGGCGACCATCGCCGCGTCGTCGCCGAAGAGCCGATCGCCGTGCAGCTCGACCCACTCGTCCGCGATCAGCCCGACGAGCTCGAGCGTGCGCGGTCGCCGGAGATGGCGCGCCAGCTGGACCCGCGCCCAGACGGCCTCTTTCGGATCGACCGGCGCCGCGGGCACGGCCCCCCCGCCGCGACCCTCCCCGCCACGGCCGTCCCCGGCGCGACCGTCCCGCGGCCGCCCGAGCAGCCGGTCAACCATGCGACGAGCCTTCCGGGCCGTCGGTCCGGTCGCCGTGGTCCGCCTCGTCGCCGAGCTTGTCGGACGCGCCGGGCGCCGCCGGGGTCCCGGATCGGCCGCTGGAGACCGGCTCGGCCTCGGGGAGCATCCGGTCGGCGAGAGCCGACAGGATCGAGCGCGGGCTGAAGCCCGGCAGGCCGGGGAGCGGGACGCCCATCGCCGACAGGCTGCCCGACAGTCCACCGCCGGCTCCGCTCGACGGCTCGTCGCGCTCTTCGAGGGGCGCCGGCTCGAGGAGTCCGACGAGCACCGCCAGCTCGTCGCGCAGCGCGGTCCGACGGACCACGCGGTCGACGAAGCCGTGGCGGAACAGGAACTCCGCGCGCTGGAAGCCGTCCGGCAGCTCCCCACCGATCGTCCCGGCCGAGACGCGAGCGCCGGCGAAGCCGATGAGCGCGTTCGGTTCGGCCAGGTTGACGTCGCCGAGCGCCGCGAACGAGGCGAAGACGCCCCCGGTCGTCGGGTCGCTCATGACGCTGATGTAGGGGACGCCGGCCTCGCGGAGCCGCTCGGTGGCGGCGACGGTCTTGACCAGCTGCATGAGCGCGAGCGTTCCCTCCTGCATCCGCGCGCCGCCCGAGGCGCTGACGACGATGAGCGGCACCCGGCGCACGAGGGCGCTCTCGGCGGCCCGGGTCAC
>JBGPFS010000159.1:0-6107 GCA_041483455.1 Candidatus Limnocylindria bacterium | reverse complement strand
CGGCGACCGATGGCGGGCGGCGGACGGATGGCGTTTCCTCCTGGCGCTCGCCGCCTGGGCCGTCGGGCGGGCGCTCATCGCCGGCCTCTGGCGCGATCCGGCGGTCGTCGGGCCGCTGCGCGCCGACCAGCTCGTCGACCTCGCGGTCGCCGTGCTGGCTATCGGCCTCCTCCTCGTCCTCGGCCGCTGGCCGGCCACGGGAGACCCGGGTACAGGAGCGGACGGGCATCTAGGCGCAGCCGGCCGACGGCGCGGCGACGAGGAGCCCCGCGGCGGTCGGTGACGGTCCGGCGCGGAAGCCGGTCCAGCCCCGGCGTGCGGTCGGATCAGGTTCGGGCGGGCTCGACGTCGCGGAGGGCAGGCACGATCTCCCGGCCGTACGTCTCCAGGACGTCCTCCTCGTCGCCGTTCATCAGGTAGATGTTGAACTGGTCGACGCCGGCCGCGGCCAGCTCGTGGAGCTTGGCGAGGTGGTCGTCGACCGGGCCGAGGATGCAGAACCGGTCGGTGACGTCGTCGTCGACGAAGCCCGCGTTCGACGAGCCGACTTCAGCGTGGTGGATGTAGTCGTAGCCGGTCCGCTCGCGGACGTAGCCGGTCAGCGCGTCGGGGAGCTGCTCGCGCGGGTACTTGTTCACGAGATCGACCACGTGGTTGCTGACCAGGGCCGGGAACCAGCGGGTGCGCTCGCGGCACAGCTCCAGCGGCCCGACATGGGCGGGCGCTGCCGCCTGGATCCTGACCGAGCCGGCCGGTCGCCCGGCCGCCGCCTCGGCGTCGCGCACCTGGCCGACGAACCAGCGGATGAGATCCGGGTCCGCGAGCTGGAGGATCGCCCCGTCGGCGATCCGGCCAGTCATCGCCAGGGCCATCGGTCCGTACCCGGCGACCCAGACCGGCAGCTTCCACTTCCCCGTCCAGGTGAGTTCGAGATCGGTGCCCTCGTAGGCGACCGAGCGACCCTCGACCAGGCCGCGGATCAGCTGGATCGCCTCCTCCAGGGTGGCCATCGTGGTGGGCGCCTTGCCCAGGACCCGGCGCGCCGAATCGCCCCGCCCGATCCCGAGGTCCATCCGGCCGCCGCTCAGCTCGTCGAGCGTGGCCAGCAGCGAGGCCGTGACCGACGGCTCGCGGGTGGCCGGGTTCGTGACGCACGTTCCGAGGCGCATCCCGGTGGTGGCCTCGGCCATCAGGGTCAGGAGCGGGTACGGATCGCGCCACAGGACGTGCGAGTCGAAGAGCCAGCCGTGATCGAAGCCCGCGGCCTCGGCCCGGCGGGTGAGCGCGAGCGTCCGCTCGATCGAGTGGCTTGGCTTGATCGTGAAGCCGAACTGCATCGCCGAACGGTCTCCCGGGCGGCGGGTCGGTCGTCCTCCTCCGAACGGCCGACCCGGGATGGGCGGAGGGTACACCTGCGAGAGCGCCGCCCGAGGTGTGCGCCCGGCGCCCGCTCGGGTGGGGCCCCAGTGTGATGTAATGCAGGGACTGCTGTCGACGGCCGCCTCGCGCGCCCGGCGCGCCCGGACCGTCAGCCTCTGAGGTGGACCCCATGACCGTCCGTACCGCGCCCGACTCGATGACCAGCGAGGAGATCGTCCGACTCTCACGCGAACACACCTTCTTCTCCTGGTCGATCCAGGGGGCGATCGATCCGATCGCGATCGACCGGGCCGAGGGCGTCTACCTCTACACCCCCGAGGGACGCCGGATCCTCGACTTCAACAGCCAGCTGATGTCGGTCAACATCGGGCACGGCGACCGGCGGGTGATCGACGCGATCACCGAGCAGGCCACAAAGCTCCAGTACGTCCAGCCGGCGTTCGCGACCGAGATCCGGGCCCGCCTCGGGACGAAGCTGGCTGAGATCCTGCCCGGCGACATCGACAAGGTCTTCTTCACGCTCGGCGGCGCCGAGGCGATCGAGAACGCGATCAAGCTGGCCCGCAGCTACACCGGTCGAACGAAGGTCCTCGCCCGCTATCGGGCGTACCACGGCGCCACGCTCGGGGCGATGACCCTGACCGGCGATCCTCGCCGCTGGGCGAACGAGCCGGGCATCTGGGGCGTGGTCCGCTACCCGGACACCCATCGCTGGGGAGAGAAGGAGCCCCGCCCGGTCGCGGAATCGCTCCAGGGCCTCGAGGACGTGATCCGCTACGAGGGCCCCCACACGATCGCCGCGGTCTTCCTCGAGACGATCGTCGGCACGAACGGCATCCTCATCCCACCGGACGGCTATCTCCAGGGCGTCCGCGAGATCTGCGATCGCTACGACATCCTGATGGTCGCCGACGAGGTGATGGCCGGGTTCGGCCGGACCGGGAGGTGGTTCGCGGTCGACCACTGGAACGTCGTGCCGGACCTGATCACGATGGCCAAGGGCCTGACCAGCTCGTACCTGCCGCTGGGCGCGGTCGGGATGCGCCGCAAGATCGCCGAGAAGTTCGACACGACGATGTTCTACGGCGGCCTCACCTACAGCAGCCACCCGGTCAGCCTGGCCGCCTCGCTCGCGACGATCTCGGTCTACGAGGAGGACGGCCTGATCGAGAACGCCGCCCGCCTCGGGCCGGTGCTGCGGGCCCATCACGAGCGCCTGGCCGCGAAACACCCGTCGGTCGGGGCGCACCGGAGCCTGGGCCTGTTCGGCATCCTCGATCTCGTCCGGCGCCAGGATCCATGGACCCCGCTCACCCCGTTCAACGGGACGAGCGACGAGATGAAGGCGATCGGCCGGTTCTTCCGCGAGAACGGCCTCTACACCATGATCGCCAACAACTCGATCCACACGAACCCGCCGCTGTGCATCACCGAGGCCCAGCTGGCCGAAGGGTTCGAGGTCATCGACCGGGCCCTCGAGATCGCCGACCGGGCGGTCGAGAGCTGACCCTGGCCGGGCTGGTGCAGGCGGCCGGCCCGGTCAGCGGCCAGTGCCGAACTGGCGATCGCCCGCGTCGCCGAGGCCGGGCATGATGTAGCCCCGTTCGTTCAGGCCGCGGTCGAGTGCCGCACAGTAGATCTCGACGTCCGGATGAGCGCTCGTGACCGCGGCCACGCCCTCGGGCGCCGCGATGAGGTTGACCAGCTTGATCCGGGTGGCGCCCCAGCGCTTGAGGACCTCGATCGCCGCGGTCGCCGAACCGCCGGTCGCGAGCATCGGGTCGAGGATCAGGCACAGGTCGACCGTGGCCGAGTCCGGCAGCTTGTTGTAGTACTCCACCGGCCGGAGCGTCCGCTCGTCGCGGAAGAGGCCCAGGTGCCACACCTCGGCGGTCGGCATCAGCTCGAGCATCGCGTCGACCATGCCGAGCCCGGCCCGCAGGATCGGCACGAGCCCGATCCGGTCGGCCAGCCGGAACGCCCCGGTCCGTTCCATCGGCGTCTCGATCTCGATCGGTTCGACCCGGACGTCGGCCAGCGCCTCGTGGCCGAGCAGCCAGGACAGCTCGCGCACGATCTCCCGGAACTTCTTCGGCTCGGTCGTGACGTTGCGCAGGATCGCCAGTTTGTGGAGGACGGCCGGGTGCCGCGACAGGTGGAGGGTCGGGAAGGCGGCGACGTCGAACGTCGGGCCGGTGTCGGGCACGGTCATCCTCCGGCTGGGTCTCGGGTCGAGCGGAATCGTACTCCGTGGAGGGTCGCGAGAGGCGCCCGATCCGCCCCCCGGGCCGCCCGTATTGACGCCGTCTCGCAGGCTCGCTAGCGTCCGCTTCGACGGTCGGCGACGGGCCTCGGATCGACGGTTCCCCGGGGTGCCCACTGGGGGAGCGTCGGGCCGGGTGCCCGCCGACCGTCCTCGCTTCCCGGGGCACGCTATCCTCGGCCTGCCGGCCCGAGCGTGGCTCATGACCGGACCCGCCGAACCTCAGCCAGGAGGCCGACCGCGACCGTGACCAGCACCCGGACCGCCGCTTCGGCCGCGGCGTCTCCAGCCGCGGCGTCTCGGGCCGCGCGATCCGCCCGGGTCGCGCGCTCCGCGCGCGCTTCGGCGCCGCCGATCCTCGTCCGGATGATCCGCGAGGAGATCGTCGAGAGCGTCCATCGGGGCGACGTCGTGGAAGTCGACCCGGCCGGCCGGCCGATCCGCCAGCTGGGCGACCCGGAGCGGCTGGTCACCCTCCGTTCGTGCGTCAAGCCGTTCGGCCTCGTGGCGCTCGTGGAGGCCGGCGGGATCGCGGCCTTCGACCTCTCGCCCGCCGAGCTCGCGATCATGGCCAGCTCGCACTCCGGCGAGGACCTCCACGTTCGGACCCTCCAGGCGGTCTTCCGACGCGCCCAGGTCAGCCAGTCGGTGCTGGCGACCGGGGTCGAGGGGATGCCGCTCGACGCCCTGACCGCGGCGCGCCTCGCCCGCGACGGGGAGCGGCCGAGCCCGATCCGGCACATGTGCTCCGGCCAGCATGCCTCGATGATCCTGCTCGCCCGGCTCCGCGGCTGGCCGCTCGAGGAGTACTGGCGGGACGAGCATCCCGCCCAGATCGCCTACCGCTCGGCGGTCGCGCGAGCCTTCGGGACGACCCCGGGGCGCCTCCGGACGGCGATCGACGGCTGTGGCGTCGCGACGTACGCCTTCCCGCTCCGGGAGGTCGCCCGCGCCTACGCGCTGCTCGCGGAGCCGACCGCCGCCCCGGCCGGCGACCCCCGGCAGAGCGTCGCCGACGCGCTGACGACCATCCGCGACGCGATGCTCGGCGACCCGGAGATGGTCGGCGGGACCAGGGATCGGATCGACACCTCGCTGATGAAGGCGCTGCCCCATCGGCTGATCAGCAAGGGCGGCATGGAGGCGCTCCGGGGGGTCGCGATCCTGGCCGGACCGCGAGTGGGCAACGGGGATGGGCACCGGGCGAACGTCGGACCGTCCGGGCTGGCCCTCAAGATCGAGGATGGCGACGGCTACGATCGAGCTACCTGGGCGGCCACGGTCGAGGCGCTCCGGCAGGCCGGGGTCCTCGACGGGGCGCCGCTCCGGGCGCTCGCCCGGTACCACCGACCGCCGTCGCTCGACCCGCACGGCCGGATCGCGGGCGCGGCGATCGCCGAGTTCGAGCTGGCGCCCGTGGGCGAGCTGATCGGCTGAGGTCGAGCCGCTCGGCCGGGATCGCCCGGGCACGACCCGAACGGGCGCTCGACCGGAGGTGAGCGAGACCGAGATGCGATGACCGGACCGTCTCCTGATCCCTGGCAGGTGCTCGGCGTGGATCGCGAGGCGACCCTGGCGCAGATCAAGCGCGCCTACCGACGGCTGGTCAAGGCGAACCATCCGGATTCGGCAGGCGACCGGGCGCTCGCCCGATTCCTCGAGATCCAGGCGGCCTACGAGGCCCTGGGGTCGGGCTCGGGCGGACCTGCGGCCGGGCTCGACGCCAGGCGCGGATCCGCGTCGCCCGGCCGTTCGATGCGGGGGCGGGGAAGCGCGCCGGCCGGTCGCGGCAGCCCGGCCGGTCCACCGCCCTGGGGCGTCGATCCTGATCGCGCCCGGGCGACCCGCGAGGCGGGCCGGGACCGCTCGCGGAGGGGAACGGGCGGATCCACGGGCGAGGCCGGTGCCGGGCGCGGCGGCCCGGGCGCGGGGGGTGGTGGGGCGGCACGAGGTGGCGGAACGGCCGACGGTGGGGCGCACCAGGGCGCTGGCCGGAGGCCGCGCCGGGACCGCACGCCGACCAAGGCGACGATCGGTTCGACCTCATACGACGGGGCCGATGAGGAGCCGTTCGAACCGGACTGGGACGGCGCGACGTGGTATGGGGCGGGCAGCGGCACCTACTGGACGATCAACCCGAAGGAGTACGCCGATCCCCGCAAGCACGGGCCGGAGTACCTCGCCCGGTCGAGGCGGCGCTCAGGGCCGGCGGATCCGCGAGGCGGGCCGGCCAGGTCCGACGCCGCCGAGGGCGACGCTCCCGGCGGCCGGGCGGATCCGGGCCCCGCCGCGACGCCGGGAAGGGGAGCTTCGAGCCGTCGCGACCCGCGAGGCCGCGGCCGGACGGTGGGCGGTCCCGTCGCGCCCGACCCCGCCGACCCGCCCGACGCCGCGCCGCCGCGCGATCCGTCCGGGTCAGGCGGCAGGATCGGCCGCCCCGCCCGGATCGCCGTCGCACTGATCG
>JBGPFS010000158.1:0-6124 GCA_041483455.1 Candidatus Limnocylindria bacterium | reverse complement strand
GTAGATCTGATCCTTCTCGACGGCCACCGTGATCGGCTTGAGCGGCGCAGGCGGTGGCCCGGAGACGACCGCGCCGGTGGCCGGGTTGAATCGGCCGTCATGACACGGGCAGATGATCGCTTTCGCGGTGGAGTCGTAGCCGACGATGCAGCCGAGATGGGTGCACACGGCGGAGAACGCCCTCACGCCGCTCTCGGTGTTGATCACGATGACCGGACTGCTCCCCATCGCGACGACCTTGCCGGACCCCGGCGGGATGTCGGTCGTGGTCCCGGCGAGGGTCCGACCGCCGGCCCCCGCGCCCTCGGTCTTGCGTGGGATCAGGAACCCGACCACCGGGGTGACGACCAGTGGCGACAGCGACACGATGGAGCAGCCCACGACCAGCCGGATGAACCGTCGCCGGCCGATCAGGCCCTCATTCGTGCCCTCGACCGGCGCAGACGGGGCGGGGGTGCCGACGGCCGAGGCGTCGGGCATGGCAAAGCCCGGGCTCAGCTCCTCCGGCCCCCGGCCCGACGACTCGGGTCCCGGTGGCCCGGGATCCACCTCGCCTCGCTCCATGCGGTCTCCTCATCGGAAGCGGCGCGATGAGGTCACCTGACGCTTGCGGCGTCAACCTCTTATCGGCGAAGGTTGGCCCCGGCGGATGCGGCGCGATAGATGTCTCTGGGTAGGTTTTGGGTATAGGCCCGGTACACCTTTGCCCGCGGCTGGGGCTTCGGTGGGGCCGTGCCCGGCCCAGCTGGCACCACCCGGTCCCAGCGGTCGGTTGTGCGATCGGCCGATAGCGACTACTGTGGTCGCGTTGCTGCAACTTGCGGCGGCGCTCCGCGTGGTCGACCGACTTCTCGAACGGACCGTGCGTCTGCCATCTGTTCGGGAAGAGATCAAAAGGGGTCACTCATGACCACCGGCACCGTCAAGAAAGTCGTCGCCGACCGCGGCTTCGGCTTCATCGTCGCTGAGGATGGGAAGGAATACTTCTTCCATCGCGGCGGCCTCCAGGCCTCCCTCGACTTCGACCGCCTGACCGGCGGCGAGCGCGTCTCGTTCGAGATCGAAGAGAGCCCCAAGGGTCCGCGCGCCGCGCAGGTCAGCGCAGCCTAAGAGCTCAGTCGAGCCATTCGCCGGCCGGGAGCATCAGCGCTCCCGGCCGGTTTTCCATTTCAGGCTCCGAGCCCGAAGGCGCGGTTCAGGAACTCGACGCTCCAGCGTCCCCAATCGACGGGGCAGGTGTCGATGACCTTGCCGTGGGTCGCGCCCTCGCACATGTGAAGCTCGACCGGCACCCCAGCAGCCGTCGCCTCCCGCTCGATGTCGTAGACGCTGCGCGCCGGCAGGTCGTTCGCGTCGGCGGTCCCGTGGAGCAGCAGGATCGGTCGCCGACCCAGGGCCGGGATCGCCTTGATCGGGTCGGCGTCCATCAGGTTGAGCCCGGTGCGAAGCCAGACCCCGGCCAGGACCGCCGGGGTGCCCGGGAGTGCCGGATGGCCGGCATCGACCTCGAGTCGGCGAGCCAGGACATCCACGACCCGCGCATGCATCGAGTCGAGGATGAGCGCCTCGATCCGCTGATCCGTCGCGGCGGCGCGAACCGCGGTGGCGCCGCCCATCGAGTTGCCCATCACCGCGATGTGGGCAGGCTGCTTGGCCCGCACGAGCCAGTCGACGATCGCCTCGAGATCGGCCGGCTCACGCAGCCCGAACGTGCTCTCGGTCCCCGTGCTCCGGCCGCCGTACCGGAGGTCGAACGCGACGACGTTGAACGTGGCGTGGAGGGGTACGGCGTACCTGAGCACCTCGCTCTTGTTGGCCGCCCACCCGTGGACGAGCACGACCGTCGTGGCGGTGGGGCCGGCGCCGTTGGCCGCCGGGATGTACCAGCCCGCGATCCGGACCCCGTCGCTCGTGACCACCTCGTTCCCCGCGCTCGCGCCCTGGCCGGAACAGGCCTTCATGCCCGGGTTGGCGCTCCGGAGGGCCGCGTCGTCGGCGATGTCGTAGTTGATCGCCTCGTACGCCCAGCCATACTGGTCGAGCGGGGTCCGGCAGTCGGCATTGCCGGTCGGATGGATGAACTGGTCCGACCCGATGGCGCCGACATAGGCCGTGTAGCCGGTCGCACCGACGAGGACGAGGGCTGCCGCGCCGCCGATGAGCAGACGACCTCTTCGCTGCATTTCCGGTACCTCCAGATCAGGTCGATGAGACGGTCCGACGCCGATGCAATCGGTGGACTCCTGTCAGATGACGCCTTCAAGTCGTCGATGTCACCGAGGGCCCGGGAGATCGATCTCGTGCGACATCCGGCCTCTTCTTTGCCCGTGCCCGCCGTCGGCGACGACCTCCGCGGTTCGTGTGCCCCCGCCATCGGGCTCGGCAGGAGGGGTCAGGGTGCGCGCGGACGAGGATGGTGACCAGAGCCGCTCGGATCGAAGTTCACTCCCGAGGGCGCTGCGTCCCGGTCGGGACACGTCGATCCTTCGCCTGCCGATGTGACTTCTGACTCGCGGTCGGCGACGATGGTCGGTGCCATGCGCGACCTCCTCAAGCCCGCGATCCTCGCCCTCGACCTGGGCGGCAGCCAGGTCCGCGCGGCTGTGATCGAAAGCGACGGCACGGTCCGGGTCGCGCGGCGGATGCGGACGCCCGTCGAGGCGGGCGGCGAGGCGATCGTCGAGGCCTGCATCGCGGCGTTGCGCGAGGCCCGGGACGCGTACGGGTCGACCCGGCCGGCCGATGCGGGTTCGGAGGGCTCTCCGGTCGATCCGGCCATGACGGGTTCGGCGGGCCCGGCCCCGATCGTCGCCATCGGGATCTCGGCGCCCGGGCCGGTCGATCCGCACGAGGGCGTCATCCTCGACGCACCGAACCTGGGGCCCGGCTTCCAGGGCACGCCGCTCGCCGCTCGGGTCGAGGCGGCGCTCGGGCTGCCGACGGTCCTCGATCGCGACACGCAGGTCGCCGCGCTGGCCGAGCTGACCTGGGGGGCTGCCGTCGGTTGCCGGGACTTCCTCTACCTCACCGTTTCGACCGGGATCGGGGGCGCCGTGGTGGCCGACGGGCGGCTCCTTCGCGGGCCGGATGGGACGGCCGGTGAGCTCGGCCACCTGCTCGTCGACCGGTACGGGCCGGTCTGCGGCTGCGGGGCCATCGGACATCTCGAGGGGATCGCCTCGGGGAGCGGGATGGCCCGGGCAGCCCGGGCGGCGGCCGCGTCAGGGGAGAGCCCGCACCTCGCCGCCCTGATCGCGTCGCGCGGGGCGGCGTTCGGGGCCTTCGAGGTCGCCCGGGCCGCGGCGGCCGGCGACCCGGTCGCCGAAGCGATCCTGGCCGGCGGTCGCGAGGCGTTCGCGCTCGCCTGCGTCTCGCTCGTCGACATCTTCGATCCCGAGCGGATCGTCGTCGGCGGAAGCGTCGCGATCGGCCAGGGCGACGCGTGGCTGGAGCCGGCTCGCGAGGCCGTCCGCTCGACTGCCTTCCGACGCCCGGCGGCCCGGGTCCGGATCGTGCCGGCCGCGCTCGGCGACGACGTCGGGCTGATCGGGGCGCTCGTCCTGGTCCGGGAGCGACTGCCCGGACTCGCGGGTCCGTAGAGGCGCCCGTCAGGACAGGCCCGCGACCTTCGGCACGAGCTCCGTGCGGGAGCGCACGCCGAGCTTGCCGTAGACGTGGCCCAGATGGAACTCGACGGTCTTCGGGCTGATGAACAGGGCCGCTCCGGCCTCCTTGTTCGTCGCGCCGCCGGCGACGACGAGCGCGACCTGGAGCTCCTGCGGTGTCAGCGTCATGAGTGACCCGCCAGGGCTGGCAGCTGGAGTCTCGCCGGTCGCCCGCAACTCGACCCTCGCCTGCTCGGCCCATTGCTCGGCGCCGAGCGTCTCGAACGTCGACAGCGCCTGGTGGAGGACGACGCGGGCGGCCGCTCGGTGGCGCGAGTGGCGGCGACGCCTGCCCAGACACAGCTCCGTCCGGGCACGCTCGAACGGCTCCTGGTCGCCGTGGGCCTCCAGCGCATCCAGCAGGACGGTCTCGTACCCCTCCTCGTCGGCGAGCAAGCCGCGGCAGCGCGCGGCTGTCGCCGTCGCCCACCGGCTGCCGGACGCCCGCCCCTGCTCCTCGAGTGTCTCGAGCTCGCGGACCGCATCCTCGGTGCGGCCGACCCGAATATAGGCCTCCACGAGATCGGCGTTCCACTGCACCACCGTGGGGAGCCCGACCGCGTACTCGACCTCGAGACGAGCGCATTCCGCCAGATGGACCGTCGCCCGCTCCGGATGGCCGAGCGAGAGCTCGAGCGCTCCGAGCACGGAAGCCGCGTAGTTCTCGATCGCGATCATGCCCAGCCGGCGCGCCACGTCGAGCGCAGCCGCAACGTGGCCCCTGCACTCGCCCTCGTGGCCGAGGACCGCCTCGACCCGGGCGAGCGAGACGAACGCGATCGCCGAATCCACGGCCTGTCCGGTCTCCACGGCGAGCTGGACCGACTCGGTGGCCGCCGCGTAAGCCGTCGCCATTCGTCCGCAGCGGAGCTCGAGCTCGGCGAGGATCGCCAGCGGGTAGGGCAGCACTGTGAGCGCGCTCGCCTCGCGTGCCGTGCTCACGATGCGCTCGAGCATCATCCTTGCGGACGCCCAGCTCTCGATCCAGCTGAGCATGTGTGCCACCTGAGCAACGAGGAAGCCCGCCTCTCCCAGGGGGTCGATCGTCTCGACCAAGGGGATCAGAGGCTCGAGGATCCCACGGGCCTCGCCGACCCTGCCCGCGAGGGCAAGGCCGTTGGCGAGGGCGAATGCCGCGAGCATCCCGACGGGGCCGCCGATCGGCTGGGACAGTCGAACGGCTCGCCGTGCCGTCTCGACCGAGAGCTCGACCTCGGCGGCGCCAGTGACTCCCAATGATGCGAGGCTCAGCATCATGGCCGCCCGCTCCGGGTCGTACGGCTCGACGCGACCAGCCTCATCGACGAGCAGGGCGAACGTCTCCATCAGCGGGGCGACGAACATCAGGGCCGCGGCGCGCAGCTGCTGCATGTCAGCTCGAAGCAGCGGATCCGCCGTCAGGTCGAGGACGCCGGAGAGGATGTCGGCCGCCGTCTGCGCCTGCCCGCCGAGCCGGAACGCGTTGGCGGCCCGGATGGTTCGGCGAACCTGGTCGCCGGGCGCCGGACTCAGGCGAGCCGCCGTGGCGAGCGCATTCGCGGCGGCCGCATAGCCGTGCCGTCCCTGCGCAGCGGTCGCAGAATCCTCGAGGAGCCGGGCGACCTCCTCGTCGGGCCCGGCCGCGGCGGCGGCGAGGTGCCAGGCGATCCGGTCGGCCAGGTCGGGGCCGAGAGCCGTGGCGAGCGCCCTGTGCGCGGCGCGCCGTTCGACGGGATCGGCGAGGTGGTAGGCGGCCGAGCGCTGGAGCGGATGGCGGAACTCGACCCTGCCCGCGTGGGTCGTGACGAGCCCCTCCCGCTCGGCGGGATCGAGCGCGCTCGTCGCCAGGCCCAAGCGAGCGAGGGCGCGCGAGATCTCGTTCGAATCACCCGTGTCGCTCGCGGCGGCGACGAGCAGTGCGCTCCGGGTCTCTTGCGCCAGTGGCTCCAGGCGTTGTGCGAAGGATCGCGCGAGGGTGGCGCCCACGATGATCGGTCCGGCGATCGGCGCTGTGCCCCCGAGCTGGCAGTCGGTGAGCGTCGCGAGCGCCTCGAGGAGGGCGAGCGGGTTCCCGGCGGTGTCGGCGACGAGACGCTCGCGGACGCCGGGGCTGACTGCCCTGCCGGTCCCGTCCACCAACTCCGCTGCAGCGGCGGGCTCGAGACCTCGGAGCTCGAGTCGCTCGATCCCGGCCGCCTCGAGCCAGGGACGGTCACGCATCGCCAGCAGGAGCACCACGCCCTCGCTGCCGAGCCGGCGGCCGGCGAACAGGAGCGCTTCGCGGGACGGCGTGTCGAGCCAGTGGGCGTCGTCGACGACGGCGAGCACCGGCGCCTCTTCGGCTCCCGCCGCGAGCAGGCTGATCGTCGCCGCGGCGGCGGCGAACCGGTCGCCCGGCGTAGGAGGTCCGAGGGCAAGGGCGCCGGACAGCACCGCGGCCTGCGGCCCGGGGATGCGGTCCAGGAGGGGCAGGAGCGGCC
>JBGPFS010000157.1:0-6155 GCA_041483455.1 Candidatus Limnocylindria bacterium | reverse complement strand
ACAATTCGATGGCCAACCAGAAGCCGACGGTCTTCCACGCCCGGCAGGTATCATCGCGGTCCGCGCGCCTGTAGCTCAGTGGATAGAGCGTCGGCCTCCGGAGCCGAAGGTCGCAGGTTCGAATCCTGTCGGGCGCGCCATTACAACCTTCTCCGGTAGCGCCAGCGCCAAGCCGTGCGAATAGGCTGCCGCTGTGAGCCGGACGCCGACGATCTCGGGACCCGCCACCGTGATCCGCTCGTAGATCGCGTGCAGGAGTTCCGCCTTCTCGCCCGGTACGTCTGCGGCCCGCACGGATTCACCGAGGGCGCGCAGCCACTCGACCGCGCGCTGACCGGGGACTCCCGGCGCCGTTCGCTCGGTGACCGCGTTTCGTTGTTCGCGAAGCGCCTTGAGGCGCGTGAGGTACGCGTCGTCACCGAGTAACCCGTCGGCGTGCTCCAGCGCCAGCTCGCGGATCTGCCGATCGATCCGCCCGCGATCGATCGCGACTGGCTGTCGGTTCGACCCGAGAGCGGCTATGACGGCCGAAATGGTGGCGTCGTCCACGGCGACACCGGCGACCTGAGCCAGCACCGGCTCCTCCCACGTCTCGTCGCCGAGGCGCGCCTTGCGACCCCACGCCTCGCACGGTTGCACGTGGAGCTTGCGGTGACGGCCGTCGGCGAAGGTGCCGTCGTTCCGGAGTCGCCGACCGCAGACACACGCGAGGAGGCCGCCCAGCAGGTCGACGCGTTCCCAGTTCTTCGGTCCTCCACCCCGGGTCTTCGCGCGCCGGACCTCCTCGACCCGCGCCCAGAGCTCGTCGGATACTGGGGGCATCGCCCGCCAAGGAGCCGCACGGCGCGTCTCGTCGCGCCCCCGGTGCCGCCGGATCCAGCCGTTGTAGAGCGGGTTCATCAAGGTCATCCGGATCCCCGTGTCGGCGAGACCAGTTTCCATCTCCAGCTGCCTCGCGCTCACGTTGCCGAGGGCCTACCGCTGGAACAGGCCGACCGCGATGGGCATGCGCTCGGGGTCGATCTCCAGGGTATGCGGCGGCTCCGATCGACGCCGGAAGCCGAGCGCCGCATGGCCTCCGGGGTCGTGTTCCTGGTCGAACTTGGCGGCGTAGCCCTCGGTGATCCGCTCCGAGAGCCGCCGGCTGTACTTCTCCGCTCCGGCCGCTTCGGAGATCAGCTCATCCCAGTCCGAGGGATCGGAGCTCAAGATCTTCCGGTCGCACATGACCAGGGCGACGCCATTCGGGTGCAGCTCGTCTTCGAGCAGCTCCAGAGTCCGCCGCAGGTTGCGCTGCCAGCGGTCCGAGTAGCCCGTGAGCAGGAGGTCGTAGCGTCCTGCCCGGATGTCCTCGACCATCGCCGCCATCGTGGCCGAGCGCCAGACCGTGCGGCCGCTGTGCGCGACCTGGTACACGAGCCCGGTGTCGAGGAGGCCGTGGCGCTCGATGAACCGGTCCTGCTGCTCGCGCTGGCTCGCCGGGCCGTACCGGTCGTACTGGCCGGCCGTCGATTCGCGGATCCAGCGGGCCGCCCGGAGGCCGCCGATCTCGTCGAGCGAGTGGGGCAGGCGCTTCACGCCGCGGGGTCCTTCGGGATTCTGGTCATCCGCGACACCTTCCCTCTGGCGTCAAGGTCTTCGCGTCGCAGCTGCTCGGGACCCTCGGGATAGCGGCGATGGAGAGCCTCGACATAGCGCGCCAGGGCGCGCACGAGCGGATCGGTTGCCGGGGAGGGCGTGTTGGCGCGGCCGATCCTAGCCATCGGCTCCTCGACCTCGGAGCCGCCGACGAACGGGCACTCGGAACATCGCCGGCGCGCGCCCCAGCGTTGTCGTGGACGATTCGACGATGGAGAATCGGGGCATGAGCGAACGGCCGGATCGGCGGAGCCAAGGAGACGAGCGACGTCGAGATCTTGAGGCTCGGGTCCGCCAGGCGTTCCTCGAAGGCGCCGAGCAGCACTCGCGGGACGCGCTCGGGCATGGCCTCACCCACGACGAGCTGCTCAGGATCATCAGGCACTTCCCAGCGGCTGTTGGCGACAGGTAGCAGCGGACCTTCGACCGAGATAGCTCATCCGGCTGCCCGCGATCGCGTCTGCGTGTCGATCGCGACGATCGAACCCAGCTCGTAGGCCTCGGACTCGGTGAGCTGACCTCGCGCCGCCCGATCTAGGAGCACGCCGACGCGCTCCGGCCCGGGATTCAGCCCCGCCCCCTCCCCTAGACCGGCGAGAGAGATCGTGGAAGAGGGAGTGGACGGGAGAGTGACAGGGGGCCGCACATCGCGCGCACCCTGCGTGCCAAGTGCGCGCACTTCGTCGTCCGTACCGGCCGTCACCCAGTCCTCGGTCCAACCCGGTGGCGCCGGATAGCGCGATGGATACGTCCGCCGTTGGCCCCACTTGCCCTGCAGGTCGAACCAGCGGTCGATCTGCAGGAGGATCCGGCCCTTGAAGTCGTAGCGGACGAGGAATCCGGCCTTGACGAGTTCGTCGAGCGCCGTGCCGACCTTGCGCTCCGTGACGTCGGGACGCATCGGGAAACAGACGCCCTTGACGTGTTTGGGGTGACCAGGTAGGCGACCCTGGTCATCGGCCTGGCTGATCAACCGGTACAGCAACAGGGTCGCGAGAACCGAGCAGGTCTCGAGCAGTTCGTCGGTGCAGAACTCTGGCGGCACCCGGCGCGGCCGCGTCTGATAGTAGCGGGTGCGCTCGCCCGCCCTCGGACCGTTGCTCACGTAAGAGCGGCTTCGTGCCGGTGGTCGCCGAGCTGAGCCCGATTGGGGGCGGTCAGCGGATCAGCGCTGCCCTCGTTGATCGCGACTGTGAATCTGCGCACGGTCCAACGGTGTCACGGTATGGCTGGACACAAACACACACGAAACCCGCGTCTTATGATTCGGGCGCGTCGATCACCGAGCCTTGTACCGCGAACCTGTCGCGCGCTCGCTTCAACGTTCGGACGTCCACCCTGAGGTCAAGAGCGACTTCACTCCAAAAGGGCCTGCGTCCAAGCGTCGACCAAACGCGCCGATAGGACCTTTCGATCTCAGCGCCTGTTTGGATTGCGTGTGGACCTCGCGGCCGGCCAACCCGCCGGTCTCTTCCTCGCCCCAGGTCCGGTTTGGCTGCGGCGACGTCAGCGGCAGACTCGTGCAGCTTGGACTCCAACTCGGCGAGTCTGTCCTCCAGATCTCGTCGCACTTCTGAGGCGCGCACCTTGGCGTAGTCGTCAGCCGTCGGGGGGACATTCCCAGGAGGATTCACCTGGCCCGGTCGCAGCGCGAATCTTGTGATCTTCATCCCTCTATCTCCGCCGGCGGCCACCACTCATTGCGCTCATTGTGGGCGCGTCACGGGCATGAGCGCACCACATCGGGACGAGCTACGTCAGCGGGTGCTGGCAATGCCGCCCGGGGTCCGCGTCATCAGCGACGGCAACCAGATGAAGGTCGATGAGATCGCAGGCCCGGGAGATGAGCTACTTCCTGACCGGCAATGGCGACCGGCTGTGAAGCCAGTCAGACTCCAATCGCAATCGCCACGTCCGGCCAAGTGCGGTCAGCCTCACCTTCGAGTCGCCGAAGATAGACAGACGTGACGGCGAGACTTGAGTGATCGAGGAACGACGAGACAGCCTCGATCGAAGCGCCGGCGTCGCGCCGGAGCTTCGCCGCCGTGTGGCGGAGGATGTGGAGCCCGGTCGGTGGGAGTCCAGCCGCCCGAAGGTATCGCCTGAACCTCGCGTAGAACGTGCTGCTTGTGATCCCGCGAGCACCCGTTGCGGCCTGCCAAAGCGAGGCGGTCGGCTCCATCACCACCAATGACAGCCCGGCGTCCCCCAACGTGGCACATAGCGCCTCATAGGCAGGGCGCGGTAGCTCCCGCCGACCACGCTTGCCGCCCTTGCCACGGTACGAATAGAAGGCGGTCTCACCCTCGACGCTGATGTCGCGAGCGGTGAGGCCAAGGACCTCCGCTCGTCGTCGCCCGGTGAGGACGAACGTGAGGAGGAGCGCTCGATCCCGCCGCCCGGCGAGTGTGTCAGGCACTACCGCCAGGAGACGGCGCACCTCATCAGCGCTCAAGCCTCGGGCAATGGACTGGACGGCCCTAGGGCGCTCAAGTGCGTCACACGGGTTGCCGCTCGTGATCCCCATCCGGATGAGGAACCGGAAGTAGCTCGATAGACAGGCGATCCGAGCACCCACCGTCGCCGATGACGGTTCCCGGCCCGAAGCGCCGATGCCATGTGCCCATGCGAGGACGTGGGCCGGGGTCACCTGATCCGGCGAGCCAACTCGGTTGAGGAATGGCCAGAGCATCCGCGCGTAGCCCTCGACCGTCCGTCGGGAGCTACTCCGGCGTTCCTTCTCGGCGAGGAAGGCGACGACCGTCTGTTGCCAGGCCAGGACGTCGTCACGGGCGGTGGCTGGTAGGAGCTTGGGGTTCATCGGCGGCACCTCGGTGAGCGGGAGTAGACGCCCACATCCATCACTCAAGTCGCCAGAAGAAGCAACACGATGCCGGGATGGTGGCGACTCCGGTAAACCGTTGAACGAGCAGCGCACTCAGCCGCGCGTGCGCTCCGGTTCGCGGAGAGCCGTTTCGGCGTCAGCGACACGGTAGGCTTGTTCGGGTGAACGACAGGACCGCCGGGAGCTCCGCCCAGGCCGAGTACGAGCGCCGGGCGGCCCGCCACGCCGCGGATGTCCGCCGCCGCCGTCCCCGGATCCTCACCTTCGGCGCACTGGTCGCGATCGTCGGCTTGCTTGTGCTGACCGTGAACCCCCTGTGGGCCGCGGTCGTGCTGCTCTTCGACCTGGTCCTCGTGATGTCGGCGCTGTTCACGACCCCGAACTCGATCACCGCCTGGCAGACCGGGGCGGAGGGCGAGGTCCGTACGGGCCGTCTCCTCGAGCCGCTCGAAGCGGAGGGGTTCCGGATCCTACACGACCGCAAGATCCCGGGCTCGCGGGCGAACATCGACCACATCGTCATCGGCCCACCCGGCATCTTCGTCATCGAGACGAAGTCCTACGCAGGGTCGCTCAAGATCCGCGGCAACGATGTCTTCGTCGCCGGCCGGCGCAAGACCAAGATGATCGATGAGGTGAAGCGCGAGGCGTCCGCGGTCACGACCGCGCTCGCCGAAGAGGTCGCTGCCCATTGCTGGACGGTCACACCAGTCATCTGCGTCCACCGTGCCGATCTGCCCTGGTTCCGCTCCGAGGTCGGCGGCGTCCGCATCGTTTCGGGCAAGGAACTCGTCAAACGTCTTCGTAAGGGCGAACCCGTGCTCTCGCCGCTCGACACGGAGCGCCTCGCAGCGCTTGTCGTTGCGCGACTACGCCCGGCCTTCATTGCTGCCGGAACACCGGCCTACTAGAACGATCGCGCAAACCCTGATCCACACGATGAGAACGTCGTGGTCGTACGACCCTAGCGGTCGGCTGACTCTCCCGCGAGGAGCAGGCCTATGAAGTACGAGGCGTTCCGCGTCACGTCGGCGTAGTCGGCAGGCCGACGACTGCCGGTCTCGTTGTACCGAGCCACGAAACCCTCAGCCGCCTTCCGGCCGTCGCTCCGGCCGAGACCACTCGACTCGGGTACGAAGAACGGGCAGTCGAGATAGGTCCCGACCCAGAACCGCTTCCCGGTCACGGTCGTCAGAGAATGCCCTTCGTATCGTCGCGCAAGTTGGAGCAGCTCCTGGTACGTCATCCGTCGAGGGTACGACGAAGATCTCCGCGCGTTACCGTCGATCCGGTGGTCTCGAACGGCACGTCCCCGGCGACCACCTATCAGCCCCTTGGGCAGCGACACCATGGGTGGATGGTGCCGGTGGCGAGGACTGGGACCGGTTCGTGACGCATCCGTTCCCTGGGCGAGGACGCACTAGACTTCGGACATGACCGAGGTGAAGCTCGGAGCCCTCTGCTGGAACCAGTACACGGACTGGCCGTCGCTGCTCGAGGCCGGGAAACGTGCGGACCGGCTCGGCTACGCCACCCTATGGACATGGGACCACGTCTATCCCATCGTCGGCTCGGACGACGGCCCGATGTTCGAGGCCTGGCTCACGATCACGGCGTGGGCCATGGCGACGGAGCGCATCCGGATCGGGCTCATGGTCGGGGCCAACACGTT
>JBGPFS010000156.1:0-6171 GCA_041483455.1 Candidatus Limnocylindria bacterium | reverse complement strand
GCCGGACGAGCAGACCGAGGAGGCCGAGCGACTGCGGTGCGGACACCGCTCGATCCCAGGTCAGGCCATCGCTCGAGGACCACGCCCGGCTCGGCCCAGGCGGGGAACCCGCCTGGCCTGGCTGCGGGCCCATGCCCACCGCGACGAAGCCATCGGCCGACCCAACGACATCGCCCATCCAGCCGATGCTGGCCTCTGGACGGGTCACGATCCGCCAATCCAGGCCATCGGTCGAGCGGAGGACCGTCCTGTCGTCGGTCGTTGCGACGAGCATGCTGTCCGTAGCCGCCAGACCGTTCGGGCTGACATCGACCGGTCCCGTCACGCTCACGGGTCGCCAATCGTGGCCGTCGGACGACGTCCAGGCGAGGAACGACCCCGCCCCGCCCTGAAGCGCATCTCCGCCGACGGCGACCAGGCGCTCGCCGAGGCGGGCGACGCCGGTGATGTCGACCGAGGCGAAGCTCGGGATGTCCGGTGCCCGCTCCCAAACCAACCCGTCGGGCGAGGCCCAGATGGCTGCCCGGCCTGGCGGGCTCCCGTCGGAGCCCCAGGCGATGAATCCGAGCCGGTCGTGGATCACCCCGCGGATGGGCCCTCCGAAGCTCGAGGGGAGCGACAGCCGCTGCCAGACAAGGCCATCGGACGAGGTCCAGATGGCTCCGTTCCAACCCGGATCCGTGCCGTCCCTGCCGACCGCGACGTAGCGGTCCGCGCTGGCGGCGATCGAGGACATGAGCCCGTTCGCGAACGCGGCCTGGTCCTTCACCCGCGTCCAGCGCGCCGTGCCGAGTGGGGACGGCGTTGGGCTGGGCGTCGGGCTCGGTGTCGCCGTCGGTGCGGGCGGGATGGAGGGCACCCGGGTCGGCACCACGGTCGAGGCCGGTGTCTGGGTCAGCGCGGTCGGCGACGGACTCACCGGGAGGGGGTTCCCGCAAGCGACCGAGATCAGGACGATGCACAGGAGCGACGCTTGTTGTGCCGACGTCACCCCTGTCCTCGCGTGGTTCACGGGAGCGTCCTCCGCCAGACGGCGCCCGGATAGCCGTCGGGCAACGGCTCGCCGAACCCGTTGAAGCCGACGACGACATCGACCGACGACGACGCGGCGGCCGCGCCCCCCTTGAAGCCCGCGAAGGCCGCGTCCAGGGCGACGCACCGCCAGGCATGGCCGTCGGCCGACGCCCACATGCCGCCCGTACAGCCGCCGTTCGTCGTTGCGGTCGCGAGGAACCCTTCGGGCGTCGCCGTGACGCTCGTCGGGGTCACGCTGATCTCCCCGCCAGACTGGAAGTAGTCACCGTCCGCCCGCGTCCACGTCCGCCCATCGGCGGACCACCAGGCGCGTGCCGCCGGACCGTGGCCGCCGCCGGGTCCTTCGTTGCCGATCGCGACCACGACCCCGTGACCTGCCGCGATCCCGATCATCGTCGTCCACATCGACGGGTCGGCGCTCGGGAGCTCGTGGAAGAGCGGCGAGTCGGGGACGCGCGCCCAGGTCGATCCGTCGGTCGACGTCCACGCGGCGGCGTCGACCCCGGCCAGACCCACGGCGACGAAGCCCGGCCCTCCCCGAGCCACCCCGGTCATCGCCGCCTTGCCGAGGGAGCCCTGATCGTGGGCACGGGCCCAGTGAAGCCCGTCCCTCGACGTCCAGACCATCGCCCGGACCGGCGCGAGCCCACAGTTCATGTTGCAGTAGGGATCCTCGCGCCCGACCGCCAGCCAGCCGTCGTCGGTGGCGACGACGGCGGTTATCCCGAAGGCGTCGGTGCCGGTCGTGGGCACGGGGAAGGCGTCCGCTCGGGCCGTCCAGGTAAGGCCGTCCTTCGAGAACCAGCTGGCCGGTCGGTCGTCGATCTTGCCGATCGCGACGACACCGCCCGGCCCGACGGCCAGGCTGGATGGGTAGGCCTTCGCGGGGGTAGCCGGCTGGCGATGCCAGACGAGCCCATCCGACGAGTCGAGGAAGGCGCCCTCCGCGCCAAGGGCGGTGCCGGTCGCGACGAAGCGGGTCCCCGTCCAGACGACGTGCTCGAACTGTCCCCCCTGGACCGCCGCCTGGTCCGGCACCGGACGCCAGCCCTCGGCCGTCGAGGCTGCCGCCGTCGTCGACGGCGTGGGCTGCGAGGTCGGCGTTGGAGGGATCGTCGCCTGCGACGGCGACGGACCGGGGCTCGACGTCGGCGACACGGCCGCCCCGCAGCCGGCGAGGACGATCATGAGCGCGACGGCGACCGTCGTCCCTCGGATCCGGTCAGGCATCGGGTCCCTCGCTGACTGGCATGTCGCCGCCGGCTGGACGGGGGCGGTCGGAACGGAGACGCTTCGCGCGAGGTCTTGTGACCTCCGCGCTCTCAGCTTCGGGCGGCCAGCCTCACCAGGCCTGCCTCGGCGAGCGGGCAGCCATCCACGGCTGCCGCGACAGCCTCGCGATATGCAGCCGCCGCGGACGCGCGGTCGCCGGTCGCCTCGTAGCCCTCGCCGAGCGCGATGAGCAGGTCGATCGACCGTCCCCGGAGGGATGCGCGCCGGTCCTCGACATACACGCTGTCACCGTAGAACGGACAGTCGTCGAGGTACTCGCCCCGATAGAGCACTCGAGCCGCTTCGAGCAGTCGAAGGTTCTCCGGGCCCCCCGACGCGGCACGCGCCTGGTCGAGGCGGGCCAGGAAGGCCGCGACGTCCGACCAGTCGATGACGGCAGGATCCAGCCGATAGCGATCGTTGTGGAACCGGATCCCGTGCTTGCCGCCTTCACCGTCGGGATCGAGAGTGTGACGCAGACCGCCCAGCGTGCGGTGGAAGGCCAGGTCGGCCCGTTCCACATCCGTGTCGGGCCAGATGAGCTCAAGCGCCTCGTCCTTCGCCACCCCGCGCTCACCCCGGTCGAAGAGGAAGGCGAACAAGGCCTGGGCCTGCCGCGTCCCGGCCTTCTCGCCGCCCCAGCGCTCGATCGAGGCATCGCCCCGTTCCACCCGCAGCGGACCCAGCGCGAAGACGCGCAGCCCGGCCGGACCCGCGGAGCGACGGACGAGGGCCTCGTGCAGCCGGGTCGCGCTGGACTCCACGTGGGCACGGTCCTGGGAGAGCCCGCTCAGCGCCGCCACCTGTTCATCCTCCCGGCGACCCGTGCGCAGTGCCGCCGCCAGGTACGCGGCCGAGAGACGGAGCAGCTCCTCGTCGCCGGTACTGAGTGGCCCACCGGACAGGGTATCGCCGACTCGCAGCTCGCCCATCACCTCGTCCCCCGCGACCAGGGCGATCGCGGGCGCGGTCGCTGGATCCGGCGTATTCCCGTCAGCGGCTGCGATCGAGCCGTCCGGGCGGATGACGATCGCTCCGGCGAGGTCCAGCGCCTGGGTCATCCGGGTGAGCGCCGGCTGCACGCCCGCGTCGGCTGCCTGAGGGGCGAGCGACCGCTGGCCGAGGGCCGTCAGCAGGCGCTCCCGCGCCAGGGTCGCAGGCGAGCGACTGCCGAGCCGGGCGCGACTCCACGACGCGGCCGGCTCGTAAACCGCGATCGTGACCACGAGTGCGATGATCGTGAGCAGTGGGGGGTCGAGGCCCAGGAGCCTGCGGCTGGCGGCGTCGACCGCCACCAGCGCGCCGACCAGCAGGGACAGACCCAGTCCGAGCGCCAGGGATCTCCAGAAGGCCTTCCCCGCGACCTCGGGCGCGAAGAAGAGGCCGGCCGAGAACACGACCGACGCCGAGAGGATCATCGCCAGGGTCACGAGCGAGACGCCGATCCAGGCATCGGTCGGGACGACGACATTCAGCAGGCGGATGATCCCCCCGATGGCGCCGACAACGACGGTGGCGAGCGTCACCCCCAGCTGGCGGCGGCGAGGATCGTCCGGCTTGGTCCTGCCGAATGCGCCGACCAGCCATCCGGCGCCGGCCAGGAGCGTCGCCAGTCGCGTGGCGATCCAGGCCCAGCC
Source organism: Candidatus Limnocylindria bacterium (assembly GCA_041483455.1). GTDB lineage: Bacteria > Chloroflexota > Limnocylindria > Limnocylindrales > CSP1-4 > JBGPFS01. Next base: position 2,227 of record JBGPFS010000156.1, on the reverse strand, counting down.
GAGCACCGCGCCCGGCACGGGACCAAGACTCAGCTGGGGCGCACTGATCGCGATCGGGGCCGCGCGATCGAAGGCCCCCGGCAGAGCGAACAGGACGTTCAGCGCATAGGCCAGGGCGACCGCCCGGATGCGGCGACGCGAAGGGTGTCCCTCGGTCGCGATCACCAGCGAGAAGTGCGCTGTCGCCGGCAGGATCAGCGCGGCCGCGAGTTCCTCCACGGCATGGGCGATCTCGCGTGCCGACACGGAGATCGACAGGCGCTGAACGATGACGCTGCTGCTCCAGGCGACCAGGGCCAGCGAGAGGAACGCGAAGACCCGGGCGGGCGGGGCCCCGGATCGGGTGAGCACGGTGAGCCCGAGCCAGACGCCGAGGACCGCGGTCAGGCTGTGGGCCGCGACCTCCAGGAGTTGCCCGGGGGTGAGCACCACGTCCGTCCTCCGTCCTCGGGCACCAGTGGGCGCGTTGGGCGTCGATCGGCGTTGTCTCGGAGGAACACCAGCATCGGCCGGCTGGCGTTCGATCCGTGGACGGAGACAACCTCGCCGAGGCCGGCATCTTGGCACGCGCCGCGATCGACGTCCATGCCCACCGCCAGTTCGACCTTGGCGGGCTGTTTCGTGCTACAGAAGGCCCAGGTCGTCGAGGCGGGCGATGCCCTGACGGTCGCCACGGCGACCTAGTGCGGTCGGGCCCGCGATCAGCGTGGAGAAGGGCGTCGGCGCCTGCGGCCGTGCGCATCGAGGCGCCGCAGGAATGCCCAGCCGGCGAACAAGCCCGTCACCAAGGGGACGAGGGTTCGGCCGTCGACCGGTGTCCCGCGAGGGCCGGGCGTCGTGGAGGTCTTCGGTGGTGCGCCCTGCCCGAGGAGTCCCCGGATCTCGCCTTGGGGGTACGTGGTGGTCGTCAGCTGGACCCAGGCCTGCCCGGACGCCCAGTTCTGGGCCTGGATCCCGAAGATGGGCCGCGTGCCCACGAGCGGACTCGGTCCGAGGGGCAGCTCGGCCCCGATGAACGGGCACGCGATGTCGGTCGTCGACCAGCCGATGCAGAAGGCGGCAAGTCGGAGCGGGCTCGAGAGCGCACGGTACGTGATGCGGTAACTGAGCGCAGTCCGCTCGGAGTTGATCACCACGACGGCTTGGCCGCTGCCGCCCGAATGCACCGACGGGACCTCCGCCCCGCCGGTCAGTTCAGCCGTCAACGTCAACGGCTGGGCGGCAACGGTGGGCGATGGCGCTCCCATCAGCAGCAGGAGCGCACCGGCGAAGATCGCGATCCAGCTGTGTCGCATCCGAGGATCCTCCCTGCCTGGGGTGCCGGACCGAGGGGCCGCCCGCTGACGACCGCCTCAGGTGGCGTGGCCGCGTTCGCTGCGGCGATGAGACGTGTGCCCGGTGGGGAGTGTTGCAGGGCAGTCTCGGCCGTGCCGGTCATCGCCCCGTCCCAAGGCACGAGCGACGTGTCGGTCCCGGGTGCCCGTGGCGTGGGTAGCCCCCCGCGCAGGCCGGGCGCGTGCGCTCGCCTTCAGTCGGTCCGCCGCAACATCGCCGCTGCACGAGCGTCGTCCCGCTGTGCGTTGCAGTCACGATGCGGGGAGCGACGGGAGCGAAGCGATGCCCGAAGAGCATCCGGCCAGGGCGACGACCCGGTGGCCACGGGTCGTGGGCTCGATCCGCCGCGCCGCCCTGCCAGCGTGGCTCCTCCTCGTCGCGGCGGCGGTCATGGCCCCCGGCTCCGTGCTGGCAGCGACACCCCAGGGGACGGCGGGTGGCCCGGTCACCGAGCCTGAGGTCAGCCTGCTGAGTCAGGTGCTCGCGTACGTGGTCCCGCTCGCGGCGCTCGTGGCGGCGCTCGGCGTCGTGATCGGGCTGGCGTTCGCCGTGGCCCGGATCGGGAGCCCTCCGGTCGGGCCGGCGTCGGCCTCCGGCCCGGCCGAGCCGAAGCGGCCTCGCTCGGCGATCGGCATGAGCCTGTCCGTTCTCGTCGCAGCCGGCGCCTGCATCCTCGGCGTCCTGGCCGGGCGTGCCATCGCCTACCAGAGGAGCCTGGGTGGCCTCGGCGAATTCGTCGACGCGGTCGTCCTGACCTTCCTCGTCATCTTGGCGGTGGTCGGGCTGGTGCTGATCGGGCTGTTCGCGACGAAGATCAGGCACGGCCAGATCAGCCGGGCGATCGCGACCACCCTGGCCGCCGCAGGCCTGCTTGCCGCCGGGACAGTGGGCG
>JBGPFS010000155.1:0-6205 GCA_041483455.1 Candidatus Limnocylindria bacterium | reverse complement strand
GCCGCCAGGATCATCACGAACGTCGCGACCACGGCGAACCACGGGTTGATCGTGAACGCTCCGACAAGCGTCAGGAACTCGCCGACGAAGCCGGACAGGCCGGGCAATCCCGCGGAGGCGAACACGAAGAAGCCGAAGAGCCCGGCGTAGACCGGCAGCCGATTCGCCAGGCCGCCCATCTTGGCGATCGTCCGGTCGTGGGTCCGCTCGTAGATGACGCCGACGAGGAGGAAGAGCGCCCCGGTGATCAGCCCATGGTTGACCATCTGGAGGATGGCGCCCTGGAGGCCCTGGGTCTGGAAGATGAAGATCCCCAGGGTGACGAAGCCCATGTGGCTGACCGACGAGTAGGCGATCAGCTTCTTGAGGTCGGGCTGGACGAGAGCGACGATCGCGCCGTAGATGATCGCGATGAGGCTGAGGACGATGATCGCCGGCCCGAACGTCTTGGCCGCATCGGGGAAGAGCGGCAGGGCGAACCGGATGAAGCCGTACGCGCCGAGCTTCAGGAGGATCGCCGCCAGGATCACCGAGCCGGCGGTCGGCGCCTCGACGTGGGCGTCGGGCAGCCAGGTGTGGAACGGGAACATCGGGACCTTGATCGCGAAGGCCAGGAAGAAGGCCAGGAAGGCGAACAGCTGGAGGCCGTTCGCGAATCCGGTGGTCGCCGCGAACGCCCGGAGCGCCTCGAAATCGAAGGCGCCGACCCAGGTCCCGGCCGCCGTCTGGTAGCTGAACGCGGTCGCCAGGATCGCGACCAGCATCAGGAGCGAGCCGACGAGGGTGTACAGGACGAACTTGATCGTCGCGTAGATCCGGTTGGCGCCGCCCCAGATCCCGATGATCAGGTACATCGGGACGAGCACCACTTCCCAGAAGATGTAGAACAGGAACAGGTCGAGCGCGACGAACACTCCGACCATCCCGACCTCGAGGATGAGGAAGGAGATCATGTACTCCTTCACCCGCTCGGTGATCGGCCGGAACGAGGCCAGGATGCTGATCCAGGTCAGCGTCGTGGTCAGCACCACGAGCACGGCCGACAGGCCGTCCGCCCCGACCTTGTACTGGATCCCGAAGGCGGGGATCCAGTCGAGCTTCTCGACGTACTGGAAGCCGGGATGGCCCGGCGCGAAGCCGATCAGCAGGAAGAGCGAGGCCACCCAGGCGGCCAGGGCGAAGCCGAGCGCCGTCAGCCGGATCGCCCCGACGTTCGCCTTCGGGATGAACGCCAGGACGAGCGAGCCGACGAACGGCAGGAAGGTGATGATCGTGAGGATGGGCGGCAGCCCGGTGGTGTTCACCTAGCGCCTCACGATGAGCAGGTACGAGCCGGCCATCACGAGCAGCCCGAGGGCGATCCCCAGGGCGTAGTTCTGGACCCGCCCCGTCTGGACCCGCCGGAGGCCGCGGCCGGCGCCCGTCGCGAGCGTGCCGATCCCGTTGACCGTCCCATCGACGATCGTCCGGTCGAACCACCACAGCGCGGCCGCGACCCGCCCGCCGACCCGGATGAACAGGAGGTCGTTGAGCTCGTCGAACCACCACTTGTTGAGCGATGCGCGGTAGAGGAAGCGGGTCGCCCCGTTCGAGCGGGCCAGCGCGTCGACCTCGGTCGGCCGCGGCGCCTGGATCAGGCGGCCGAGCTCGACCCCGAAGAAGTGCCAGGCGAGGACGATCCCGACGGTCGCGATGGCCACGCTGGCCAGGATCAGCGCGCCGTCGATTCCGAACAGCGCGAAGGCCGCCTCGGGGTGACCCGACTGGGCGACCGTCTCGCCGAAGACCGGCTCGAGCCAGCCCTTGAGCAGACTCGAGCCGAACGGCAGGCCCAGGGCCATCCCGATCCCGATCGAGGGGATCGCCAGCAGGATCAGGGGCACGGTCATCGAGCGCGGCGATTCGTGGATCTTCGGCTCGACCGCCGGATCGACCCGGCTCGGGCCCCAGAACGTGAGGCCGATCAGCCGGAACATGTAGAAGGCGGTCATCCCGGCGACCGCGAAGCCGATCGCCCAGACCCACAGGAACCCGTTCTTGAAGGCCTCGCCCAGGATCTCGTCCTTGCTGAAGAAACCGGCCAGGGGCGGGATGCCCGCGATCGCGACCGAGCCGATGAGCATCGTCCAGTAGGTGATCGGGATCCTCCGCCATAGCCCGCCCATCCGGCGCATGTCCTGCTCCTCGTGGATGGAGTGGATGACCGAGCCCGAGTCGAGGAACAGGAGCCCCTTGAAGAAGCCGTGGCTCATCAGGTGGAAGATCGCGGCCGTCCAGGCCCCGACCCCGAGCGCTGCGAACATGTAGCCGAGCTGCGACAGCGTGGAGTACGCCAGGACCCGCTTGATGTCGGTCTGGGTGAAGGCGATCGAGGCGGCCAGGATCGCCGTGAAGATCCCGATCGCCGCGACGATGACCATCGTCTCCGGGGCCCGACCGAAGATCGGGTTGGCCCGGGCGACGAGGTAGACGCCGGCGTTGACCATCGTGGCGGCATGGATGAGGGCCGAGACCGGGGTCGGGCCCTCCATCGCGTCGGGCAGCCAGACGTGGAGCGGGAACTGGGCGCTCTTGCCGACCGCGCCGCAGAACAGGAGCAGGGCGACGATCCCGAGCGGGATCGCGAGGCTTGCGCCCGGCGCGATCAGGCGCTCGATCGAGGTCCGGATGTCGAGCGTACCGGTGTTCACCCAGATGGCCATGATCCCGAGCGCGAACCCGACGTCGCCGACCCGGTTCACGATGAAGGCCTTCTTGCTGGCGAGGGCCGCCGAGGGCTTCCGGAACCAGAACCCGATGAGCAGGTAGCTCGACAGGCCGACCAGCTCCCAGGCCACGAAGACCAGCAGCCAGCTGTCCGCCAGCACGAGCAGGAGCATCGAGAACATGAACAGGTTGAGGTAGGCGAAGAACCGCCAGTACCCCGCGTCGTGGCTCATGTAGCCGATCGAGTAGACGTGGACGAGCATGCCGATCGTGGTCACCACGATGAGCAGGCAGGCGGTCAGGGCGTCCACCCGGAACCCGGCGCTCACGTCGAAGGCGCCGGCCGGGATCCAGTGCCAGAGCGTCATCCCGTAGCCGGCTTCCCCGAACGGCTCGGCGTGGCCGAGCGCCGGGACGACCACGGCCATCGCCACGAGCCAGCTCGCGACGACCGCGAGGACCGGCACGAGGCTGGCCGCGGGCTTGCCGGCGCGAGCCTGGATCCGGCGGCCGAACAGGACGCTGAACAGGAACCCGCCGAGCGGCAGGGCGGCGATGAGCGTGATGAAGAGGTCGGGGTTCATCGGGCTACTGGCGCATCGAGTCGTACTCGTCGACGAGCGGCGTCTTCTTGTTCCGGTAGATCGCGATGACGATCGCCAGGCCGACGGTCGCCTCGGCGGCGGCGACGGCCATGACCATGAGCGCGATGACCGAGCCCTGGCCGGCCAGCTTCTCGATGAACGCGCCGAAGGCGACGATGACCAGGTTGACGGCGTTCAGCATCAGCTCGATCGACATCAGCATGCTGATCGCGTTCCGGCGGGCGAGGAAGCCGAACGCCCCGATCGCGAACAGGAGGCCGGCCAGGATCAGGTAGCTGTCGAGGGAGTCGCTCAATCCTCGCCCTCCCCCCGGTCGTCGCGCCTGGCGAGGAAGACCCCGCCGATGACCGCCGCGAGGAGGAGGACGCTGACGACCTCGAACGGCAGGACGTACTGATCGAACAGGAGCCGGGCGAGGCCGGCCGTCCCCGTCCGGATCCGGTGGGCGACCTCGCCCCAGTCGGTGGCCCCGACCCCCAGGACGATCACGATCCCCAGGATCGCGGTCGCGATCGCCGCCGGGACGGCCTGCGTCTGGAAGACGAGCCGGGTCGGGGCCGCCTTCGTCTGGGTGAGCATGATCGCGAACAGGATGAGGACGCTGATCGCGCCGATGTACACGAGCACCTGGGCGGCCGCGACGAGCGGGGCGCCGAGGACGACGTAGATCCCGGCCAGGGCGCCGAAGCAGACGATCATCGCCAGCCCGCAGCGGATGATGTCGCGCATCGTGACGACCAGCAGGCCGGCGCCGACCATGATCCCGCCCAGGCCGAGGAGCAGGAGGTCGTCCCACTTCAGCCCCAGGAGCGGCACGCTGTCGGAGATGCCCATCGCGCGGCCTACCTGCGGTGGGCCGGCCCGACGCCGGACCCGTGGCCGGCGCTGCCGTTCCCGTCCTGGTGGTCGTTGCCGCCCGCGCCGCCGGCGGTGAGCGAGGGCGGCAGGACCGGCAGGAGGCGGGCTGGATCGGGAAGCCGGCCCTCGGCCCGCGCCCGCTCGAACCAGTCCTGCTCGCGCCGGATGTAGGTCACCTCGGTCTCGCGATCGATCGAGGCGAGCGCGATCAGGTCGATCTGGGGGTCGGCCCGGCTGGTGTGGGCGAGCTCGAAGTCGCCGCCGTCCCGGAGCGCGTCGTACGGACAGGCATCGACGCAGATGCCGCACAGGATGCAGCGGCTCTCGTCGACCTCGTACGTCTGCAGGACCCGCGGCTTGGGCATGAGCGCGCCGGTCGGGCACGTCTCGGCGCAGCGCCCGCACGAGACGCACGGGGTGTCGTTCAGGCTCATGTCGAGCGGCGTCGTCACCAGGGTGTCGAAGCCGATCCGCATGAAGTCGTAGCAGGCGGCCCCGACGACCTCCGCGCAGACCTGGGCGCACCGCCCGCAGTCGATGCAGCGGGACGGCTCGCGCAGGATGAAGGCGTGGCTGTCGTCGCGCAGGTAGTCGTGGTTGCGGCCGGTGAAGCGGTTCTCGCTGACGCTCCGCACGCCGGCCCCGCCGTCCCGGTTCGGCTCGAGCGTGCTGAGGGTCGTCCCGTACTCGATCCCCAGCCGCCGGAGGTCGCAGAATCCGATCGCCTCGCAGGTGCACTGGAGGCAGCGCGTCGATTCCGCGACGACCTCGGCCCGCGTGTACGGGATCTCGTACTCGACGTAGCTCGAGTTGCGTGCCTCGGGCTCCATCGCCTTCATCCGGTAGCGCGGCTCCTTGACCTCGCTCGTGAACGGCACGATCGAGAGGAACTCCGGCTGCGGCTCGGCGAGGGTCTGGCGGGTCTTGATGGCGGACAGGTCGAGGCCGCGCAGGAACGCGTCCATGGCGTAGGCGGACCGGCGGCCCTCGGCGATCGCCTGGACGACGGTGGCGGCGCCGATCCGGACGTCGCCGGTCGCGAAGACGCCCGCCCGACCGGTCTGGAAGGTCACCGCGTCCGCCTTGAGCCGGCGCTGCTTGGTGGCCTCGAGCCCATCGTTGCCGGGTCCCATCCAGCTCAGCTCCGGCCCCTGGCCGATCGCCAGGAGCACCCGGTCGCAACCGATCGTGAACTCCGTGCCGGGGGCCGGCTCGGGCCGGCGTCGGCCGGAGGCGTCCGGCTCGCCCAGCCGATTGCGGATGAACTCGACGCCGCTGACCTTCCCGGCCTTGTCGACGAGGACCCGGGTCGGGCCCGCCTGGAAGATCGCGCTGGCGCCCTCCTCGATCGCCTCGTGGACCTCGTCGGACGCCGGCATGTCCTTCATGTCGCGGCGGTAGACGAGGGTGACCTCGGCCGCGCCCTGGCGGGTCGACGTCCGGGTGCAGTCCATCGAGGTGAAGCCACCGCCGATGACGACGACGCGCTTCCCGGCGTGGCCCGGATAGGGCAGGCCGAGCGTGGCCGTCTTGAGGTACTCGAGGCCGTCGAGCACGCCCTCGGCGTCCTCGTTCGGGATCCCCAGCTTGTTCGTGTCGTAGCAGCCGATCGCCACGAGGACGGCGTCGAAGCCCTGGCCCTGGAGGTCGTCGAGGGTGAAGTCGCGGCCGAGCGCCTGGTCGCAGACGATCTTGCCGCCGAGCCGGGTGACCGATTCGTACTCGGCCTCGAGGACCTCGACCTTGGGCAGGCGGTACTGGGGGATTCCGTAGCGGAGCATCCCGCCCGGGGCGGGGTCGCGCTCGAAGACGGTCACGTCGTGGCCGGCCAGGAGCAGGTAGTAGGCCGCGCTCATCCCCGCCGGCCCGGAGCCGATCACCGCCGCCCGACGGCCGGTCGGCACCTGCGGCTCGAACGGGAGCGGCGGATCGACCCCCTCGTCGAGCATCTGGTGGAGGACCTGGTCGCCGGCGTAGCGGTGGCTGTCGCGGATGGCGATCGCCTCGTCGACCTCGTCGCGCCGGCAGTGGTCCTC
>JBGPFS010000154.1:0-6236 GCA_041483455.1 Candidatus Limnocylindria bacterium | reverse complement strand
GTATTCGGCGAGGCCCTGGCCGTCCTCGTCTCGATGGAGCGATGAGAGGATGAGTCCGATGACGTTCATCCGGGCGAGTGCCTCCTACCAGAAAGGTGGCCGCGGATGCGGCCGGTGCCGTCCCCCGGCAGGTGTCGGAAGGTATGAGCGGGTCGACCCGGGTTGTCAATGGTCGGATGATGGGCCGACGCACGGATGTGGTGCGTCCGCGTCACGGAGACCCGCGCCGGAATCGATGACGCCGGACCGCGAGATGCGGCCCGGCGTCGGTCGTGCGGTGGGCGTTCCGCGCGCTGGGCGCGGAGGCCCGGTCCGTCGGCTCGAACTAGATCGAGGTGCCGACGGTGCTGAGGATCTTGCTGACCTGCCCGCCGAGGAAGATCAGGGCGATGATCGCGACGATCGCGATCAGGGCGAGGATCAGCGCGTACTCGGCCAGACCCTGGCCATCCTCGTCGCGGTGGAGCCACGCGAGGAACTGGTTGACGAGCGCCATGCCTGATGGCCTCCTTGATGATTGCCGCCCCCGATCGAGGGTTCCCGGAGCATGGGCCGCAGACCGCCAGAACTCAACTGGCCTGAAGGTACTGTCCGCCGTGCGGTACCCTCGCCGACCGGCGCCGCTCAGCCGATCAGGCCGGCCAGCCAGGCCAGCACGGCCGAGACCGTCCCGCTCATGAAGGCCAGCACGAAAACCACGAAGATCACCGTCAGCGCCAGGATCAGCCCGTACTCGACGATCCCCTGCCCACGCCCGTCCGCGAACGAGCGGGTCACGGGACCGCGGCCGGGTCCAGCGCGAGCCGCAGCTCGGATCCGTCGGCGCCGAGGGTCGCCGCGATCCCCAGGGTCGCGGCCCGCTGCTGGATCTCACGCCACACCTTGGCCGGCAGCGCGATCGGAGCGGAGCGCCGAGCCTGGTCCGCGCGCCGGTCCTCGAGCATCGCAGCGAGCGCCACGGGCATCTCCTCGGCCGGCTCGTCGGCGCGGCCGCTCCGCCGCGACGGCCGGGCCGGGACCGCCCGGGTCTCGGCCTCCGCGGCCGGTACGTCGCGGACCGAGCGGACCTGCGCACCGACGTGCCCGGCGCTCCACTCGAGCCGGATCGCGACGCGCTGTGGACCGCCCGCCAGGTAGCCCGACAGCGCCTCCTCGATCATCCGGAACAGCCCGCTCTCGAGCTCACGCGCCAGGCGGTGGTCCGCGCCGACCGAATCGAAGTCGACCGGGATCCCCGTCCTTCGCTCGCGATCCCGCGCCGCGCCGCGCAGCGTTGGGACGAGGCCGAGGTCGTCGAGGACCATCGGCCGGACGTCGAAGATGAAGGACTTCGTGGCATCGAGGGTCGCCTGGACCATCGCCACGAGCTGGCGGACCTCACCCCGGGCCGCCTCCGGATCGCGGGCCAGGAGCCGGTCCACGATCTGGGCCTGGAGGACGATGTTGGTCAGGCTCTGGGCCGGGCCGTCGTGGATCGCCCGGGCGATATCGCGCCGGAGCTCCTCCTGGGCGCCCAGGACGAGGCGCGAGATGGCCGGTGGCAGCGGAGCGTTCGGGTCGAGCGCGCCCGGCCCGAGCCCGTCCGGCCCGAGCGCCCCGGCTTCGTCAGGCCGCCCGGCCCCGACATCCCAGGCAGAAGTGGGACCGGCGGCTGCGTCGAGCTCCCGGAGCGCGTCGGCGTGGCCGGCGAGGGAATCGCGGAACCGGACCAGGGTCCGCCGCTTGCCCTGGAGGACGTCGACCTGCGACTCCATCAGGGTCGCGCGCTTCGTCAGGGTCGCGAGCGTGGTGGCCAGCTCGGCCAGCTCGGCCGAGGGCGTCGAGGCGAACCCCCGCGCCAGCTCGAACTTCTCGGCGGCGGCCACCCGTTTCGCCTCGTGGCGTCCCGCCTCGGTCGTCGCCTGGGTGACGAGCAGGTCGATCTCGGCCAGCTCCGCGTCGATGCCGGCCAGCTCCGCGTCGATGCCGGCCGCCAGCGCCGCTGGACCGGTCGACCCGGTCGCCTTCGGATCCGTGGCTGGGCTCGGCACGCGTCCGCTCAGTCCTCGGGCATCCGGATCCAGCCCTGGCGCATCGCGTACACGACGGCCTGGGTCCGGTCGTTCACCGAGAGCTTCCGGAGGATCGAGCTCATGTGGTTCTTGACGGTCTGCTCGCTGATCGACAAGGCGTAGGCGACCTGCTTGTTCGTCATCCCCTGGGCGATGTTGTCGAGGATCTCGACCTCGCGCGGCGAGAGCGGGGCGAAGATCGGGGCCGCGTCCTGACCGTAGACGGCCAGCTCGCGGAACTCCTTGAGGACCCGGCTTGCCACGGCCGGCTTGGCGAAGACCTTGTCGTTGATGAGGTACTCGCCGGCCGAGACCCGGCGGATGATCGTGACCAGGTCGTCCGGGCCGACGTCCTTGAGGATGAACGCCGCCGCCCCGGCCTTGATCGCGCCGAACAGGGCGTCCTCGTCCTCCGACGCGGCCAGGACGATGATCCCGGTCGAGGGCAGCTCGCGCTTGATCCGCTGGGTCGTCTCGATGCCGCCGGGCGGCGGGATCGACAGGTCCATCAGCACGATATCCGGGGTCGTGCTGAGCGCGGCGTCGACCGCACCCCGGCTGTCCTCGGCCTCGCCGACGATCGCGAAGTCCGGTTCCCGCTCGAGGAGCCCGCGCATCCCCATCCGGAAGAGCGCGTGATCGTCGACCAGGAGGATCTTCGTGACCTCCTCGGTCCGTCGGTCCGGCCCGCCCCGTCGACGCTCGGGGCCGCTGTAGTCGATCGCGCTCATCTGCCCTCCTCTGGCTCTGGGATGGCCAGGCGGACGGTCGTCCCCCCGGCTGGCTGGGATGTCACCTCGAAGTCGGCGCCGATCAGACCGGCCCGCTCGCGCATGAACTGGAGGCCGAAGTTCCGGCGGCCCCTGGTCGACATCGATGCGACGTCGAATCCTCGGCCGTCGTCGGTGACCTCGACCACCCACCGATCGTCCTCGAGCCGCGAGACGATCGTGACCCGGGTCGCGGCCGCGTGGCGGCGCACATTCTGGAGCGCCTCCTGCACGATCCGCAGGACCACCGTCTGGGCCGCCTCGCCGAGTCGGTCGGTGGCGGCCCGGAGATCGGTCTCGACCGGGATGCCCAGCGAGGCGGCCACCCCTTCGGCCAGCTCCACGAGCGAGCCCTCCAGGCCGAGCTCGTCGAGGACCGGCGGTCGGAGCCGGCCGATGAACGTCCGCACCTCGGCCAGCTCGCGCCGGAGCCGGTCGCGCACGAGGCGGAGCTCGTCGTGCGCGGCCCGCAGGTCCCCGTCGATGAGCCGCTCGACGTACTCGACGTGGAAGATGGCGTTCGAGAGGGCCTGGGCCGGCCCGTCGTGGACCTCCTGGGCGAGCCGGGTGCGCTCGGCCTCCTGGGCCTGGACGATCCGCATGTTCTGGTCGAGGGTCAGGCCCGCCGCGGCGTCCTCGCCGACGAGCGAGGCGTCGCCCCGCTCCAGGAACAGCCAGGTGTTCTCGAGGTTCCGGCCGACCAGCTCGAGCCGGGTGAGCTCCGCCCGGTGGGCCTCGGTCGCGGCGGCGAGTCGGTCCACCGCTCGGAGGGCCCCTCGCAGGCGGGCGCCCGTGGCGCCGGCGCCGGCGATCTCGTCGCGGAGCCCGTGCCAGCGAGCCGCCTCCTCGCCCTCCGCCTCGCGGTAGCGCTCGATGATCGAGCGGATGCCGTTGGCCGTGGAACCGAGCGCGGCCGAAGCCTCGGCGCGAAGCTCATCGAACGGCGCTCCTCGAGCGTCATCGATCCGGGTGGCGTCCATCTCGGCCGAGTATAGAGGCCCGGCGCTCATGGACAGCCCACCAGGAACACCCGCGTCCCCGCGAGCGCCTTCGCGTCGGCCGGGTCCGTCGGCGCCCCGAGCTCGAGCTCGCGGAAGCACTCGACGCCCGGAGCCCCCGGCAGCAGGCGGTCGGGCCAGGCCCGCCCCTCGTCGCTCGCCACCAGGTAGCGGGTGCCGGGGAACCGGCGGGCGAGGTCGAGCACCGCAGCGGGCGACTCGTCCGGGAGGGCCAGGGTGGAGATCCGGGCGGTTTCGGCCAGCCAGATCGGGAAGTCGGCGATGACCGGTCCGGCCGATCGGTCGAGGGGGTGCCCGAGCGCGGCCATCCGCGCCCCGAGCGCCTCGTACCGGCGGGCGGTGTCCGCGCCCCGGCTGCCGTACGGCGCCAGGCCCAGGCTGAACAGGACCGCGCTCGCGATCGTCAGGGTCGGGGCGAGCCAGGCGACCGGTCGGTACCAGCCGCGCCAGCGCCCGACCCGGTCGAGGAGCGCGTCGAGCGCCACGAGGCAGCTCACGATCAGCAGCACCTGGACCGCGCCGGACGCGTGGAGGAACGTCCCCCAGGTGGTCGCCACCGGGAAGACCAGGGTCGTGACCGCGAACAGGAGGACGCTCACGATGACGAGCGGCCGGAGGGCGCGGGCGCGCCCGACCCAGGCCAGGCCGAGCAGGCCGAGTGCGGCGATCGGGAAGCCTGGCGCGACGAGCACGTCGACCAGGTTGTGGACGAAGCCCGTGACCCGCATCTCCAGGAGCCGGCCCGGGCCGACCGCCAGGTAGCGGGCCAGCGTCGGCGGGTCGCTCCAGGCGAAGATGTCGACGCCCGTCACCGACAGCGCATTCGCCAGCGCCTGGCCCGGGAGCGGGTTGCCGAAGACGAGCCAGTCCCGGATCGCCCACGGCCCGAAGATCGCCGCCGAGATCGCGGCCGGGACGAGGACGATCGCCAGCCGCCTGCCGCGCGGCCCGGATCGCCAGGCCAGGAAGGCCCAGGTCAGGGCCAGCCAGGCTGCCTCGTTCCGCGCCAGGGCCGCCAGGCCGAGGACGACGCCGAGCCCGACGAGGCGAGGATCCCGCCAGGCCGGTCGGACCGGGTCGGGCGGCCGGCGGAGGAGCCGGGTCATCAGCAGGCAGGCCGCGAGGGTCAGCGCCGCGAACGGCATCGTCGAGTCGGGGAGCGCGCCGAACAGGACGAGCGGCAGCTCGACCGCCGCGGTCAGCCCGGCGCCCAGTGCCAGCGTCCGCCGCCGGCCGAGGGGGAGGGCCAGCTCATCGGCGACGTCGGCGGCGAGCCGCCAGGCCAGGACCGGCACGAGCGAGCCGACCAGGACCGCCGGGATCTTGGCGGCCTCGAAGGTCGGACCGAGGACGGCCATGAACGGGGCGACGAGCAGGCTCGGCAGCGGCAGCCAGACCTCGAAGGCCGGTCGCGGGAAGACGAGCGGCGGCGTACCGAAGCTCCAGATCGCGTCGCTCACCAGGCCGCGACCCTCGACCAGGTTGCGGGCGACCCCGACGTAATAGGCGGCGTCCTCGGGCGTGGGGAAGGTCAGGATCGACGCGAAGAGCGCCCGGACGGCGAGCGCGAGCACGAAGACGAGCCCGACGCTCAGCCAGGCCTCTCGGCGGTTCACGAGCCGCAGCGGGTATCGCCCGGATCGGTGCACACGGGGTAGAGCGCGAGCCGCGGCGCCCCGCCGTCGGCCGACGGGACGCTGAAGACCGGTGCCCCGATCCAGGCCGGTCGGTCGCCCTGGCCGGCGAGCACGGGCGCGAGCGCACGCGCCGCGCTGTCACGCTCGAGCACGAGCCAGCGGGTGCCGTAGGCGCGCGCCACGGCCGCGATCGTGTCGATCGGGTCGTCCGGCGTGACGACCCCCGGTCGATCCGTCCAGTACTTCAGGCCGGCCGAGTCGATCGAGAGGAGGCGGTCGGTCTTCGGCACCGCCATCCGATCCAGCTCGCGGGCGAGGGCGATCCGCGGCTGGCGCTCGGTGTCCCACTGTCGCTGGACCTCGACGGCCCAGAAGGCGGCCGTCGCCACGGTCAGGGCGACGATCGCCCCGACGAAGACCGGACCGGCGACATCGAGGCGCCAGGTCGACCGGCGGCGGGCGATCCCACCGACGAGGACGAGGATGCCCTCGACCGAGAGGATGTAGGCGTGGGGCTCGAGGCCGACGGCCGAGTGGATGAAGGCTCCGCCGGGGACGTGGAGCGGGTAGAGCAGTGTCGCCCCGGCGAAGACGACGATGGCGTAGACGAACCATGGGGCGAAGTCCACGGACCTGGCCCGGACCGCGGCGCCGACGAGGAGGAACGGGACGAGGACGACCGAGCAGATGATGACGGCGAAGTTCCCCACCGCGGAGAGGAGCCCGCCGAGCCGGCTGTCGAGGATCGGCCCGGGGCCC
>JBGPFS010000153.1:0-6266 GCA_041483455.1 Candidatus Limnocylindria bacterium | reverse complement strand
GCTCTGCCGCGAGCCGCGCCCGAGCGCCAACCCCGGGCTCCGGCTCGGGGCCGCCATCGGGGCGCTCGGCCGGGCAGGCCGCGACAAGCTCACCTTCATCGCGGATCCGGAGATCGCCAGCTTCGGGTCGTGGGCCGAGCAGCTCATCGCGGAAAGCACGGGCAAGCGTGGGGTCGGGATCGTCCCGGTCGACCGCGAGCCGCTCGGTCGGCCGGAGTCCTACGGCCCCGACCGGGTCTTCGTCCGGCTCCGCCTCGCCGGCTCCGCGGGCCCGGCGCCGACGTCGGACGGCCACTCCGCCGACGAGCTCCTCGAGCGGCTCCGGGCCGCCGGCCACCCGGTCATCGAGATCGCCCTGGCCGACCCGATCGACCTCGGGGCCGAGTTCGTGCGCTGGGAGGTCGCCACGGCCATCGCCGGGATCGTCCTCGGGATCGACCCGTTCGACCAGCCGAACGTCGAGGAGGCGAAGATCATCACCCGCCGCCTGCTCGCCCGCCACGGTGACGCGATCACGGCCCACGCCTCCGAGTCGCCGGCGACCGTGGACGTCCTGGCCTCGGATGGCGGCCTGACCCTGATCGGCGACGCTCCGCTCCGGTTGAGCGCCGGCGACGGGACGGTCGTCGGGGAGCTGCGCCGCCACCTCGCCCGTCTCCGCCCGAACGGCTACGCGGCACTCCAGGCGTACCTGCGGGCGACGCCGGAGCGCGATGCCGCCCTGGCCCGGATCCGCGTGCTCATGCGCGACCGGCGCGGGCGGGCGACCACGCTCGGCTACGGGCCCCGCTTCCTCCATTCGACCGGGCAGCTCCACAAGGGCGGCAGCCCGACCGGCTGGTTCCTCCAGCTGACCGCCGACCATCCGGTCGACCGGCCGATCGCGGACTGGCCGTACACGTTCGGCGAGCTGATCGACGCCCAGGCCGAGGGCGACTTCGGGGCGCTCGAGGCGAACGAGCGACCGGTCCTCCGGGTCCACCTGGGCGCCGATCCGGACGCGGGGCTCGAGGCGCTCGAACGAGCGCTCTCGGACGCCCTGGCCTGAGGCCCGTGGGCCGAACCGAGGTACGGATGCGCACGCCTCCCCCGGGCTCGCCGGCCCCCGCTCTCCGGCCGGCGAAGGACGTACCGCGGACGATCCGAGAGCTCCGGCTCGCCCGGGGCGAACGACGCCGCCGGCCCGAGCCGCGGCTCGACAACCCGCTCCGCGAAGGGCTCCGCCTCGAGCGGATCCCGGATCCGTGCGTCATCGTCCTGTTCGGGGCGACCGGCGACCTGGCCCACCGCAAGGTCCTGCCGGCGCTCTACCAGCTCCGCCGGACCAACCTGCTGCCCCACGAGTTCATGCTCGTGGCGATCGGCCGACGGCCCTACGACGACGCGACGTTCCGAGCCGAGATCGGGGCCAGCCTCGAGGCGAACTCGCGGGTCCCCGTCGAGCCAGGTCTGCGCGACGAGTTCCTCGGCCGGATCAGCTACCTCCAGGGCGACTTCGGGGAGCCGGCCGCCTACGATCGGCTGGCGGCCCGGCTCGACGCGATCGACGCCGAATGCGGCACGGCCGGCAACCGGCTCTATTACCTCGCGACCCAGCCGTCGGCCTTCATGGAGATCGTCGCCCAGCTCGGCCGGGCGGGCCTCGACCACGAGGTCCATGGCGGCGGCTGGCGGCGGATCGTGATCGAGAAGCCGTTCGGTCGGGACCTCGATTCGGCGAAGCGGCTGAACCGCGAGGTCGGCAAGGTCTTCCGTGAATCGCAGGTCTATCGGATCGATCACTACCTGGGCAAGGAGACCGTCCGGAACCTGCTCGTCTTCCGGTTCGCCAATGGGATCTTCGAGCCACTCTGGAATCGGCGATACGTCGACCACGTCCAGATCACCGTGGCGGAGTCGATCGGGGTGGAGGCCCGGGGCAGCTTCTACGAGGAGACGGGCGCGGCCCGGGACTTCCTCCAGAACCACCTGATGCAGCTCATGTCGCTGGTGGCGATGGAGCCACCGGCCACCTTCGAAGCCGATGCGCTCCGCGACGAGAAGGTCAAGGTCCTCCGGGCGATCGCCCCACTCGGACCCGACGACGTTCGGGCCGACATCGTCCGCGGCCAATACGGCCCGGGCTGGGTCGCCGCCGAGGCCGTCGTCGGCTACCGCGGGGAGCCGGAGGTGGACCCGGCGTCGGAGACCGAGACGTTCGTGGCGGCGCGCTTCACGATCGACGACTGGCGCTGGGCGGGCGTCCCGTTCTACGTCCGGTCGGGGAAGCGGCTCCCCAAGCGCGCCACGGAGATCGCGGTCCAGTTCAAGGCCGTGCCCCACCGGCTGTTCAAGGACACCGCCGCGGACCCGGAGCCGAACCTGCTGGCGATGCGGATCCAGCCCGACGAGGGGATCCTCCTGCGCTTCGGGGCGAAAGTGCCGGGCCTCGGGATCGACGTCCGGGCCGTGAACATGGACTTCACCTATGGCTCGGCCTTCAGCGTCGACTCCCCTGACGCCTATGAGACGCTGATCCTCGACGCGCTCCTCGGCGACGCCTCGCTGTTCACCCGCGCCGACGAGGTCGAGGAGGCCTGGGGGATCGTCAGCCCGATCATCGACGCCTGGGCCGGGGAGCCGGCGCCGGCGTTCCCGGACTACGAGGCCGGGTCCTGGGGCCCGGCCGCCGCCGACGAGCTGCTCGCCCGCGACGGTCGGCGCTGGCGGCGGATCTGAGCGTGGCCCTCGCGACGCCCGGGATCCCCGGCCAGCCGGCCCTCCGCTGGACGTCCCGCGCCAGCACGATCGCCGGGATCGAGCGCGAGCTCGCCCGGATCTGGGCCGAGCCGAAGTTGACGACCGAGATCGACGGGGTCGAGGCGCGTCATGTGGCCGCCCGGACGAGCGTGATGAACCTGGTCGTCATCGCCCGGCGGCCAGAGGTCGGAGAGCACTGCGCCACGCTCATCGGCGGCCTGATGGGACGCCTCCCCTCTCGCACGATCATCTGCGCCCCGGCTGATCCGGACGGGCCGAGCTGGCTCGATGCCCGGGTCACCGCCCAGTGCATCCTGCCCCGAGCCGACGCGCCCGAGACGTGCGCCGAGACGATCTTCATCACGGCGGGCGGCGAGACGGGCCGACACCTCGACGCGATCGTCGAGCCGCTCCTCATCCATGACCTCCCGGTCGCGGTCTGGTGGCCGGGTGAGCCGCCGCTGGCGGGCGAGCAGGCGCGCGACCTCCTCGCCGCGGCCGACCGCTTGATCGTCGACGGGTCGGCCTGGAGCGGCGATGGGGTCGGGCGGCTCCTCGAGCTCGCGGCGCTGGCGGCCACGACCCGGGTCACGGTCGCCGACTTCGCCCAGGTCCGGCAGTCGCGCTGGCGCGAGGCCATCGCCTCGACGTTCGACGTGCCGGAATTCCTGCCCTACCTGCGCGCGCTGCGTCGGGTCGCAGTGACCTATGCCACCCACGACGAGGCCGGGCGGCCGGGTTCGACGAACCTGATCAAGCCGCTCTACCACGTCGCCTGGCTCGCCTCGCGGCTCGGGTTCGACGTGACCCGCCCATTGACCCCGCTCGGCGGTCAGGGCGGTCCCACGGCCCGGAAAGCCGCCCCAGGCTCCGGGCCGAGTGCGGCCGGGTCGCCGGCGAGCGCGCGAGCCAGGGCGGCGGGCGTAGCGACGACCGGGCGGGGCTACGGCGCGACCCTGCGCAACGGGACGTCCGAGGTCGCGGTCCGGCTGCGCCCGGTGGTCTCGGAGATGCCGGCCGGGACGACGCTGCGGGTCGAGCTGCTCGCCGAGCGGCGCGGCTCGGAGCTCCGCGTCGACGTCACCGCGGAGGCCGAGACGGTGATGGTCCGGGTCTGGCAGGACGGGGTCGAGGTCCTCGATCGGCGGTTCGGGGCCGCGCGGCGAACGGAGATGGAGCTGCTCGCGGAGGCGATCGAGTCGGGCGGCCGCGACCGGATCTCGGACGCGGCCGTGGCGATGGCGGCAGAGCTCGTCGCGGACCTGGCCCGGTGAGCGGGGTGACGGGACCGAACGACGGCAGCCAGCGCCCGCGCCGACCGAGCGCAGCGACACCCGGCGAACCCAAGGTCGTGGTCGCCGCCGATCCCGAGGCCCTCGCCGACGCGGCGGCCGCGCGGGTCGTCGCGACGCTCGCCGACGGGGTCGCCCGGCGTGGCCGGGCGGACATCGCCGTCACGGGCGGTTCGACGCCCCTTCTCCTCTATCGCCGGCTCGTCGCGCCGTCCCTCCGCGACCGCGTCCCCTGGGGGCGGGTGCACCTGTGGTGGGGCGACGACCGGTACGTTCCCCGCGACCATCCATTCTCGAACGTCCTGCTCGCCGACGAGGTCCTGCTCCGGACGCAGGGCGGGGGCGTCCCGATCGTCGCCGCCCACGTCCACCCTTGGCCGGTCGGACCGGCACTCGCTCGAGGCGGCGATCCGGCAGCCGACCAGGCGTGGTGCGCGAGGACCTACGCCGCGGAGGCCCGGGCCGCCCTCCCGGCGGGACCCGCCGGCTGGCCGGCGTTCGATCTCATCCTGCTCGGCGTCGGCGGTGACGGGCACCTGCTGTCGGTCTTCCCGGGCAGCCCGGCGATCGGGAGCGTCGAGCTCGCCCTGGCGATCCCCGCCCCGACCCACATCGAGCCGCACGTCCCAAGGGTCACCTTCAACCCGGCGATCCTGGGAGCGGCCGGTCGGATCCTCGCGCTCGTCTCCGGGACCGCCAAGGCCGCCGTCATCGCCCGGATCCTCGAGGGGCCGCGCGTCCCGGCCGTCCTGCCGGCCCAGCTTGCCCGCCGTGCGAACGCGACATGGATCCTCGACGCGGCGGCTGCGAGCGGGCTGGCCACCGGGGTGCGGGCCACGGCGGCGGGCCCGGCGATCTCGGGCTGAGCCGGGAGACGGGGTAACGCTTCTAGTGGGGGTTTCCCGCTCTCCATAGGTAGCGGCCGGTCCCTATCATGGCCGCCATGCCGAACGGTGGGGTCGACAACTGCGGCGAGTGCGTCTTCAACCCCGATCCCGCCCGGGCGCTGATCGTCGGTGGGCCGGGCCGCTGCGAGATCCGGGGCATCGTCACGAGCCGGCCGTTCTGGACCTACTGCGCGAACTTCCACACGGGCGCGCGTGTCCCCAACGGTCCGGTCTTCGCCGGCTTTGACGAGTTCGGGCGGCTACCCTGGCACGGCGACCGGCAGCCCGACTACAACCAGGGCGACGACGGGCCGTGCGAAGTGTGCGACCAGACCCCGTCCGTGCTCACCCTGCCGGGTCCGACGCGCCTGCTCCTGTTCTGCGGCGGCGACCACTACCTCGTGTGGTGGCGACAGGCGAACCCGGGCAAGAGCGGCGAGTATCCCTGGCAACTCCACGACGCAATGTTCGACCCGCGACGCCGCGCGAGCGGACGGGACGCGCCGCGCGGCATCCGCGAGCATCTCCTTTGGTGGCTTCGACGCCGATTGTGATCGCGCGGCTGGCTGGCACGCGGGATCTCTGGCGTTGGACGAACCCCCACCAGACGCGTTACCCCGCCGGGAGACTCCAGCGCGTGCGTCCGCCCTCAGGACGCGTTCTCGTCCCCCTCGTCCCCCTCGACCGCCGGTCCACCGAACCGGAGCGTCCGGAAGACGAGCAGTCGGGTCCACGGATCCCGCCAGGCATCGCGAGCGAGGCCGGCCTTCCGGCAGACGGCCTCGAGCATCTCGGTGACGCCCCAGCCGAACTCGGTCGCGACCTCCGGCAGGAGGAGCGCCCCGCGGCCGTCGCGCTCGACCACGATCCCTTCGACCCCGGGCCGGAACGCGGCCGGATCCGTGAGCGGGACCGCCGGGCCGAGGACCGATACGTCGAGGCGGAGCGCCGGCAGCTCATCGGCCGAGACTGGGGCGAACCGCGGGTCGAACAGCGCCGCGGAGGTCGCGGAAGAGATCACCGCCTCGGCGACCGGCAGGTCGGCGACGAGGCGACCCATGCAGCCGCGCAGCTCGCCTTCCCGGGTCAGGGTGACGAAGACGGCCGCCGGCTGCGCGAGTCGAGGATCGTCCCCGATGCTGGAGCCGGGTCCGGACTCGCGCCCCGACCGCTCGCGTCCGGACCCGGAGCTCGAGGCCCAGCCAGCCTCGCTGGCGGCGCTGGCGAGCGCCGAGCGGGCCAGTGCGAGGAGCATCCCCTGGGCTTCGGGCTCGAGCTCGACCGGGGGCGGCTCGGCCCCGTCGGGCCTGGCCGTGGATGGCGTGGCCACCGACGGAGCGTCGGCGTC
>JBGPFS010000152.1:0-6284 GCA_041483455.1 Candidatus Limnocylindria bacterium | reverse complement strand
GCGGCAAGGCCCGCCCGATGGAACGGGACCATCATCCAGCGGTTGGCGTACCGGAAGAAGATCCGGCTCGCGTCAGAGGCGGTCTTGAGGCAGCCCGAGAAGTCCGGCGGATCGGGCAGCGGCGGGAATGCGGTCTCCGACGCGGGCACGGCGTCGGCCTCGGGCGCGGCCTCGGCCTCGGGCATGGTCGCCTCGCTGCGGGTGTCGTCCATGCCCCGAGCGTCCGCCCCGGGGCGGACGCGGTCCAGTGCCGGCGGTCCCGAAGGTAGACTCGACCCGTGACCACGATCCGGATCGTCGACCTGACCGAGGCGTCCCCGCTCGACCTCGTCCCGCCCTGCGCCGACCCCGCCTTCGACCACCGCTCGTGCGACTACTGGGAGGATCCCGAGCGCGGGTCGAAGGGCGCCCGGGCGAGCTGGTTGCGAGCGGCGCCCGCCCTCGCTTCCACTCCCCGGCGGCCCGCCAACCCGTTCGCGCTCGACGCGCCGGAGCCGGTCGCGAATCCCTTCGCCCGCCCGAGCCGGGCCGGGGCGGTCGTCAACCCGTTCGCTCTGGACGACGACGAGCCGATCGACAATCCGTTCGCCCCGCGACCTCCGGCACGCCCGAGGCTCGGTGACGACCTGCCGCCCAAGATCCGGCTGCTGGCCCGGGGGCGGGCGGTCTTCGGGAGCTACGCGAAGGTCGTGCTCGTCGACGACGAGCCCACCGTCTACGCACAGTTCGGCCCACTCTCCGCCTACCCGCGCGCGCTGCGCCTCCGGGAGCTCTACCCGCAGCTCCCCGACGCGCCTCTCCCGGCGGTCATCACCTGCATCGCCACGACCGCAGCGGTACGCGGCGCCGGATACGCCCGTCGGCTCGTGGCGGCGGTCTGCGACGACCTGGCTGGCCGCGGGTTCGCCGCCGTCGAGGCCTACCCGGAGGCCGGCGCGCCGATGGACGCCACGAGCTCGGCCACGCCGCGGTTCTGGGAGGCCTGTGGCTTCGTCCTCGCGGTCGCTGACGAGCGCTTCCCGGTCCTCCGGCGAGAGCTCGGATGAGGCGATCGCGGGCCTGGCGGTCGGCCGCCCTCGGCGGCGCCCTGCCCATCGCGCTCGCCCTTGCCGGCTCGACGGTCCTCGCCGCCTGCGGCTCGGTGGCGCTGACGTCAGGGCCGCCCCCCGGGAGTCCGGCCGCGTCGTCGATCGAGACGCCTGGGTCGGGCGAGCCCACCTTCGTCGTCCCCTCCGGGTCGCTCGGCCCGACGGTCCCGGTCGACGCTCACCTCCTCGAGATCTTCCCGACGTCGGTCGACGGCCTGCCGGTCCAGGAGCTGCCCGACGTCGAAGCGACCCTGGTCGACGATCCGGACCTGCTGGCGAACGCGGTGAGCCTGGCGAGCGCCGCGGCCGTCGACGGTTCGACCGGGGCGTTCGTCACGGTCAACGTCGTTCGGCTCAAGCCGGGTGTCTTCTCCGAGGCGTTCTTCCGTTCGTGGCGCGACTCGTACGACCGAGGCGCCTGCTCGCAGGCCGGCGGGGTGGCCGGCACTGCCCAGGCGAGCATCGGGGGTCGGGCGACCTTCGTGGACCACTGTGCCGCCGGCGTCCTGACGTATCACCTCCGGCTCGCCGACCCGGACCGGCTGATCGCGCTGACGGCGCTCGGCGAGGCACGCCTGGGCGAGAAGCTGCTCGAAGCCCTCCGGCCCTAGCGGTCGACCGCCGGCCCGGGCGCCCGGACGAGGAGCTCCGGGGTCAGGTCGACCGAGCGAGGGACGCCGCTCAGGGCGAGCGCCAGGTCGTACTCGGCCAGGAGCAGGTCGAACGCCAGGCCGACCCCGGCCTCCCCGCCCCAGCCGAGGGCCCACAGGACGGGCCGACCGAGCATGACCGCCCGGGCCCCCAGGGCGAGGGCGGCGAGGATGTCCGTGCCGCGCCGGATCCCGCCGTCGAAGAGGACCGGGACCTGCCCGGCGACCGCGTCGACGACCCCGGGCAGCGCGTCGAGCGCGGCGAGCGAGAGGTCGAGCTGCCGTCCGCCGTGGTTCGAGACGTCGATCCCGGCCGCTCCCTCGTCGATCGCCCGGCGGGCGTCGTCCGGGTGGAGGACCCCCTTCACGATCACCGGCAGGCGGGTGTTCGCGACGGTCCAGGCGAGATCGGCCCAGGTGTTCGACGTCTTGATCTGGTCGCCACCGTAGGTGTCGCCCCGGCTCGCCGCGGACCGCCGGATGTTCGCGTAGCCGACGCCCGGCGGCAGTGCGAAGCCGGTCCGCAGATCGCGCTCGCGGCGACCGAGGATCGGGGCGTCCATCGTCAGCACGACCGCCTCGCAGCCGGCCGCCTCCACCCGTCGGAGGAGATCCCCGTTCCGGCCGGCGTCGCGCAGGAGATAGAGCTGGAACCAGGTCGGGGCCCCGGTCGCCGCCACCTCCTCGATCGTGGCGCTGGCGACGGTCGAAAGGCACATCGTCAGGCCCCGCCCCGCAGCGGCCCGGGCGACGGCCACCTCGCCGTCCGGGTGGGCCAGCCGCTCGAGGGCCATCGGCGCGACGAGCACCGGTGCCGGCCAGCGCCGGCCGAGAACCTCGACCGAAGGGTCGCGCGGCTCGATCTCGACCCCGATGCGGGGCACGAACCGCCAGCGCCGGAAGGCAGCAAGGTTGTCCGCGAGGGTCACCTCGTCGGCGGCCGCCCCGGCGTAGTAGGCCACCACGCCCGGGTCGAGCCGGGCGGTCGCGAGGGCCTCGAAGTCGCCCAGGTTGAGCGGCACCTCGGGCCCGCTACCCGGCCCGCGATCCAGGTCGGTAGCCTGGCGTGCCGCGCCGGGCGGACGCGGATCGCTCACCCGAGGCCCCGGATCCTGGGCTCCGCGGCCCCTGCGGGCGAGTCCGGGCCGTCGGTCATCCGAGCGGCCCCACGGCGGCCTCGACCGCGTCGAGGAGCTCGCCCGACCGGATGAGCGCTTGCATCGTCGTGTGATCGACGTGGAGCGGCCGGTCCTCGTCGAGGTGGGCGACATGCCGCCGGATGACGCGCCGGGCCGTGTCGACGCCGGTTCCGAACGTGAAGTCGCGGAAGTCGAGGGCCTGGGCGGCGGCCATCGCCTCGATGCCGAGGACGCCGCAGGCGTTCTCGAGGATCTGGCGGTTCTTGATGGCCGTGTTCATCCCCATCGACACGAAGTCCTCCTGGTCCGCGGCAGCCGGGATCGACAGGATGGAGGCGGGCGCCGACAGGATCCGCTGTTCGGTGATGAGCGTGTCGGCGGTGTACTGGCTCAGCATCAGCCCGGAGAACATCCCGGCGCCCTTCGTGAGGAAGGCCGGCAGGCCCGACGACAGGGCCGGGTTGGTCAGCCGGTTGAGGCGTCGCTCCGACAGGACGCAGACCATCGTCACGGCGATGCCGACCATGTCCATCGGGAGGGCGACCGGGGTGCCCTGGAAGTTCGCTCCGGTGAGCGTCACCCGGTCCTCGGGGATGAAGATCGGGTTGTCGCCGACGCCGTTCAGCTCGGTCTCGACCTGCTGGCGGGCCCAGGCGACCGCGTCGTGGGCGGCGCCGATGACCTGGGGCGAGGAGCGCATCGAGTAGGCGTCCTGGACCTTGGTCTTGACCTTGCCGGAGGCGAGGTCGCTTCCGTCGATGCAGCGGGAGATGGCCGCCGCGCTCCGGATCGCGCCCGGGAACCCACGCAGGCGATGAAGCCGGGTGTCGTACGGCTTGAGGTTCGCGAGGAGCGCTTCGAGGGTCATCGCGCAGACGATCTCGGCCTGGCGCAGCCAGCGGTCGATGTCGTGGAGCTGAAGTGCGCTCATCGCCGTCAGCAGGTTCGAGCCGTTGATGGTGGCCAGGCCGTCGCGCGCCCGCAGGCCGGGGATCGGGATGCCGGCGCGCTCCATCGCGACTCGCCCCGGTAGCCGCTCGCCATCGAGCCATGCCTCGCCCTCGCCCATCAGGAGGAGCGCCGCCTGGGCCATCGGCGCGAGGTCGCCGGAGGCTCCGACCGAGCCCTTCTGGCAGACGACCGGGGTGACCCCCCGGTTGAGCATCTCGAGCAGGGTCAGGGTGATCTCGGGGCGGCAGCCGGAGTTGCCGTGGGCGTGGACGTTGATCCGCCCGGCCAGCGCGGCCCGGACCGCCTCGGCGGGCGCCGGATCGCCGATCCCGGCTGCATGGTTGTAGATGAGGTAGCGCTGGAACTGCTCGACCTGCTCGTCGGACAGGACGACCTCCGAGAATTCGCCGATGCCGGTGTTCACGCCGTAGATCGTCTCGCGGGCGGCGATCTTCTCCTCGAGCATCGCCCGGCAGGCGCGGATCCGCTCGAGGGCGGCCGGGGCGAGCTCCACCGGCTCCCCGTCGCGGGCGATCCGGCTGAGCGTCGCCACGGTGAGCGACGTGCCGTCGAGGACGATCGTCATCAGGAGGTTCCCCTGTGCGTGGTCGCGTCGGGCGTCGCGCCGGCGGTCGGCGCCTCCCGGGTCCTGGACCGGGTCGTCGCGATACCCGCAGCCTACGCCGCGAGCGACGCTCCCGCCGGGTCGGGAGCGAGTGGGCTGCCCGCGGACGCGCGCGGCGACGACGCCCGACGTTGCCCGCCCGCCCGGCGCACGCTACCGTGGAAGCGCCGCCCGGCGCGTCCGTCCGACGGGCCGGAGTGCAGCGGCCAGCCGCGACCGCCCGATGACGCGGGGGTCGCCCGTCGGTGGAGGACTCCGGACCCGATGTCGATCCCTCCCACCTCTCCGAGCCCGACCGGCCGGGCCCTGCCCGGCGCTCGTCCGGTCCGTGCCCCGCGCGGCACCGAGCTGACCTGCCGCGGCTGGCAGCAGGAGGCGGCCCTCCGGATGCTGATGAACAACCTCGATCCGGAGGTCGCGGAGGACCCGGACGCCCTCGTCGTGTACGGCGGGACCGGCCGGGCCGCGCGATCCTGGGCCGCCTTCGACGCGATCGTCCGGGAGCTGCGTCGACTCGCCGACGACGAGACGCTCCTCGTCCAGTCGGGCAAGCCCGTGGCCGTCTTCCGGACGAACGAGTGGGCGCCCCGGGTCCTGATCGCGAACTCGAACCTGGTCGGCAAGTGGGCGAACTGGGAGACGTTCCGGGAGCTCGAGCGGCAGGGCCTGACGATGTACGGGCAGATGACCGCCGGCTCCTGGATCTACATCGGGACCCAGGGGATCCTGCAGGGCACCTACGAGACGTTCGGCGAGCTGGCCCGCCAGCACTTCGATGGGACGCTCCGCGGGCGAGTCACCCTGACGGCCGGTCTGGGCGGGATGGGCGGCGCCCAGCCCCTGGCGGTGACGATGAACGAGGGCGTCGCGATCTGCATCGAGGTCGACGAGACGCGGGCCCGGCGGCGGCTCGAGATCGGCTACGTCGACGCGCTGACCGACGACCCGGACGAAGCTCTCGGGATGGCCCGGGCCGCCGCCGCGGCCGGCGAGGCGCGCTCGATCGCCCTGGTCGGGAACGCCGCCGAGATCGAGCCGGCCTGGGCGTCGCAGGGCCAGACGTTCGACGTCGTGACCGACCAGACCAGCGCCCACGACGCCCTCGGCGGGTACGTGCCGGCCGAGATCGGCCTCGCCGACGCGCTCGTGCTGCGGACGACCCAGCCGGAGGTCTACATCAGCCACGCGATGCGCTCGATGGCCGCCCACGTCCGGGCGATGCTCGAGTTCCAGCGGACCGGCGCGGTCGTCTTCGACTACGGCAACAACCTCCGGGCCCAGGCCCAGGAGGCCGGGGTCGCCGACGCCTTCGCCTATCCGGGGTTCGTGCCGGCCTTCATCCGGCCGCTCTTCTGCGAGGGCTCCGGGCCGTTCCGCTGGGCCGCGCTGTCGGGCGATCCGGCGGACATCCTGCGAACGGACGAGGCGCTCATCGAGCTCTTCCCGGAGAAGCCCGCGCTCCACCGCTGGCTCCGGCTGGCCGAGGCGAAGGTGCCGTTCCAGGGCCTGCCGGCGCGGATCTGCTGGCTCGGCTACGGCGAGCGCGCCCGGGCCGGGGCGGTCTTCAACGAGCTCGTCCGGACGGGCGCGGTCGCGGCCCCGATCGTCATCGGCCGCGATCACCTCGACGCCGGGTCGGTCGCCTCGCCGAACCGCGAGACCGAGGCGATGCGGGACGGCTCCGACGCGATCGCCGACTGGCCCATCCTGAACGCGCTCGTCAACACGGCGGCCGGCGCGACCGGGGTGTCGGTGCACCACGGCGGCGGAGTCGGGATCGGCTACTCGATCCACGCTGGCATGGTGGTGGTGGCCGACGGCACCACGGATG
>JBGPFS010000151.1:0-6304 GCA_041483455.1 Candidatus Limnocylindria bacterium | reverse complement strand
GCCGAGCTCCAGGCGATCTGGACGATCCTGGGTCCGACGGCGGGCCGGGTCCCCATCACCGCCAACAAGTCGATGATCGGGCACGCGCTCGGGGCCGCCGGGGCGATCGAGGCCGCCACCACGATCATGGCGATCCGGACCGGGACGATCCCGCCGACGATCAACCTCGAGACGCCCGACGAATACGCGAAGGGTCTGGACCTCACCCCGAACGTCGCGAGCCAGCGCGAGGTCCGGGTGGCGCTCAGCAACTCGTTCGGCTTCGGCGGCCAGAACACCGCCCTGATCTTCCGGAGGTGGGACGAGTGACCGACGATCTGGAGTCGGCGCTGCCGGATCCGGCGACGCCAGGGCCGGCCGGGGCGGCAGGGCCGCTCGTGCCCGCGCCGTCGGCGGCGGCCGAGCCCGCGCCGGCGGCCGAGCCCGCGCCGTCGGCCGACCCCACGGCCCCGGACGACCTCGCGGCGCCGGTCGGCCCGGACGGCTCCCTCCTGGGGCTGGTCGACCGGTTGAGCCAGCTCCTCGAGCGAAGCGAGCTGACCGAGCTCGAGGTCGAGGTCGGCGGGACCGCCGTGCGGCTGCGCAAGCCCGGTCCCGTCCCCGTCGCGCCCCCGGAGCCCAACCCAGCCACCCCGGCCCTCATCCCGCACGCGCCCGGCTCGGCGGATGGCTCGGCGCCGGCGGCGCCGGCCCGTCCGGCCGTCCGAGCGCCCCTGACCGGCATCTTCTACGGCGCTCCGGCGCCGGGCTCGGCGCCCTACGTCCAGGTCGGCGGCGAGGTGGCCGTGGGCCAGGTCATCGGCCTGATCGAGGCGATGAAGCTGTTCAACGAGATCAAGTCGGACCTGGCCGGCCGGGTCGTCCGTGTCGTCGCCGAGAGCGGCCAGCTCGTCAAGGCGAAGCAGCCACTCATCGAGGTGGATCCCCTGTGAGCGTCCCCGATCGTCCCCGCTCCGTCCACGTCACGGGCTGGGGCCGCTACGCCCCGGACGGCATCATCACGAACGCCGACCTCGCGCTGATGGTCGACACCTCCGACGAGTGGATCGTCAGCCGGACCGGGATCCGCGAGCGACGCGTCGCCGCGGCGAACGAGACGACCGCCTCGATGGCCGCGGTGGCGGCGAAGCGGGCGCTGGCCGTCTCCGGCCTCGAGCCCGACGACATCGACTACATCATCGTGGCGACCCTGACGCCCGACTACTGGATGCCCTCGACGGCCGCCCTGGTGAAAGAGGCGATCGGCAACACCCGGGCCGCCGCCTTCGACGTCTCGGCCGCGTGTTCGGGCTTCGCGTACGGCTATGCGACCGGCCAGGCCTTCATCGCCAGCGGGATCGCCAGGCACGTCCTGGTCATCGGGGCGGAGCTCCTCACCCGGTTCCTCGACTACACGGACCGGAACACCTGCATCCTGTTCGGGGACGGCGCGGGCGCGGTCGTCCTGTCCGCGTCGGACCAGCCCGGTGGCGGTCTCGGCATCGAGCTCACCACCGAGCCCGCCGGGGCCTACATGATCTGGCTCCCGGCCGGCGGCTCGAAGAGCCCGGCGTCCGACGCGACGGTCGCGCGAGGCGAACATTTCATCCGGATGGAGGGGCGCGAGACCTACCGGTTCGCGACGCGGACCCTCGCCTCGACGGCGCTCGCCGCGATCGCGAAGGCCGGCCTCCAGCCGGAGGACATCGACCTGTTCATCCCGCACCAGGCCAACATCCGGATCATCGAGGCCGTGGCGAAGGGCCTCGGCCTGCCGATGGAGCGGATGTTCGTGAACGTCGACCGCTACGGCAACACCTCGGCGGCCTCCATCCCGATCGCCCTCGCCGAGGCCGTCGATTCGGGCCGGGTGAAGGTCGGCGACCGGATCGTCATCGTCGCGTTCGGGGCCGGGCTCACCTCCGGTGCGGTCGTGATCGAGTGGACCGCCGACCCGGTCAACGGCGCCCGCGCCGCGGGGATCGGGGCGGACGACGTGACCGTGCGCCTGCCGGTCGACTGGGATTCGGTCGACCCGATCCCGGCGGCCCTGGCCGAGGTCCTGGCCAGGCCGGGCCCGGTCGAGCTCGACCTGTCGGATGTCGTCCCGGGCGAGCCCGAGCACGCCCACCCGATCTCGGAGGTCCCGACATGATCGACCTCACCGGCAAGGCCGCCATCGTCACCGGAGGCTCGCGCGGGATCGGCCGGGCGATCGTCCTCCGGCTGGCGACGCAGGGGGCCGACGTCGCCTTCAGCTACCGGGGCAACGAGGTCGCCGCCCGGGAGGTGGCGGGCGCGGTCGAGGCACTCGGCCGGCGCGCCCTCGCCGTCCAGGGCGACGCGTCCGACCCGGCGTCGG
Source organism: Candidatus Limnocylindria bacterium (assembly GCA_041483455.1). GTDB lineage: Bacteria > Chloroflexota > Limnocylindria > Limnocylindrales > CSP1-4 > JBGPFS01. The sequence goes on along the minus strand of JBGPFS010000151.1, from coordinate 3,963 downwards.
CGGACGCGCTCGTGAAGGCGGCCCTCGAGGCGTTCGGCAAGGTCGACATCCTCGTCAACAACGCCGGCATCACCCGCGACGACCTGATCATGCGGATGAGCGTCGAGGCCTGGCGGGAGGTCCTCGAGACGAACCTGTTCGGCGCGTTCTACGCGATCAAGGCCGTCACCCGGCCGATGCTCAAGGCGCGCAGCGGCCGGATCGTCAACATCAGCTCGGTCTCGGGCCAGGCCGGCCAGACCGGCCAGGCGAACTACTCCGCGGCCAAGGCGGGGCTGATCGGGCTGACGAAGGCGACCGCCCGCGAGCTCGCCAGCCGGGGGATCACCTGCAACGCGATCGCGCCCGGGTTCGTCCTGACCGAGCTGACGCAGGATCTGCCCGACGCGCTCAAGGGGCAGATCGTCGCCGCGACGCCGCTGGGGCGGTTCGGGACCACGGAGGAGATCGCCAGCGCGGTCGCCTTCCTCGCCTCGGACGAGGCCGCCTACATCACCGGGCAGGTGCTGGCGGTCGACGGCGGCCTGGTGATGATGTAGGGAGCGGTCAGACCGCTTCGATCGAGGCGAGCAGGTCGCCGAGCGTCCGCTCGAGCTCGATCTGCGGCGCCCATCCGGTCAGGGCCCGCAGCGCCGACGCATCGCCGACGATCTCCGGTGGATCGTCAGATCGAACGAGTGCCGGGTCGACGGCAGCATCGGCCTCCACCCCGGCGAGCCGGCACAGGGTCTCGAGGACCGCCCGGATCGAGACGGCTCGCCCGGTCGCGACGTTGACCACGGTCGCGGGTACGGTCGCTCCTTCGGCGAGTGCCTCGAGGAGGAGGCGATACGCTCGGACGACGTCGCGCACGTCTCCGAGGTCGCGCCGGACAGCGATGTTCCCGACCGGGATCTCGTGCGCCCCACTCGCGCGTGCTCGGAGTACTCGCCGTGCGAGTGCCGGTGCGACGAAGTCCGGTCGCTGGCCCGGACCCGTGTGGTTGAACGAACGGGTCACGGCGACCGGCAGCCCGAAGCGCGTCGCCGCCTCGATCCCGATCGCCTCCTGGGCCAGCTTCGAAAGCCCGTATGGCTGGTCCGTTCGGAGCGGGGCCGCCTCGGTGAGGGGGAGGTCCGCCGGGTCCGGCCGACCGTAGACCTCCGACGATCCCGCGACGAGCAGCCGGATCGGTCGCCCGCTTGCGCGGATCGCCTCGACGATCGCCTGCGTCCCCCCGACGTTGGTCCGGAACGCCCGGCCCGGCTCGGTTCGGGCATCGGGCGCATACGAGACGCCCGCCAGATGGGCGATCGCGTCCGGGCGGGCTTCGGCCACCAGGCGCGCGGCAGCGCCTGGGTCGGTCAGGTCGAGCTGCGCGCTCGGCGGGGTTCCGATCGCCTCGTGGCCAGCGGCCTCAAGCTCCCGGATCAGCCACCGCCCGACGAACCCCGTCGAGCCAGTGACCAGGACTCTCACGAGCCGGTCGCGGCGGGGATCTTCCCGGCGTTCCGAAGATGCGCCTCGTGGCGCGCGACGTCCGCGTCGACCATCATCTCGATGAGTTGCCGGAACGAGACAGTCGGCTCCCAGCCGAGCACGGTGCGGGCCTTCGTCGGGTCGCCCAGGAGGTGGTCGACCTCGGCTGGTCGCTCGAAGCGAGGATCGAGCGTGACGTGTCGCTGGTAGTCGAGGCCCACCCGCTCGAACGCGATCCGGCAGAGCTCACGCACCGAGTGGGCGACGCCAGTCGCGATCACATAGTCGCTCGCCTCGGGCTGCTGGAGCATCAGCCACATCGCCCGCACGTGGTCGCCGGCGTATCCCCAGTCTCGTTCGGCATCGAGGTTGCCCATCGGGAGCTCGGTCGCCAAGCCCAGCTTGATCCTGGCAGCGCCGTCGGTCACCTTGCGGGTCACGAATTCGAGCCCGCGCCGCGGCGATTCGTGGTTGAAGAGGATCCCCGAAACCGCGTAGAGCCCATAGCTCTCGCGGTAATTCACCGTCAGGAAGTGGCCGTACGCCTTCGCCACCCCATATGGGCTTCTCGGGTGGAACGGCGTCAGCTCCGTCTGTGGGACCTCGCGCACCTTGCCGAACATCTCGCTCGACGAGGCCTGGTAGAAACGGATGCTTCCGTCGACCTGACGGACCGCCTCGAGCATCCGGGTGACGCCGAGACCGGTGAACTCGCCGGTCAGGACCGGCTGGTTCCAGGACGTCGGCACGAAGCTCTGGGCGGCGAGGTTGTAGACCTCCGTTGGGCGAACGTCGCGAAGTGCGGCGACGATCGACGCCTGGTCGAGGAGATCGCCCTGGACGAGCTCGATCCGTCCCTCGAGGTGGGCGATCCGCTCGTTGCTGTCCGTGCTCGACCGTCGGGTCATCCCGACCACGCGATAGCCCTTGTCGAGGAGGAGTTCGGCGAGGTACGACCCGTCCTGACCGGTTATGCCGGTGATGAAGGCTGCCTTGGCCATGGCCGGAGTATAGGGTCGTGGATCGCTGTCAAGGCCCGACCAGGCCCGTCAGCCATGTCTCGTAGGCGTCGGCGATCGCATCCCAACCGTAGATCGCGGCCGCCCGCTGGTGGGCCCGACGGCCAAGCTCTCCCGCTGCGTCGGGATCGTCGAGGATCCCCTGGAGCGCACGGGCGAGCGCCTCGGAGCCTCGGTAGTAGCGACCGGCGTCGCCGAGTGTCTCGCGGTGCTCCGGCACATCGTTCGCGAGGATCACGTTGCCGAAGCCCATCGCCTCGACGAGCGCCGGGTGAGTGCCGCCGACCTCGGTCGCCTGGACGTACGCCGTCGCATGGGATCCAAGGACCCGGTAGCCGTCACCGTAGATCGCCCCGAGGAAACGGACCCGTGGATCGGCGGTGGCGTGGAGGCCGGCGATGTACTCGGAGGCGTACGGCGCGTCGCCGACGATCGCGAGGGGCAGGTCGGACGTCACCCGGGCGTATGCATCGATCACGACGTGGGCGTTGTTCTCGGGCTCGAGCCGGCTGACGTAGAGGACGTAGCGTCCCGGCTCCAAGCCGACCCGTGCCAGTGTCCCGTCGTCGGGCACCGGCTCGAGGGCCGTCCCGTACGGGAAGTAGTCCGTCCGTCGGCCGTAAGCGCGGGCGTAGTGGTCCTGGATGACCCGGGCGTCAGTCACCAGGTGGATGGGCAGGTGCGCCGCGGTCCAGGCACACAGCCGGTAATACGCGCGACCGATCGCGTTCCACTTCGCCCGCTGCCATTCGAGGCCATCGACATTGAGTACGACCCGCCGTCCCAGAAGGCGAAGCACGATCACGGCCGGGATGTTGGCCGAGTTGCAGACGTAGACGAGGTCGTAGTGCACGGTGAGGGCGTGGAACGCTGCGAAAAGCGAATGGACGACGGTCTCGAAGTACTTGGACCGCGGTGCCGGGAGCCGGACCACCCGCATCCCAAGGTACTCACGGGTACCGCGGGGAACCGATCGATCCCGACCGTAGACCGTGACCTCGTGACCACGTTGGACAAGTCTCCGGCCGAGCTGTTCGGCGAACGTCTCGAAGCCGCCGTAGTTGGAAGGGATCCCCCGGATGCCGAGAATGGCGATACGCATAATGGCGGCGATGGTACCCGCATCCAACGGTATCCGGGTCGCGCTCGATGCTCATGTCGTTGGCCGGCGCAAGACCGGCAACGAGACCTACGTCGTAAACCTCGCGGAAGCACTTGGGCGGCGCGAGGATGTCCAGCTGACCGTGTACGTCGATGCCAACGCGGTCTGGCCGTGGCCGACCGAGCTTCGCCGCCGCGACTTGCGCTGGCGAGCGCCCTACCTCCGTGTTCCGATCGAGCTGCCGTTCAAGGCGAAGCGCGATGGCGCAGAGCTGCTCCATGTGCAGTACGTGGCGCCTCCGCTTGCCCGGCTTCCGATCGTGACGGCCATCCACGATGTGTCGTTCGAGGACATATCCGGTCTGTTCTCGCGCCCGACCGAGAT
>JBGPFS010000150.1:0-6414 GCA_041483455.1 Candidatus Limnocylindria bacterium | reverse complement strand
CCACCGGGTTCATGCGCCGTTCGGTGCGGGCGACCACTGCGTCCAGCACGGGTCGGGCCGCCGCCAGCGCCCCCACCGCGACCGCCCCAGCAGCGAGCGCGGCGCGCCGGACCGGCCTCATGCGCCGGATCCCCTCGCCGGCAGGGCGATGTTGAGCGAGACGCTCGACGGGATGAGCCACTTGCGGTCCATTGCGTGCCTGACTGCCGCGAGTGCCTACCGGCCCGGTGGCTCTCGGGGCGCTACTCGGCCGGGCGATTCGGAGAGGCCGAGGTCAGTTCCCGGGGCGCGACCCATGATCGCAGCGTCTGCATGTAGTTGGCACGCTCGAACGCCGACGGGTTCTCGGCCGTGGCCTGGCTGGCGCTCCCCCGGAGCTGCTCGACCGATTCGTACTCGTGCTCGGTCATCCAGGCCCGGAGCTCCGCCTCGACGGTCCCGACCTGCCCGGGGCCGTGGCGCAGCAGGGCCGAGGTCATCATGGCGACGTCGGCGCCGACCATGAGCGCCTTGACCACGTCCGTCCCGCTCTGCACGCCGGAGGTCGCCGCCAGTGACACGCCGGGCCCGAGCTGGGGCCGGAGGATCCCGATCCAGCGCACCGGCAGCCGAAGCTCCCAGGGTCGGCTCAGCTCGAGCCGAGGCACGACCTCCAGGGACTCCAGGTCGAGTTCGGGCTGGTAGAAGCGGTTGAACAGCACCAGACCGTCGGCGCCGGCGGCGGTGGCCGCGGCGGCGAAGTGGGCGAGCGCCGAGTAGAACGGGCTCAGCTTGACCGCCAGCGGGATGGTGATCGCGGCGCGGACCGCGGCGATCAGCTCGAGATCGGCCGCGTCGTTCTCGGCTGCGGTCCGGCGCGGGTCGGCCGCGAGGTGGTACAGGTTCAGCTCGAGTGCGTCGGCGCCCGCGTCTTCGATCCGCTTCGCGGTCCGGACCCAGCCGCCGGCGGTGTTCGCGTTCAGACTCGCGATGATCGGCACCGCGACCTTGGCCTTGACCCGCTCGAGCGAGGCCAGGTAGCGATCGGCGGCGCCCATGAACGTCTCGACGGCCGGGAAGTAGTCGAGCGCCTCGGCGAACTGCTCGGTGCCCTGCTCGAGCGCGCGGTTGAGCTCGATCTCCTCGGCCAGGATCTCCTCTTCGAACAGCGATGGGAGGACGATGGCCCCCACCCCCGCGCGCTCCAGGAGCCCGGCGGTGACCGGCTCGCCGTTCTGCGGTGCGGCCGAGGCGACGATCGGCGAGCGGAGGGCAAGGCCAAGGTAGCGGGTGCGCAGGTCGACGGTCATGCCCGGTCACCCTCCCGCTCGTAGCGGTAACCTGCGTCGCTCTCGACCTCGGGCACGATGTCGGCGTCGGGCCGATGGACGTGGGGGACCGTCCGCTCGATGCCCGCCAGCTGCTCGTAGTAGCGCCAGCGCTCGTCGGCGTCCGCCTGGGCCAGGTCGGCGAGCTCGGCCGCCCGCTCCGGATCCGTCCGCTGGAGCACGGCGAAGCGCGTCTCCGTCGCCACGAAGTCGGCGATCGAGATCGACGGAGTCGAGGAGTCGAGCTTGAAGGGCCGGCCACCGTCGATCTCGGACGGGTGGAACCGGTAGAGCGGCCAGTAGCCGCTCTTGACGGCGTCCTTCTGGTGGCTCATCGACTTGCTCATGTCGATCCCGTGGGCGATGCACGTGCTGTAGGCGATGACCAGCGACGGGCCTGGCCAGGCATCGGCTTCGAGCAGGGCCTTCGCCGTCTGCAGGTCGTTGGCGCCCATCGAGATCTGGGCGACGTAGACGTTGCCGTACGAGCGGGCGATCGCCCCGAGGTCCTTCTTGGCGGTCCCCTTTCCGGCAGCCGCGAACTTCGCCACGGCGCCCCGCGGGGTCGCCTTGGACGCCTGGCCCCCGGTGTTCGAGTAGACCTCAGTGTCGAGGACCAGGATGTTGACGTTGCGGCCCGACGAGAGGACCTGGTCGACGCCGCCGAAGCCGATGTCGTAGGCCCAGCCGTCGCCGCCGATGATCCAGACGCCCTTCCGGACGAGGTCGCCGGCCAGGGCGAGCAGGTGCCGGGCATCCCCGGCCAGCTCGCCGTCAACGTGGCCGAGGGCCTCGCGGAGCCGCTCGACGCGCGCCTGTTGGAGCGCGATCTCCGGCTCGGTCTCCTGCCCGGCCTCGAGGATCTCGCGAACGAGGTCGTCACCGACCGCGGGCGCCAGGCGCTCGAGCAGTCGCCGGGCCTGGTCGGTCTGCGCGTCGAGGGCGAGGCGCATCCCGAGGCCGAACTCCGCGTTGTCCTCGAACAGCGAGTTGTTCCAGGCCGGACCGCGCCCGGCCGCGTTGACCGTCCACGGGGTGGTCGGCAGGTTGGCGCCGTAGATCGAGGAACAGCCCGTGGCATTGGCGACGATCATCCGGTCGCCGAACAGCTGCGAGACCAGCTTGAGGTACGGCGTCTCACCGCAGCCGCTGCAGGCCAGCGAGAACTCGAAGAGCGGCTCCAGGACCTGGGTGCCCTTGACCGTGTCATGCGGGATGAGGCTGCGATCGAGCGGCGGGATCGCCTGGAAGAACTCCCAGTTCGGCCGCTCGAGGTCGCGGTGCTCAGCGGCGGGCGCCATGTTGATCGACTTGTGGCGGACTTCGGTCTTGCTCTTGGCCGGGCAGACGTCGACGCAGACGCCGCACCCGGTGCAGTCGTCGGGCGCCACCTGGATCGTGATCCGGTGATCGACGAGCTCGCGGGACTTGAACTCCTTGCTCTGGTAGCCGGCCGGAGCCCCCTCGACGGCGGCGGCCGGGAAGACCTTCATGCGGATGGCCGCGTGCGGGCAGACGATCGCGCACTTGCCGCAGTCGATGCAGATCGACGGATCCCAGATAGGGATCTCGTGGGCGATCGCCCGCTTCTCGTACTTGGTCGTTCCGGAGGGGAACGTCCCGTCCGCCGGGAAGGCGCTGACCGGCAGCAGGTCGCCGCCGCCCGCCATGAGGACCGCGGTGACCTGCTTGACGAAGTCGGGCGCGTCGTCGGGCACGATCGCCGGGAGGGCGTAGCCCGACGCTGCCCCGAGGGTCACGTGGCCGAGGCGTTCGATCGAGCGGTCGATCGCGGCGAAGTTGCGATCGACGACGGCCTGGCCGCGCTTGGCGTACGTCTTCTCGACGAAGCCCTTGATCCGGGCGATCGCGTCGGCGGGGGGCAGGATCCCGGCGAGATGGAAGAAGCACGGCTGCATGATCGTGTTGATCCGGTTGCCCATCCCGACCTCGTCGGCGACCGCGAACGCGTCGATCACCCAGAAGTCGATGGCCTTGTCGATGAGCTGCCGCTGCACGTCGCGGGGGAGGTGATCCCACACCTCGTCGGGCCCGTAAGGCGCGTTGAGGAGGAACGTGGCGCCGGCCTTGGCGTATTCGAGGATCCTGGTCTTGTCGAGCAACCCGAACTGGTGGCAGGCGATGAAGTCCGCCTCCTCGATGAGGTAGGCGGATCTGATCGGCTCGGGCCCGAAGCGGAGGTGCGAGACCGTCGTCCCGCCCGACTTCTTGGAGTCGTAGACGAAGTAGCCCTGGGCGAAGAGGTCGGTCCCCTCGCCGATGATCTTGACCGAGGCCTTGTTCGCCCCGACCGTCCCATCCGAGCCGAGCCCGAAGAAGAGCGCCTGGACCTCGCCGGCCGGACGCGGGCGCCGGAAGGCGGTCTCGATCGGCAGGCTGAGGTGCGTCACGTCGTCGTAGATGCCGACCGTGAAATGGCGCTTGGGTCGCGTCGCGGCGAGCTCCTCGAAGATCGGCTTGATCATCGAGGGCGTCATCTCCTTCGATGACAGGCCGTAGCGCCCGCCGAGCACCCGCGGAGCGCTCGCGAACGGCGGTGCGTCGCCGTCCATCGCTTCGGTCAGGGCCGCGACGACCTCGAGATAGAGCGGCTCGCCGACCGCGCCGGGCTCCTTCGTGCGGTCGAGGACCGCGATCGCCCGCACCGTCGACGGCAGGGCGGCGAGGATCTGGTCGGCCGGGAACGGCTGGAAGAGGCGAACCCGCAGCATCCCGACCCGCTCGCCCGCGGCGTTGAGCGCGTCGACCGTCTCCTCCACCGCGCCCGTCGCGGAGCCCATGACGATGACGACACGATCGGCATCCGGCGCGCCGTGGTACTCGGCGAGGCCGTACTGGCGGCCGGTCCGTGCGGCGAGCTCGTCCATGACCTCCTGGACGATGCCGGGCACGGCCAGGTGGAACGGGTTCGACGCTTCGCGCGCCTGGAAGAAGACGTCCGGGTTCTGCGCGGTTCCCCGGACGACGGGGGCCTCGGGCGTCATACCCCGGCCCCGGAAGGCGAGGACGTCGTCGTCGCGGACCAGGGCCCGGATGTCGTCGAGCTCGAGCAGGGCGATCTTGTTGACCTCATGCGACGTCCGGAACCCGTCGAAGAAGTGGAGGAACGGCACGCGGGCCCGCAGCGTGGCCGCATGGGCCACGAGCGCGAAGTCCTGCGCCTCCTGGACCGAACCTGCCGCGAGCATCGCCCAGCCGGTCGTGCGCGCGTGCATCACGTCGCTGTGGTCGCCGAAGATCGACAGGGCGTGGGTCGCCACGGTTCGGGCGGCGACGTGGATCACCGTCGGCGTCAGCTCGCCCGCGATCTTGAACATGTTGGGGACCATCAGCAGCAGGCCCTGGGACGCGGTGAAGGTCGTCCCGAGCGCCCCCTTCTGGAGTGCACCGTGGAGCGCCCCTGCCGCACCCGCCTCGGACTGCATCTCGACGACGTCGGGGACCTTCCCCCACAGGTTCGGCCGGCCGGCCGCCGCCCAGTCGTCGCAGTGCTCTGCCATCGGGGAGGCCGGGGTGATCGGGTAGATCGAGATCACCTCGCTGACCGCGTAGGCGACGCGGGCGGCCGCCTCGTTGCCGTCAAGACATTCGTAGCGCTGGCCCACGTGCGGGGCCTCCCTTCGACGATCCAGTCGGTGGCGTGTTCGTGGCGTGTTCGTGGCGTGTTCGTGGCGTGTTCGTGGCCGGGCGCGGGCCCGATGGCGTGCGCAGAGCCGGGGACGCTCATTATCCGCCGGATCGTGCGCTTCTGCGCCCCGCGACCGACGTGCCCGGCCAGCGCTGATCTCCCGCCCGACCAACACCATCGCGCTGCGCTGCCGATCGCGACACCTTGACTACGGGCGGTCCGCTCGCCCTTCGACGCTCACGCACGTGATCGACGGTCCGCCGATCACCGGAGTGCGTAGACGCGCGCGGCGATCGGTGGGTAATGCTCGTAGGTCTCGATGAGCTCGCGCGCTCCGTCGGCCGGGACGCCAAGGCGCGACGCCGCGGCCTCCGTGATCAGGGCGTAGGCCGCTTGGCCGATGAGCTCGGCGGCATGGTTCTTGAGCAGCCGGTGGGCCATCACCACCTCCGGGCCGACCAGCTCACGGCCGCCCGCGATCGACTGCACGACGTAGCTGCCGGCGTGGAGCACGAACTTGAGGTCCAGTCCGCCCACCCGCGAGCAGGCCGTGCAGCGACACGTCCAGATCTCCATGGCGCCACCAAGCCGCTCGCGGAACGAGGCGTAGCAGGCCGACAGGCAGTCCAGGAGCGCGGGGCCCCGGGGGACGTCCTCCTCATCGCGGGCGAAGGCGAAGACGGCGTCGCCTTCGACCTTCGAAAGCGTGAAGGGCGGGACGACCCGCTCGATGATCCCGTCGAGCAGGGACGACACGAGACCATACGCATCCGGCACCTGTCCGCCCGCGAAGGCGTCGTCGCGGTGCGCCTCCGCGACGTTCTGCAGGAAACCGGTGTAGCCCGAGATGTCGGCGAGCAGCAGCAGCCCGGCAGCGGATCCCGTCTGGGTCGATCGGATCATCGTTTCAGCATACGTCGCTGATCCAACGACCAGGCCCAGGCCGACCCGCTGCGCCACGAGGCGAACCGGCCGTCAGGGCGCGGGTTTCGCGACGGCCCGCTACCGCGGTGGATCCCTCGCGCTCGGGGGTGTCGTGTGATCTCCCTCTTTCGCGTCGCATCGGAGCGCCCGTTGGTCTGTCCGAGCTGCGGGACCGAGAATCCGGCCGGCAAACGTTTCTGCGGTGACTGCGGGGGGTCGCTCGCTTCCGGTTGCCCGACCTGTGGCACGACCGCGGGTGTCGGAAGCGAGGTCGGGACCCGGACGCCCGCGCCCTCCTGACGGCAGATCGATGGGCACTGCCGCGGCGCCGCAGCGCCGTTCTTCCGCCTTGCCCGATCCTGCGCCGCCCGGCTACCGGATCTCGAACCGCCCATCTCGCCGGATGACCGCTCGAACGGCGTCCAGTCCTTCGTACAGGACGAAGGACACCTCGGCCACCAGCGTCTCTCCCGGAGCCAGAACGCGAGCCCGGCCGGCCGCCTGGGCCTCCTCGAGCTGCATCGGATAGCCGGT
>JBGPFS010000149.1:0-6416 GCA_041483455.1 Candidatus Limnocylindria bacterium | reverse complement strand
GTCCGGGATCGACGCCGGCGCGACGCCCCATTTCTCGCGGACGCCGGCCTCGTCGTAGGTGATCCGACGACGCCGGTCGCGCAGGACGACCCGCCCTCCCCGGACCGTCTGGGCCAGGTCCTTGTCCGCGGAGCAGACGAGGATCCGGTCGACCTCCGGTCGGTCCGCGAAGCGGGCCGCCCCGGCTGCGAGGGCGTCGTCGGCCTCGAACTCGACCATCGGCCAGAGGACGATCCCGAGCGCCTCGATCGCCCGCTCGGCGAGCGGGAACTGGGCCAGCAGCTCGGCCGGCACCCCCGCCTCGGTCTTGTAGCCCGGGTAGAGGTCGTTCCGGAACGAGCGGATCACCCGGTCGGTGGCACAGGCCAGGTGGGTGGCCCCTTCGTGGCGGAGGAGGACCAGGAGCTGGTCGACGAGCCCGGCCACCCCCGACAGGTCGACCCCGTCGCGCCCGCGGACCGGGGGCCGGGGGGCGAACTGGGCGCGGAAGAGCTCGTACGTCGCGTCGACGAGATGGAGCTCCATCGCCCGGTGTCCGGTCGAGGCCCCGGCGTCAGCCGGTCGGGCCCGCTCCGGCGCGGTCCGCAGGAGCGCTGCCGGCGTGAGCGGCTCCGGGTCGCGCTCCGGGCCGAGCCTCCACGATCGACCGGAACCGCTCGAGGTCGGCCTGGAAGATCCGGCCCAGGATCGGGGCCTGGCCCAGCGCGAGGAGGTTCGGCAGGACGGGCGGGACCAGCGTCTCGTCCCAGATCAGCCGGGTCCGGTGGTCCTCGAGGGCCTCGAGGCGGATCAGGCCCGCCCCGCTGAAGGCGCCTTCGTGGCGGATCGCGAACCGATGGGGCGGCAGGAACTCGGTCACTTCGACCGGGTCGACGACCGCGATCCCCAGGATCCGGACCTCCGCCTCGCCCCGCGTGCCGACCCCGACCGGGCCCGGGGTCAGCAGGCGGACCGTCTTCATCTCGTGCATCCAGCGCGGTTGCCGCTCGATGTCGACGAGCTCGGCCCAGACGAGCTCGATGGGCGCGCCGATCTCGACCTCGCTGCGGATGGGGTCGGGCAGCGTCCGGCCATCGTCGTCGCGGCTCTTCCCGCCGAGCCAGCGGTCGACCAACGCGGCGACGGCCAGCCCGATCCCGGCCACGACCGAGAGCCGGCCGAGCCAGCGGATCACCGGCCCGGCCCGTGGGTCGCGCCGTCGGCCTCGGAGGTGGGGCTGTCGGTCGCGCCTTCGGTCGCCTCGCCTTCGCCACCCGAGCCCTCGCCGTCGGTGTCGACCAGGGTCACCCCGGCGGCGGCCAACTCGGCCAGGGCCAGCTCGCCGTCCCCGGGCGCCAGGTCGACGGCCCGCACCGCCCCGGGCAGGACGGTCGTCGCGAACCCGAGCCGGGCGGCATCGAGGGCGGTCGCCTTGACGCAGTAGTCCGTGGCCAGCCCGACCACCACCACCTGGCGGACGCCCGCCTCCTCGAGCAGCGGCCCGAGGGCCGTGGGCAGCACGGCGCCGGTCAGCGGGTCGCGCATCGTGAACCCTGAGTATCCGTCCTCGCCATTCGTCCCTTTGCGGACGATCGGGCCGTCGACGACCAGTTGCGGGTGGAACTCGGCGCCCCACGAACCGGCGACGCAGTGGACCGGCCAGATCCCACCGTCCCGGGCGAAGTGCGGCGTGCGCTCCGGGTGCCAGTCCTGGGTGTACGCGACGAGCGCACCCGCGCCCCGGGCCCGGGCGACCTCGCGGTTGATCCGGGGCACCACGGCCTCGGCCCCGCCGACCGCCAGCCCGCCGTTCGGGTCCGCGAAGTCGTTCTGGACGTCGACCACGATCAGGGCGGTCGCCGGGTCGTAGCGGGTCATGCCCGGAGGCTACTCCAGACCGACCCGTGCCGTCCGCGGCCTGCCGGCGGCCGGCCGAAGGCGCTGCCGGGTCGATTCCGTTACGCTGCCGCCGCATGTACCTCGACGAGTTCAAGCACCAGCTGCCCGACGTCGACGAGCGCGAGACCGCGGACTGGCTCGAGTCGCTCGACCAGATGGTCCGGGACGGCGGCGAGAACCGGGCCCGCTTCCTGATGTTCAAGCTGCTCAAGCGGGCCCGCCAGCTCCACGTCGGCCTGCCCCCGCTGACCCAGACCCGTTATATCAACACGATCAGCCCCGAGCAGGAACCGTTCTTCCCCGGCGACGAGGAGCTCGAGCGGCGGATCCGTCGGCTGATCCGCTGGAACGCCGTCGCGATGGTCCTCCGGGCGAACACCCGCTACCCGGGGATCGGCGGCCACCTGGCCACGTACGCCTCGGCGGCCTCGCTCTACGAGGTGGGCTTCAACCACTTCTTCCGGGGCAAGGACGACGATCCGGGAGACCAGATCTTCTATCAGGGGCATGCCGCCCCCGGGATCTACGCCCGGGCCTTCCTCGAAGGGCGGCTGAGCGCCGACCAGCTCGACCATTTCCGGCGCGAGGTGGTCCCCGGCGCGGGTCTCAGCTCGTACCCGCACCCGCGCCTGATGCCGGACTTCTGGGAGTTCCCGACCGTCTCGATGGGGATCGGGCCGCTCAGCGCCATCTACCAGGCCCGCTTCAACCGGTACCTCCAGAACCGTGGGATCCGGGACACCTCCGGGTCGCGGGTCTGGGCGTTCCTGGGTGACGGTGAGATGGACGAGCCGGAATCGATCGCCGGCCTGTCGCTCGCCGCTCGCGAGGGCCTCGACAACCTGATCTTCGTCGTGAACTGCAACCTCCAGCGCCTCGACGGGCCCGTGCGCGGCAACGGCAAGGTGATCCAGGAGCTCGAGGGGCTCTTCCGGGGCGCCGGCTGGAACGTCATCAAGGTGATCTGGGGCCGCGAGTGGGACGACCTGCTGGCCCGCGACGTCGAAGGCGTCCTGGTCGAGAAGATGAACGCCACCGTCGACGGCGAGTTCCAGAAGTACTCGGTCTCCGGCGGCGCCTACATCCGGGAGCACTTCTTCGGTCCGGACCCGCGCCTGAGCGCCCTCGTGGAGCACCTCTCCGACGACGACCTGGCGAAGCTGCGGCGGGGCGGCCACGACTACCGCAAGGTCTTCGCCGCCTACAAGGCGGCCACGGAGTTCGTCGGCGCGCCGACCGTGGTCCTGGCCCACACGATCAAGGGCTGGACGCTCGGCCCGGGCGTCGAGGCGCGGAATATCACCCACGGGGCCAAGAAGCTCTCGGAGACGGAGCTCGCCATCTTCCGCGATCGGCTCGAGCTCCCGATCCCCGATGCCCAGCTGAAGGACGCTCCCTACTACCACCCCGGCGCCGATTCGGACGAGGCGCGCTACCTGGCCGAGCGACGTCGGGCGCTGGGCGGCTCGCTCCCGAAGCGGATCGTCCGGGCCCCGCTCTTCTCGAGGGTGGCTCCGGCGGTCGACGCCGAGTTCGCGGCCGGGAGCACCACCCCGGTCAGCACGACCATGGTCTTCGCGAAGCTCCTCCGGAACCTCCTCCGGGACCCGGAGCTCGGCCCGCGGATCGTCCCGATCGTCCCCGACGAGGCCCGCACGTTCGGGCTCGACCCACTCTTCAAGGAGGTCGGGATCTACGCGGCCATGGGGCAGCGCTACGAGCCGGTCGACTCGGAGCTCCTCCTGAGCTACCGCGAATCACGGGATGGCCAGGTCCTCGAGGAAGGGATCACCGAGGCCGGCTCGATGGCCAGCTTCCTGGCCGCCTCGACCGCCTACTCGACCCAGGGGACGGCGATGATCCCCTTCTACATCTTCTACTCGATGTTCGGGTTCCAGCGGACGGGCGACCAGGCCTGGGCGCTCGCCGACGCGCGTGGGCGAGGCTTCATGATGGGCGCCACCGCGGGCCGAACCACCCTCCATGGCGAGGGACTCCAGCACGACGACGGCCACAGCCACCTGCTCGCCTCGACGATCCCGAGCATCCGGGCCTACGACCCGGCGTTCGCGTTCGAGCTCGCCGCGGTGGTCCGGGACGGGATCGAGCGGATGTACGTCCGGGGCGAGGACGTCTACTACTACATCACGATCTACAACGAGAACCACCCGATGGCGCCGAAGCCGGACGGCGTCGAGGCGGGGATCGTCCGCGGGCTCTACCGGTTCGCCGGGCCCCCGGACGGGGTCGCCGGGACCGGCGGCCGGGTCCGGCTCGTCGGGAGCGGCTCGATCCTCCAGCAGGTCCTGGCGGCCCGGACCATCCTCGCCGAGCGGTTCGAGGTGGCGGCCGAGGTGTACAGCGCGCCGTCGTTCCAGCTCCTCCGCCGGGACGCCCTCGAGGTGGAGCGCTGGAACCGGCTCCACCCGGAGGGCCCGGCGCGGGTCCCCTACGTCGCGAGCGTGCTCGGTCCCGACGGCGGACCCGTCGTCATCGCCTCGGACTGGCTGAAGGCGATCCCGGACCTCGTCGCGCCCTGGCTCCCCGCGGGCACGATCACCCTCGGGACCGAGGGGTTCGGCCGAAGCGACACCCGCGAGGCGCTGCGGGCCCTCTTCGAGATCGACGGCCCGAGCATCGCCGGGGCGGCCATGGCGGGGCTGGCGCGATCCGGTGGCCTGGCCCCGGAGCGGGCCGCGGCGGCGATCCGCGAGCTCGGGATCGACCCCGAGGCGGCCGGGCCATCGAGCCTCTGAGCGGGACTCAAGGGCCCCTGAGAGCGCCGCTCAAGCATGCTTGACCTCGAATCGCTCCCCGCCGTACCATCGCCTCGAGCGCGGCCCTCCCGTGTCATGTCCCGGGCCATCCGCCCGCACCGAGGATTCAGCGCGTGATCTTCGACGCCGGCTCGTTCACGAGCGGCCTGCTCATCGGCCTGCGCGAGGGCGTGGAGGCCGCCCTCATCGTGGCGATCGTGCTCGCCTACCTGGCCAAGACCGGGCACGGCCACCAGGCCGGCCGGATCTGGGCCGGGGTGGCTGCGGCGGCAGCGATCAGTTTCGTCGCCGGCGGGGCGATCTTCCTGACCGTCGGCAGCCTTCGTGCGCCGTACGAGCAGCTGTTCGAGGGCATCACGATGCTCCTGGCGGCCATCGTCGTGACCTGGATGCTCTTCTGGATGCGGCGCCAGTCCGCCGGCGTGGGCGGGCAGCTCCGTCGGGCGGTCGACCGGGCGCTCTCGGAGGGCGGTCTGTTCGGTCTGTCCGTCCTGGCCTTCAGCGCGGTGATCCGGGAGGGGATCGAGACCTCGCTCTTCCTGGTCGGTCAGGCGCAGGCGGCCAGGATCGGGTCCGACGCCGCCGCTCCGAGCGTGCTCATCGGCGCGCTCCTCGGGCTGATCGGCGCCGGCGCCATCGGCTACGGCTTCTATCGGGGGAGCCGGCGGATCGACCTGGCGAGGTTCTTCCGCTGGACCGGGATCGGCCTGATCTTCATCGCGGCCGGCCTCGTCGCGAGCGCGATCCACGAGTTCATCGAGATCGGGGCGATCTCCGTCGGGACGTCGGTCGTCTTCGACCTCCGGGGCATCCTGCCCAGCGAGGATGGGATCGGCCAGTTCCTGCGGGCGATCTTCGGCTACACGGCCCAACCGGAAGGACTGGCGCTGGGCCTGTGGGCGACCTACATCCTGTTCGCCCTCGGTGCGTTCATCCGCCCGACCCGGCGCGAACCCGGGGCGGCGACCGTCCCGGCTGGAGGTGGCGTCGGGTGAGCGGCTCCAGGCGGTAGGTCCGAGGGAACCGCCGGCCGGTCCGGCCCGTCTCGGGGCTGCCACGGCCGCCTGCACTCCCGCTACCAACCGGCGGCCCCCGACCGGAGCCATGCGATGACCTCGAAGACGATCACGATCCCTGTGCCCGGCCCTCGGGCTCGGCTCCTCGCCGCCGGCGTGGCGGTCGGTCTCCTCCTCGCCGCCACCGCGGCCCCGGCCGTGACGCCCCGCGGCGCCCTCGCGGTCGACGGGACCGGGACGAACCCGGAGCACACCATCAGCGTGAGCGGCACGGGCCAGGTCTTCCTGAGTCCCGACGTGGCCGACCTCCGCCTCGGGGTCATGGTGACGAGCAAGACGGTCCGCGATGCGCGCGCCCAGGCAGCGACCCTCATGACCCGCGTCCTGGCCTCCCTCAAGAAGGTCGGTATCTCCGACAAGGACATCCAGACCACGGCTCTGTCGCTCCAGCCGAGCTACGACTACTCGACCGGCGCGAACCCGCCCCGCCTCACCGGCTACACCCTGACGAACGCCGTGGCGGTCACCGTCCGCGACCTCACCAAGCTGGGTGACGCGATCGACGGCGCGATGGGCTCCGGCGCGACGACCCTCGACGGCGTGAGCTTCCGGGTCGACGATCCCACCCGGGCGCAGGCTCAGGCACGGACCGCGGCGATGACCGAGGCCAAGGCCAAGGCCGACGCCCTCGCCACGGCCGCCGGCGTGACGATCAGCGGCGTGGCGTCGATCGGCGAGACCGTCG
>JBGPFS010000148.1:0-6450 GCA_041483455.1 Candidatus Limnocylindria bacterium | reverse complement strand
TGACGAGCACCACGAGGCCCCGCTCGGCGATCCGCTCGAAGAGCCGACGCCAGGCCGCGAAGGCGACCTGGGGCTCGCGCAGTGGCGCCTCCTCGAAGCCGAGGAGGGTCAGGAGCGGGGAACGCAGCGTCTTTCGCTCGGCCTCGTCCTCGACGTAGTCCTCGAGCATCGTCTCGAGCTTCCCGCGCGCGGCCGCCCGCTCGTCCGCTTCGGCGATCCCGGCGCGGCCACGGACCATCTCGGCGAGCGCCCAGAACGTGATCCCTTCGCCGTAGGCCGGCGAGCGGCCCTGGTGCCAGTAGATGTCCCCGACGAGGCCGTCGATGTACTTCTCGAGCTCCCAGGCGAGCCGGCTCTTCCCGATCCCGGCGATCCCGACGACCGAGACGAGCCGGGCACGCCGCTCGTCGTCGGTGGCGTGCAGGAGATCCTTGAGCAGCCGCAGCTCGGCCTCGCGGCCCACGAACGGCGGCTCGAGACGCTCCGTCCGACCTCGTCCCCGGACGAGCCCGAGGACGTGGAGCGCCCGCCAGGCCGCCACGGGCTCCGTGCGCCCCCGGAGATCCTGGTCGCCCAGCGGCTCCGTGGCGATCGCGGCCGCCGTCGCGCGGCGCGTGGCATCGTCGATCAGGACCGTACCGGGCGCGGCCGCGCCCTGGAGACGCGAGGCGCTGTTGACGAGGTCGCCGCTCACGAGCCCCCGATCGTCGGCGCCCAGGGCCACCGCGGCTTCGCCGGTCATCACCGCCGCCCGAGCGACCAGTGACGGTCCGCCCTGGCCGACCGCGAGCGAGCCGATCGCGTCGAGGAGCTCGAGCGCCGCGCGGACGGCGCGCTCCGGGTCGTCCTCATAGGTGGTCGGGGCGCCCCAGACCGCCATGACCGCGTCGCCGATGAACTTCTCGACCGTCCCGCCGTAGCGCTCGACGACGGATCTGGAGGTGGCGAAGTAGCGATCCTGGAGCTCCCGGATCTCCTCGGGGTCGCGCCCTTCGGCCAGCGTCGTGAAGCCGACCAGGTCGGCGAACAGGATCGACACGATCCGGCGTTCGGTGAGCGGCTCGGGCTCGACCGCCGGGATCGTTCCACCGGACGCGGCCTGGTCGCCCGCCGTCAGCGCGGCCCCGCATTCGCCGCAGAACTTCGTGCCGGGGGCGTTCGCCGCCCCGCAGCTCGGGCAGCCGGAGATCAGCCGCGTGCCGCATTCGCCACAGAACTTCCGGCCCGTCTCGTTGTCGGTGGAGCAGCTCGGACAGCGCACCCGATGCGGTCCCTCCTGGCGACCGGACGGTCGCCCGCCCCCGAGCGTAGCGGAACCGCGGTTCGGACGGAAGACCTGAGCCGGCAGGTCCCTCGGCGCGGGGCAGTCACGAGGGTCCGCCTCGGACCGCGCCCGCGATGCCCGACAATGCGCCGATGGAGCTCCTCAGCCGGGTCGTCGGACCGATCGCCACGAACGTCCATCTGCTCGCCGACGAGCGCTCGGGGGAGGCGATCGCGATCGACACGGCGATCCCCTCGCTGGCCTGGATCGCCGAGGAGCTGGCGGCTCGCGCCTGGACCCTGAAGCTCATCGTGTCGACCCACGGTCACTGGGATCACATCGGGGACAACGCCGCGGTCGCCGAGCACACCGGGGCCGAGATCGCCGTCCACCCGGCTGATCGCGAGCGACTCGTGACCCCCCAGCCGCTGTTCGCACCGTTCCCGATCCCCCCATCGGTCCCGGCGGTCGAGCTCGCCGAAGGCGGCACGATCCGATTCGGCGGCCTCCGGCTCGAGGTCCTCCACACGCCGGGTCACACCGAGGGCTCGGTCTGCCTCCTCGATCGCGAAGGCGGGCGGCTCTTCAGCGGCGACACCCTGTTCGCCGGCGGCTGGGGCCGGGTCGACCTGCCCGGCGGCTCGCCCGAGGCGATGGTCGCCTCGCTGGTCCGCCTCTCCCGGCTCGACGACGGCGTGCGAGTCCTGCCCGGCCACGGTGCCTCGACGAGCATCGGGCGCGAGCGCGCGCTGCTCGAGCTCATCGGCCGGTCGGGGCGCCTGCTCGCCTGAGTCCCGGCCCGTCCCTGTCGGCCGCTCAGCGGTCTTCGCCGTACTTCAGCTTCAGGTGCCGGTCGACACTGGCGTGGATCAGGCGCCAGCGGCGGCGCTCATCGGCCCGCGCCCGCGGGTCCCGCTCGCGGGCCGTCCGGGCGAGCTCCCGGTCGAGCTTTCGGCGGCTCGCCAGCCGGTCGGCGCCGAGTCGACCGTCCGCGATCGCGGCCCGGACGGCGCAGCCGGGTTCGCCCTCATGGCGGCAGTCGCCGAAGCGGCAGTCCGCGGCCAGCTCGTCGAGGTCGACGAAGGCGGCCTCCACCCCGCTGCCGTCGTCGGCCAGGCCGAGCTCGCGCAAGCCGGGCGTGTCGAGGATCAGGCCCCGGCCAGGCAGCCGGACGAGGTGTCGCCGGGTGGTCGTGTGGCGACCGCGGTCGTCGTCCTCGCGGACCCCGGCGGTCGCTTCGACGACCTCGCGGGCCAGCGCGTTGAGCAAGGTCGACTTGCCGACTCCCGACGAGCCGACGAGCGCGACCGTCCGGCCCTCGGCGAGCCGTTCGGCGAGCGCGTCGAGCCCGAGCCCGGTCGTGGCGCTGACGACATGGATCGCGCCGTCGCCGACGAGCGGTGCGACCCGGGCGACGGCCGCCACGACGTCGGTCCCGGCGTCGACGGCCAGGTCGGCCTTGTTGAGCACGACGACCGGCACCGCGCCCGAGCCCCAGGCGACCGCCAGGTAGCGCTCGAGACGGCGCGGGCTGAGGTCGTGGTTGAGCGAGGTCACGATGAGGAGCAGGTCCACGTTCGCGGCCAGGACCTGCTCGGGCATCGAGTGGTCGCCCGGCGCCCGGCGGACCACCGCCGTGCGGCGGGGGAGGACCCCGTGGATGACCCGCTGCCCGGGATCGCCGGTCCCCCCGAGGACGACCCAGTCGCCGACGGCCGGGAACGCGCCGGCATCCTGCTCGGTCGCCCAGCGGAACTTGCCGGACAGCGTGGCCCGGACCTCGCCCTGGCCGGTCTGGACGCGATAGACCCCCCGCTCCTCGACGACGACCCGGCCGGGCTCCCGGCCATCGGCCGCGCCGGCCGCCGCGAAGGACCGGGCGTGACCCTCGTCCCAGCCCCAGGCCATGAGCTCCGGCAGGCCGCTCACGACCGGGACTCCGTCGGATCGTCGTCCCGGGCGATCGCGCGGTGGTACTCGAGGTCCTCGGCCACGATGCGGAAGCCCAGGCGCTGGTAGAGGTCCAGCGCGCGGTTCTCGTTCTGCGCATCGACCCCCAAGGCCGCCTCGGTGGCGCCGGCGTCCCGGACGGTCCGGAGGCTGCGCGCGAGCAGCGCCGAGGCGAGGCCGCGCCGGCGGTACGGTCGACCGACGGCGATCGACTCGGTCCAGCCGCGGACCGTCCCGTCGGCCTCCGGCTCGTCGAGGAAGTTGAGGATGTGGCCGGCGATCCGCGGACCGTCCCAGGCGATCTGCCAGAGCCGCGGATCGAACGAGGGGTCCCCGATGAAGGCGCGGAACGAGGCCTCGCTCCCCAGCTCCGCGCCCTCGCCCCAGTGGTCGCGGAAGACCTCGGCACCGAACTCGAAGACCCGCCGGATCGTCGTTGCGTCGGCGGGATCCACGGGTCGGATCTCGAGGCCGTCCGGCAACGGCAGCTCGGGGATCCCGTCGAACCCACGGCGGACGAGCTCGAACGAGCGCCGGACCGGGCGATACCCGATGGAAACGAGGAAGGCCTGGCTGGCCACCTCACGGCCAAGCGCGTAGCGGACGGCCACGGCGGGCCGATCCCCGCGGCCGACCTCACGGACCATGGCCTCGGTGAGTCCTTCGAGCGCGACCAGGAGGGCCGTGCCGACGGCCTCGGCCGGACCGTCCGGCCGGACCCGCTGGATCGCCTCGAACGATCGCTCGCCGGACGTCCGGTCCGACCACCAGGCGCGACCGTAGGCCCACGGCTCGCCGTCGACCTCGATCAGCAGCGCGTGCAGGTACGGGTCGCAGTTGACGAGGTTCGCGTAGTCGTTGTCGAACTGGGCCGGCCGAGCCGCCTCGACCCGCCCACCTGCGCGGAGCGCGGCCGTGCCGATCGCGGCCATGGCGGCGTGGTCGATCGGGCCGGCATACGGGCGGATCCGGAGCCGCGGCTCGGCTGCGCCGGTCCCGCGCTGGGAGGTGAGCTCGCGGGTGTCCATCGATCAGCCCACCCGCTTCAGCTTGCCGGTCCGCTTGGCGTAGCGCTCGGCCCGGCCGAACGCCCAGATCCCGAGCGGGATGAGCAGGACGCCCATCGCCACGAGCGGCCAGACATCGCCCCACAGGGCATCGATCCCGGCGCCGCCGATCAGCCCCCGGCGGACGCCGTCGAGGACGTAGGTCGCGGGCGAGAGTCGGGACAGGACCTGCATCCAGCCCGGCAGGATCTCCACCGAGTAGTAGACCCCGCTCACGAGGAGCAGGCACGACTGCAGGACGAAGGTCATCTGGGCGCCCCGCTCCACGTACAGCAGCGGCAGGATGGCGGCCATCATCCCGATCCCCACGAAGCTGAACGAGCCGAGGGCGACGAAGGCCAACGCCGTCGCCGGGTTCGCCCGGGCAAGGTCCAGCTGCGGGAAGAAGAGGACCAGGACGACCAGGATCGCGACCGTGTGGATGAGCCCGTAGACGATCGCGTAGGCGGTCGATCCGAGGAGCTGGGTCGCGCGCCGGACGGGCGCCATCATCGTGTACTCGAGCGTGCCCTCCCAGCGCTCGACAGCGATCGTCTCGGCGATCCAGCTGAAGACCACCGACAGGTAGTTCCAGAAGATCGCCCCGATCATCAGGGTCAGCAGGAGGCGGGGGTCGCCCGCCTGCGCCCCGATCAGCGAGATCGAGAGCGCGCCCGCGACCGAGTAGACCAGGAACGCGAGCTCCCAGCCCCAGTAGCGGCGGGTCAGGTTGAAGTTGCGCTCGATGAAGGCGTACGACGCCTTCAGCTCGTAGGTCAGGAGTGTCACCGTGGTTCTCCTCGTGGGGCGGCCGGAAGCCGGTCCGCTCCTTCAGCGGGAGCGGACCGGCCCGAGACCGGGCGAGTCGGAGGCCAACCGGGCGCCGATGCGGACCATCGAGCGCCCGACCGCCTCGCGGATCGGTCGGCGGCGGGGCTGACGGAGGAGCCGCTGGGCGCGGATCTCCGCCAGTGCCCGTCGGAGACGCTCCTCGTGGAGCGCCCAAGCGAGCTGGTGCTGCGGGATCATGGTCGGGTTCCCTTCGTGGCGGTCGTCAGGGCGGTGGTCGGGACGGGGGCGAGCCCCGCCCGGGCGGCGATCAGTCTTCATCTCCGTCCTCCTGTTCGTCGTGGTCGTCGTCGAGCGATCGACCGGTGTAGGTCATGAAGGCGGCTTCGAGGGTCGGCTCCTCGCCGAACCGTTCGGCGACCAGCCGCTTCAGCCCGTCGGGCGTCGCGGCCGCCACCACCCGGCCGTGGTTGAGGATCGAGATCCGATCGCACAGGCGGTCGGCCTCCGCGAGGTCGTGGGTGGTGAGCACGATCGTCGCGTCGTGGGTCGTGCGGAGCTCCTCGATGAAGGTCTGCACGTCGAGCTTCGAGCGTGGGTCGAGGCCCGTCGTCGGCTCGTCGAGGAGGAGCAGGGCCGGCGAGGTGAGCAGCGCCCGCGCGATCGCGACCTTCTGCTGCATCCCCCGGCTCATCTGCTCGACCGGTCGATCGATGCGCTTCTCGGAGATCCCCAACCGCGCGAGGATCCGGATCGCCTCCCGACGCGCCCCCCCTGCGTCGAGGCCGTAGAGCCGGGCGGCGAAGCTGAGGTTCTCGAGCGGGCTGAGCTTCTTGAAGAAGGCCGCATCGACCGAGACGCGGTTGATGAGTCGCTTGACCGCCAGCTCATCGCGCTCCAGGTCGAGACCGAACACCTCGACCCGTCCCTCGTCCAGCGTCAGCAGGCCGCTGATCAGCCGGATGAAGGTCGACTTGCCCGACCCGTTCGCGCCGAGGATCCCGTGGATCTCGCCGCGCCCGAGCCGCATCGACACGTCGTCCACGGCGATCACCGGCCGGTGTTTTCGGCCGACCATGAACCGTTTGGTGGCGTGCTCGACGAGGAGGGCCGGCAGGCCCGCGGCGGCTCTGGCGGCGGGTCGATCCCCGGCGGCGGGTCCGGGGCGCGGCTCGCCGATGGCACGGATCGTCTTCGGTCGTCGGTCGAGGGTGAACATCGGATGGGCTCCAGGAATGGAGGGACGCAGGACGGGAGAAAGTCCGGGAATCGGAAAGCCGCGGGGCCGGACGACGGCGGTCGTCACGCGGTGGCCTCGCGGCTCGCTCTTCGGCCCGTCAAGGGCAAAGAAAAGACCGTGGGCCGGATCCGGTCCCACGGCTCGTGGTTCGCTCGGTGGCG
>JBGPFS010000147.1:0-6454 GCA_041483455.1 Candidatus Limnocylindria bacterium | reverse complement strand
GGAACCCGGGCCCACCCGCCACGAGGCCGTCGATCCGGACCGGGCCCAGATCTCCGTCGGGCCGCGGGTCGCGCGCCCACGTCTCGCCGTCCTTCGACGTCCAGACGACACGGTGGACGCCGGCCGATAAGCCCACGTCCCAGCCGATCGCCACGAGGCCGGGCCCGCCGGCCGCGACGTCGCGCGGGCTGCCGCCGAACGTATCCGGCGACAGGGCGACCCGGCGCCAGGTCGTTCCGTCAGCCGAGCGCCACTCGACCGGCGCCTGGCTCACCCGATCCTGGCCGAAGACCGCGAAGCCGCCGCTGAATGCGACCGCGGCCCCCATATCCGCGTCCCCGAACGTCGCGGAGCGCGTCCAGGTCAGCGGTTTCGCGGGCAGGGTCGCCTGTCCCTGGGCGGGGAAGCTGGCGAGCGTCGGCATCGGCGTTGCCTGCCTCTCGGTCATCTCATCTCGGAGCCGAAGGAGGGCGCCCACCGCCGCACCACCCAGGACGACGAGGAGGAGCGCAAGGGCCGCCGCGACTAGCACGAGGACCCAACGGGTCCGCTGTGGCCGGATGCCTGCGCGAGCACGGGTCGCGATCCGAAGCCCCAGCTGAGCCGGAGCGTCGCGGAGGGGCATGGCGGCCAACCGGCCAGCGTCGGATCGGAGCCCATCGGCGGCATGCCGGCAGGTCGGACAGTCGGCCAGGTGCCTCTTCAGGTTGCGGGCCTCGAGCGCCGTCAGCTCGAAATCGATGGCCGCCGCGGCGAGTTCGCGGAAGCGGGCGTGGCCGATCATCGGTCGCCCTCGCGTTCGAGCTGGTCCCGCAGCCGGAGGCGCGCTCGGCACAGGAGCGTCCGGCAGGCCGACTCGCTCCGCCCGAGCGTCGCGGCGATCTCCCGCCCGCTGAAGCCGTGGGCCGCGAGGAGCAGGCCGACCCGGGCATCCCGTGGGAGCGTGGCGAGGGTCCGTTCCAGGTCGTCGTGGAGCTCGCGGTGGAGGAAGGCCTCCTCGGGCGAACCCTCGACGTCCCGGCGCAGCAGCGCCGACAGCGCTCGCTCCGCGACGGCCCGCCGCCGCCCCCGGCTGACGATGAGGTTCGAGACGACCCGGTAGAGCCACGCCCGCGGGTGCTCGGGCCGACGGCCGGCGGTCAGCTCGCGGGTCAGGCGAAGGAATGCCTCCGCGACGATGTCCTCGGCCGCTTCCTCGTCGCGGACGGCCGCCCGGGCGAAGCTGTACAGCTCCCGCTGGTGGTCCTCGTAGGTCGCCCGGACGAACCGCTCGACCTCGGCCTGGCCCGAGACGATCGTCAAGGCTGTCATCCGCGCCGCCACGGGCCCGAACGCGCCTGGGTCCGCCACGATCGCTTCGTCCACGTCCGTTGGGACGCCTGGACCCGGAGGCTGTTGCATCGGACCCCCCAACGGCCCCCGGCAGGGCACCGGGGGCATCATGCGCCGCCGCGGGGCCGCCCACCAGAGGGTCGTCCGTGGGCGGCACGTGGCCGGGCCGGGCCCGTGGCCCCGCTGTCCTAGACTGCGACCCATGGCGCTCGATCCGACCGCGTTCCGCCGGGTGATGGGGCATTTCGTGACGGGCGTGACGGTCGTGACGACGCTCGACCACGCCGGGCGAGCGCAGGGCATCACGGTCAACGCGCTCAGCTCGGTCTCGCTCGACCCGCCGCTCGTGATGGTCGCCCTGGATCGGCGCCGGTCGATCACCCCCATCGTCCGGGCGGCCGGGCGCTACGCGGTCAACATCCTCGGGGAGCATCAGCAGGGGCTCGCCGACTGCTTCGCCGGCGCGCCGGTCACCCCCGACCGCCGGGCGTTCTGCGGGGCCGCCTGGACGCCCGGGGCGACGGGCGGGCCGGGAGCGGCCGACCACCCGGAGCTGGGGGGCCTGCCGCTGCTCGACGGCGCGATCGCGACGCTCGAATGCACGGTCGTCGGGGTCCACCAGGTAGGCGATCATGACCTGTTCATCGGCCGGGTCGACGCCCTGGCCAACGCCACCGACCACCCGTCGCCGCTCCTCTACTACCGGCGGCGCTACCTCCGGATCGAGCGGTCCGAGGCGCTCCCCGTCGAAGGCCGCCAGGAAGCCTGACCCGATGCCCCACGTCCGCGCGAACGGTCTCGACATCGGCTACGACGTGCACGGCGCCGGCCCGCCGATCGTCATGCTCCACGGCGCCACGTCCGCGGGCCGCGAGGACTTCGCCGCGCAGGTGCCGGCCTTCTCGAAGGCCTTCCTCGTCCACCTGCCGGACGCCCGCGGCCACGCCACCACCCGGTGGGACGCAGGCGCCGGGTTCCGCTACGAGCTTCTCGTCGACGATCTCCTCGCCTTCGCCGACGCCCTCGGCCTCGGGACGTTCCACCTTCTCGGCTTCTCGATGGGCGGGCTGACGGCGCTCCATTTCGCGGCCCGCTACCCCGAGCGGCTGCGGACCCTCATCGTCGTCGGGATCACCACCGAGCGCGAACCGCGGGCCAGCGTGGCCCGGCGGCTGATGGACCCGGCCCGGATCGACCGGAGCGATCCCGCCTGGGCGGCCCAGCTCGACCGGCGGCACGGTCCGATCCAGGGCGAAGGGGCCTGGCGGCGGCTCCTGCCGGCGATCGCCGCGGACGTCCGCGTCCAGCCGCTCCTCGGCCCGCGCGACCTCCGGCGGATCGAGCTGCCGACGCTCGTGGCGGTCGGCGACCGCGACCCGTTCGTGCCGGTCGACCACGCCTGGGGGCTGATGCGCCAGCTCCCCGACGCGCGGCTGCTCGTGGTCCCCGACTGCGGCCACGAGGTGATGGTCCGCCGGCCGGCGATCTTCAACGAGGCGTGCGCGGGCTTCTACCGGGCGACGGAGGCGGTCGCACGCGACCGGTCTCACGGCCGGCGATTCCTCGACCCGGGCGAGGGGCCCGGCGCCGTGGGCGTCGCCCTCGAGACGATGGGCCAGGCGACGAACCAGGCGGGGGACCAGGCCGCGGACCATGGAGGCACCGACCGATGACGACGCTCCTCGCGCTCTACCGGCGACCCGACGGCGGCCCGGAGGCCCTGGCGGCCTTCGAGACCGCCTACGCGGAGACCCACCTTCCGCTCGTGGCCGGGACGCCGGGGCTCCGCTCGCTCCGGGTCCACCGCGTCTCCGAGGGACTCGGCGCCCCGACCGAGCTCGTCCTCGTCACCGAGATGGGTTTCGACGGTCGGGCGTCCCTCGACGCCGGGCTCGCCTCCGAGGCGATGCGGGCGGCCGGCCGGAACCTCCGCCAGATCGCGCCCGGCCTGGCGACGCTCCTGGTCCTCGAGCCCGCGGGGGAGCTCGTCCCCGTGGACTGGCGGTAGCGGAGGCCCGCCCGGACCCCGCGCCCATGCCCGTTCGGAGGAAGTCGATGGCGCGCCGCCTGCGCGGGATGGGATACTGCCGCACGAGCACTGAGGGAGCCGCGTGACCGAAACCGTCTCTCTGCCGGGCGGGCCGAAGATCGGGCAGCCCCGGGTCGTTCGGGTCGAGTTCCCCGCACCGGCCCCATTCAGGCTGCCGGGTGCCTCGCCCCTGGACAGCGAGCCCGCTCCGACCCGACCCGCGCCGACCCTGCCTGGCGTCGCCCTCGTGACGATCGACCGACCGGGCGCCCTGAACGCGCTCGACCGCTCGGTGATGGCCGGCCTCGTCGAGGCGTTCCGGGCCCTCGACGCGGACCGGGCCTGTCGGTGCATCGTGCTGACCGGCTCCGGGACCCGGGCGTTCGCGGCCGGCGCCGACATCAAGGAGATGGCCGACCAGAGCCCCGAGTCGCTCGCCCGCACGGGCGGCTTCGAGCGCTGGGACGAGCTGCGCGCGATCGGCCTGCCGATCGTGGCGGCCGTGCGGGGCTATGCTCTGGGCGGTGGCTGCGAGCTGGCGATGAGCTGCGACCTGGTGGTCGCGGGTGAGGACGCCGTGTTCGGCCAGCCGGAGATCAGCCTGGGGATCATCCCCGGAGCCGGCGGGACCCAGCGACTGACCCGGGCGATCGGCAAGGCGAAGGCGATGGAGATGATCCTCACCGGGCGGACGCTGAACGCACGCGAGGCCGATGCGCGCGGGCTGGTCAGCCTGGTGGTCCCGGCCGAGGAGACGCTCGACCGGGCGCTCGAGCTGGCCGGTCGGATCGCGGCCCAGCCGCCGCTCGCGGTCCGGGCCGCCAAGGCCTCGGTGAACGCGGCCTACGAGGGTTCGCTGAGCACGGGCCTGGCGGACGAGCGGGCGGCCTTCTTCGAGCTGTTCGCGAGCGAGGACCAGAAGGAAGGGATGGCGGCCTTCACCGAGAAGCGGGCGCCGACCTGGAAGGGTCGCTGACCGACCGACGGGTCGACCGGCTGGCCGAGGCGGAGGAGGGAATCCGATGGATTACGACGGTGGGGGTGCCGACGTCGGGCGCGATCCGGGACGCGCTCTCGGTGACGAACCCGAGCCTGCCTGGCGTGACACCGCCCCGGACCCGCTCGCCCAGATCGATCCCACGGCTCCGGTGAGCGGGCACCACCCATCGCCGACCGAGGCCCCGGCCATCTCCCTCTCGGCCGAGCACGACTGGTCGGCGGCCGCGGGCGCGCTGATGCCGCGTCTCCGACCGGTCGGCACGACCGGCCTGCGGTTGGCCGACGTCGACCCGGCCCGGCTGGTCGCGACCTCGAACCAGGCTCACACCCTTCCGCTCCTGGGCGACGGACCGTGCGGCGTGCCGATCGTCTACGTCCTGCCTTCCACCGGCTTCGAGGTCATCGTCAACGGCGACCACCTCCTCTCGTGGGGCGTCGCGCCCGGCGAGGTCCACGCGGCCGCGATCGCGAACCTCGGCCGCTGGTCGGCGGGCACCGACTGGGTCCGCGAGGCTTCCGACGACCGGCAGCTGCTGTCGTCCGCGACGGGCGAGGGGGGCGACGCGGCGCGGATCCTCCTGCCCGAGGTCCGGGCGCACCTCGCCGCGACCCTCGGGGCCGATGCCGGACGGACTATCTACGTGGGGATCCCGGAACCGCACCTCCTGCTGGCCGGATCGGCCGGCCACGACGACACCGAGTTCGGGACCCTCTTCGCCCAGTTCATCGGCGATTACGCCGAGGGGGCGGACGAGCCGCTCGACCGGCGGGTCTTCGTTCTCCGCGACGGCGAGCTCTTGCCAGTGGCGGCGGTCGCGGGCGCCTGAGGCGGCGCGTGAGCCGGCGCGAACGTGCCCCTGCCCGATGAGTCCCGAACGCCCCGAAGCACGATGAGCAGCCTGATCAGCCGCGAAACCCGATGAGCGCTCCGACCTTCAGCGCCCTCCGCTACGAGGTCGCCGACGCCGTCGCGACGATCGTCCTCGACCGGCCGGACGCCCTGAACAGCCTCGAGGCGACGCTCAAGCGCGATCTCGCGGGTGCGTTGCGAGAGGCCGGGCGGGACCCGGCGGTCCGGGCCGTGGTCCTGACCGGGGCCGGCCGGGCCTTCTGCGCCGGCCAGGACCTCCGCGAACGGCTCGCTCCGGGGGCGACCCCGCTCGATGTCGAGGTCCGGACCCGGTTCAACCCACTCGTCCTGGCGATCCGCCGGCTCGAGAAGCCGGTCGTCGCCGCGGTCAACGGCGTCGCCGCCGGGGCGGGCGCCGCGTTCGCCTTCGCCTGCGACCTCCGGATCGCGGCCGAGTCGGCCAGCTTCGTCCTGGCGTTCGGCCGGATCGGGCTGGTCCCCGATAGCGGTGCGTCGTGGTTCCTGCCGCGGCTCGTGGGCGCCTCCCGGGCCGCCGAGTTGCTGCTCCTCTCCGACCCGCTCCCGGCCGCCGAGGCGCTCCGGATCGGCCTGGTCAACCGGGTCGTCCCGTCGGAGGCGCTGGCGGACGAGGCCCACGCGCTGGCGGTCCGGCTGGCGTCCGGCGCCCCGCGGGCGATGGCGCTCACGAAGCGGGCGCTCGACCGGGCGCTCGACCAGGGGCTCGAGGCGCAGCTCGACTACGAGGCGTCGCTCCAGGGGATCGCCGGCCGGACCGCCGATCACGCCGAGGGCCTGGCGGCCTTCGTGGAGAAGCGCGCGCCCCGCTTCACGGGCGACTAGCGATCGGCTCCGTGCCGCACCGTCGAGGCTTCGGCGCACTGGTCCTCGTCCTCGCCATCGCCGGCTACGTCGCCGTGGCGGCCCGTGACTGGCGGATCCCCACCCCGGACGGGATCCTGCTGGTGCCGGTCTGGGCGGTCGCAACGGTCGTCGGGCTGCTGGTCGCCCGAGCCGTTCGCGGTCGGGTCGGGCTCGTCGAGACGCTCGCGGTCATGGCCGGCATGGGCGCCGTGCTCACCGACCTGGCCCAGTTCAACGGCCAGGTGCAGCGCGACCTCGGGATCTACCTCCGGGCCGGCGAACACCTTGCGGCCGGGACGCCCATCTACCTGACCGGCCTCATCACGGAGCGCCCGACCGACCTGACCACCTACCCGTTCCTC
>JBGPFS010000146.1:0-6512 GCA_041483455.1 Candidatus Limnocylindria bacterium | reverse complement strand
CGGGCCCTCGCCCACTCCGAACCGCTGGATCGGGGTCTCGATCGCCGGTCTCCAGGCCGGGGAGCCGCGCTGGGTCGAGTTCGAGACTGCCGGCGCCACCGCCTCGGCAGGAACGGCCGCTCCCGCGATCCCGGCGGCCGGCACGCCGGAGGCCTCGCTTCCGGCCACCCGCGGTGGGGCGTGGCTGGTGAAGGAAGGCTCAGGCGAGATCGTCGCCTTCGCGCCGTTCTGCCCGCACAAGCGCTGTCTCTACGACTGGGAGGCCCCTGAGACCCGCTTCCACTGCCGGTGCCACGCGGGATTCTTCAGCATCGAGGGCGCGGTCCTGGGCGGCCCGCCGCCGCGACCCCTCTGGCGCTACGAGACGCGTCCGGCCGCCTCCGCGGACGCGATCGAGATCGGCTGGTACGAGACCTCCTGATCGGATGACTGCCGGCGGTGTACCTCTCGGTGCCCGTCCGCACCACCGATAGAGGACCCGAGGCTCTCCCCGTACCGGCCCTGTACCCGATTTCTACCGCGCGACGGATGGGATCGTGCGCGCGTGGCGGCCACCATGGTAGCCAGGGGTGCCGGGCCTTCGTCCCGCGCATCTCGCCCCTTCCTGCGGGGCGAGGGCCTGGGGCCCCTGCAAGAAGCGTCCCGCACTGAACGCGGAGCCGCGGACAAGAAGGGTTTCGCGATGCACATGGCACGAACGATGAAGACGCCGAGCGATCGGACACTGAACCGCCTGATCCGTGGGTCGATCCTGGTCCTGGTGATCGGGATCCCCGTCTTCGGCGTCGTCTACGTGATGGACCGCTGGGTGACTCCGGGCCCGACGCTGGTCGAACGTCGCACGCAGGAGCTGGAGGCGGCCGTCAAGAAGGACCCCACCAACGTGAACGCCCGCCTGCAGCTCGTCGGGGCGTACGTCGCCGGCAAGCGGGACCCCGACGCGCTCACGCAGCTGAACGAGGTTCTGAAGGCCCAGCCGAACAACAAGACGGCGCTCCTCGCCCGCGGCGATCTCTACGACCGCCAGGGGAATCTGCCGGCGGCGAAGAACGACTACCAGGCGATCGTCGACCTGATGAAGGGACAGGAGTTCGCAGCCCAGGACAACGAGTTGGAGTCGGCCCTGCTCGGTCTCGCTCAGATCGCGATCACCCAGGCCCGTCCCGCGGACGCGATCGCGCCGCTGAACACGGCCCTGCAGATGGACGCGGCGAACGCCGACACCCTGAACCTGCTCGGGGAGGCCTACCTCGCGACCGGCGATCCGAAGAAGGCCGTCGAGAACCTCCGCAAGGCCGTCGCATTCGTGCCCACGGACTGGTGCGAACCGTATGCCACGCTCGCGCAGGCCTACACGAAGCTGGGCGATGCCCCCGAGGCGGCCTGGGCCACCGGGATGGTGGACTTCTGCCAGAAGCAGCCCGACAAGGCGAAGCAGGAGCTCGCAGCACTGGTCGGCGGAACGGCAGCGGCCGACGCCTATCTCGGGCTCGGGATGATCGCCGAAGTCCAGGCGGACGCGCCCGCCGCCGCCGACGCGTACCGGAGGGTGCTCGGGCTCGACCCGGGCAACTTCAACGCGCAGGCCGGGCTGGCTCGGGTGAACGCGGCGCTCGGGTCGCCTGGAGACAGCACTTCACCTACACCGAGCACCCCGCCAGGGACGGCGCCGGCCGCCGGAGGGAATGGCTGACATGAGCGTCCCCGGAACCCTGATGGGCCAGGGCGATCTTCAGGGACCCGCTGGCGACGGCACACCCGAGCCCGGCGAGGACGAGGAGATCCTGCCACAGCCGACCCAGGAAGACCCGGAGGAACGCCGGCGTCGGCGGCGCATCCTCCTGCTCTTCTTCCTCGGGGCGCTGGTCTTGCTCTTCGGGCTGATCGGAGGTTGGTACCTCATCAACCGGAAGCCGATCACCGAGATCCTGCCCCCGATCGTCCAGGGCTCGCTCCCGAAGTACTCCTTCAGCATCTACGGAACGAGCAGGCCGATGGGCATCGCGGTGAGCCCGTCAGGCGATCGGATCTACGTGGCCGAGACCGAGGGGCAGCACACCGTCCATGTCTACGACGGGAAGGGGGATCCGGTAACGACCTTCTCTCCGCCTGGATCGATCCTGCAGAGTCGCCTTCCGACCTACGTCGCCGTGGAGCCCACGACCGGTGACGTCTACGTGAGCGACCGGATGGCGAAGACGATCTACGTCTTCGACAAGGACGGCCAGTACCGCCGGACCTTCGAGCTGAAGGTGGCCATCGCCGACTTCCAGCCGCTCGGCCTGGTCTTCGACGGCCAGGGCGACCTGTACGTCGGCGACGTCGGCACGCCGTTCCATCGGATCCACGAGTTCCGTGCCGACGGGGCCCTTGTCCGCACGATCGGCGAGGCCGACCAGTTCCTCTTCCCGAACGGCCTGGCCGTCGACTCGCTGGGGAACCTCCTGGTCGCCGACGGGAACCACGGTCGGGTCGTCCAGGTCGACGGCGCCGGGCGCCAGCTCGGCGGGATCAGCAACGGCGTCGGCGCGGGCCAGCTCGGCCTGCCGCGCGGCCTCACCACCGACGACAAGGGGCGCCTGTACGTGGTCGACGCGACCGGCCAGGGCGTCGGCGTCTATGGGCTGGACCAGCAGAAGCCACCCTCGTTCATCGGCTTCTTCGGAGCCGAGGGAACGGGCGACGGACAGTTCGAATACCCCACGGGCGTCGCCGCTGACGCCCGTGGACGGATCTACGTGGCCGATTGGGCCAATGACCGTGTCCAAGTGTGGAGCTACTAGATGGGAGCGTGGGAGGTGAGGTTGGCCAACGCGGCACCGCTCAAGGGGCGGTCGATCGTCGGAACCCGCAGAGTAGAAAGGAGGGAACAGTGAGACGCCTTGCGCTCGTCCTGACGGCAGGCGCCCTTTGGCTGTTCCTGTTCGCCATCCCGGCATTCGCCGACAACGGCCCGCATCACAAGGGCCAGTTCAATACGTCCCTGCAGGGCTCCTGCGCGGGGTGCCACCGCGCCCACAGCGCGCAGGACCCGAACCTCCTCAAGGACGTCATGCCCAACCTGTGCTACGCATGTCACGGGTCGGGTGCAACGGGGTCCAACGAGGACGTCGTCAACGGTGTGCCCACCGGTGGTG
This sequence comes from Candidatus Limnocylindria bacterium, assembly GCA_041483455.1. Classification (GTDB taxonomy): domain Bacteria; phylum Chloroflexota; class Limnocylindria; order Limnocylindrales; family CSP1-4; genus JBGPFS01. The sequence continues at coordinate 3,375 of JBGPFS010000146.1, read as the reverse complement.
TGGCGGGAGTCGCACTGCGCGGCGGCGGTTTCGCCTACGCGCTGATCGATACCGACAACTCAATGAACACGGTCTGGAACGGCGCCACCCCGAAGGGCGATAGTAACAAGTACATCGGTGTCCAAACGGCGGGGGCCGTCGGAACCAACCACCACAGCGTCGCCGGCACGCCGGTGAACATGTGGGGCTCGGGTGTGCTCGGCACGAGCACGACGCCCGGCACAAACACCTACACGGTCACGACCGATCTGACCTGCGGTTCGTGCCACGACCCGCACGGCAACGGCCAGTACCGGATCCTCAAGTCGAAGCCCGACGACGCGGCGACGACCTACGCCGTCTACCTCAACGATGTGGCGGCGGGGGATACCCCCAACTACAAGACCCAGAACTACGGCGTCGGCAACGTCGACGGGACGAAGGTTCCGTACCAGGGGTCTGCCGGAATGCCTTTGTCGACCGTTGGCGAGTCTCCGCTGAACGTAGCGGCGAACTCCGCGGCCAACGGGCCCACGGGAAGTGTCGCCGACGGTTCGGCCATCCAGTATGTCCCGGCGTCGACCGCCGGCGCGGCTGTCGGTTATTTCAAGGGGACGTACGTCGAGACGGTGTCGCGCTGGTGCGCGACCTGTCATACGCGGTACTTCGGGACGACCGGGTCCGCAGGGAACAAGGCCTGGACCGTGACCGGTTCGGGTGACGAAACGTTCAAGTTCCTCCACGCCACGCGCAGCATCGTCGATCCGAACACCAGCTTCGCCAGCGTACCGGTCGCCGGCGCGGTTCAGAACCCGATCGGCGCCGGGGCCGCCCTGTACAGCCAGATCAAGGGACTCGGCTTCATCGAAACGGATCGCACCAGCGGTCTTCCGACCGGTTGGGTGGCGACGTCGGCACCCTTCCTCGGCAACTACACGTCCAGCGGCACCACCTTCCTGGGCGTCGCCGTCATCACCGAGACCTATAACCTTCCGTCCGGCACGGCCGGCGTGGACTACACGCCGCCGAGCACGATTCCGCTCGACGGAACGACACAGGTGACAAGCGCTCTGAGGTCGGCGACGGCCTCGGGCATGCTCCTCGCCGGCAGCGCACCCCGCTGCATCACGTGCCATGTCTCCCACGGGTCGCCCGCAACGGACGCCCTTGGCCAGCCGTATGGCCCCGCACCCCAGGTGACGCGAGCGGGTGAAACCTCGCTCGTCACCGGCCTCGCTCTCCACAGCCCGCTCCTCCGTCTCGACGGCCGGGGCGTCTGCCAGAACTGCCACACCAAGTAGCCGAACCGTCCTCGTGGTGGCCGCCCTTCGCGACGGCCACCACGGGACTTGACTCCGCTTCGCGCCATGGGGCGCGATCTCGAAGGGGCATCTCGCGTCATGGTCTCCGTCCTGGACCTCATCGCGATCCTGGTCGTCCTCCTGGTGGAGGTCCTGGCCGCGATCGTCGCGTCCTGGGCATCCGACGGGATGTCACACTCGATGAGACTATTCCGGACGGCATGGCTCTTCCCGCCCGGCATCGGCCGGCGGGCCGCGCCCGTCCTCATGTCTGCCGCCATCGCGGCGACGGCCCTGATCGGTGCCGGACTGCCGCCCGATCGCGCGGCCCTCGCGCTCGATCCGAGCGCCAGCCCGAGTCCGAGCGATGTCGCCCCCAGCCCGAGCGACCCGGGTCAGAGCACCGACCCAGGCCCCACGCCCAGCGTGGATCCTGGCGCGCTGCCCTCGCCCACTCCCGATCCAGCCGGGACCCCGACGCCGACCCCGACACCGACACCGACCCCGACGCCGACTGACGCGGCCACTCCTTCTCCTGTCCCGACGCCGGACGCGACACCCACGCCGACTCCGGCAACCACGCCGACCCCGACTCCGGACCCCGTCGACGTCACCGTGGTGCAGACCTCCGACGCACCCGCGACGGGATCGCACCGGATCGATCCCGGCGCCCCGGTGGCCGTCACCCTGACGGTCGCCCCGACCGCGGACCTAGCGGGCGGGCACCTGATCGCGGCCATCCCCAGGGGATGGGCCATCGTCGACGCCGGCGGTGGGACCGTCGATGCGACGACCGACACGGTCGACTGGACGGTCGGCGCGACGAAGTCGGGCGTGGCCTTCACGGGCAAAGTGGTCGTGCGGGCCCCGGACCTCGCCCTCGGCGCGACCGGCCTCGTCGTCAGCGGATCGTTCTCGGCCTGGTTCGACCAGGGGATCGCGACGACGAAAGCCGACGACCTGACCATCCTCGTGGCGCCGAGGGTCGTGATGGAGCACCGGACGTTCGAACGGGTGAACCGCGACACCCTGGTAGCGTCCTCGGTCGGCGAGGATTCGCCGCTCCTCGGCCAGCAGCGCTTCCAGACCTTCCGCGTCCGGTTCCAGGTCCGCAACGCCGACACGGCCGCCGTCGCCTGGTCGCCACAGCTCGAGTGGCGCGCCGGCGGAGGCACGGCATCCACGGCCGTCCCGGCGGGTTCGAACGTCGACGGGAAGCCGTTCTACGTCACGCAGGAATGGACCGCCAGCCCGGACGGGAGCGGAGGGACGATCCTCGGGCCCGACAGCGAGGCGATCCCCGCCGGGTCGCTCGTGAGCAACGAGACGGACGCCACGAAGGAGACCGCGGTCGGCGGAGAGCGCTCGATGGGCCTCAATCCCCTGCCCCCGGTCGTCCTCCCGCCGCTCTCGTACACGGAGATCGGATTCAGCGTCCGGGCGACGGCCGACGCGGCCTACGGGGGCGGTTACGAGTTCCGGTTGACGGACGCCGGACAGCCGATCGCCGGCGCCGTGACGGCGGTCCTCCGGATGGGCGCCGAACCGACCCCGGTGCTGCCGTCAGGGCAACGGTCCGGGATCCCGGTAGGGGCAGCGACCGATCCGTCGGCTTCGGGTGCGACAACGAGCCCGGCGACCGCGCCGACCTACGCCCTCCAGCCGCTGGCCCTCCAGGCGGCGCCTGCGACCCTGGCCTCCTATCGCATGGTCAGCCCGTCGGCCTATCCGCTGCTCACCCCGGAGCCGGCCCTCGCGCCGCTCGACCCCGCGATCGACCCCTCGCCACATGGCCCGTACGGCGCGACCTCGAGCGATTGCGCGGCCTGCCACCGTGATCATTCGGCCGACTCGAGCCACCTCCTGTCCTCCGCAGCGCCGGAGTCCTCGGCCTGCCTGCGCTGCCACGATGGGTCCGGCGCGTCGACGGATGTCCAGGCGACGTACCAGGCACCCGCGATCCCGCAGAACGATCCGTCGACCGATTCCTTCTACCGCCACGACTACACGGCCACGTCCGGGACGCCCCACGTCAGCGCGAGCACGAACGAGTGGCAGGGCGCCGCTGGTACGCCGCTCCTGAATCGCCACTCGG
>JBGPFS010000145.1:0-6538 GCA_041483455.1 Candidatus Limnocylindria bacterium | reverse complement strand
GGCCCCCGGTCGGCGGGGCGCAGGTCGCTACACGGGCGAGTCGCGGAACGTGAACATCATCGCGGCCTCGATCGAGGCGTACATGGCCGCGCTCGAGGCGCTCCTGGGGGACGAGGATTGGGCCGGCGCGACCGAGGCCGCGGGCAACCGGCGTCGAGCCAAGGCGGCCGCGATCGCCGAGGCGCCGCGGCGGGCCGAGCTCGACGAGGACGCCCCTGATACCGACACCACCTCGTGGTTCGAGCGCTGAGCGGCCGGCTGGGCGCAGAGGCAGGCGGTCCGAGCGAGGCTCGTGGGGCGTCCCCAACCCCGGGCCGGCCGCGGGTCTCCTATTCAGGTGAGCCCGGGGCGTTCGCGGAGGATGCCGTCCGGTCCGCCTTCGCCGATCCGATCCCCCTGCCCGTCCCGGGCTTCCGGGAGGTGTTCAGCGCCGTCGTCGATGGCTCCGCCGACGCGGGCGTCCTGCCGATCGAGAATGTCGTCAACGGGACCGTCCGCGAGAACTACGATCTCCTCCTCGAGCACGACTTGGTCATCCGGGCGGAGGTGGTCGTTCCGGTCCGGCTCTGCCTGGCGGCCCTGCCCGGCGAGACGCTCGATACGATCGAGCGGGTCTACTCGCACGTCCAGGCCCTCGGCCAGGCCGAGCGTTTCCTCCGGACGCGCCCGTGGTCGCTCCTCACCACCTACAACACGGCCGGGGCCGGGAAGCTGATCGCGGACCGCTCGGAGGCCCATGCCGCGGCCGTGCTGTCCCCGCGTGCTGCCGGCCTGTTCGGGCTCGAGGTCCTCGCCGACCGGATCGAGAACGATCCGGCCAACCGGACCCGGTTCGTCGTCGTCGGCCGATCCGAACCGGTGGCGCCCGGGCCGGTCGAGGCTCGCTCGCCCGCTCAGGAGCGCCCGATGCGGACGACCCTGGCGCTGGCCGTCCGAAATGAGCCGGGGGCGCTCCTGCGCGTCCTGCGTGTCTTCTCGGACGCGGGCCTGAACATGAGCACGCTCGAGTCCCGGCCGTCGCGCGACGTGGCCTGGGAGTACGTCTTCTGGATCGACCTCGACACTGCCGTCGATGCGCCTCCGGCCGTGGCCGCCCTGGTCGAGCTCGGGTCCGTGACCCAGTTCCTGCGCGTCCTCGGCTCGTACCCACGGGCCGCCGGCGCCTGAGGGCAGGCCCCCAGGCCCGTGCCCGGCGCCCACGGGGCCGCGCCACGCACCCACGGGGCCGCGCCACGCACCCACGGGGCCGCGCCCCTACGGGTGTTGCGCCTGAGGCACGTTACGACCGTCGACCGGGCAGGACGGGCTGCCGCCGGGTCGCCGGTGTGCGCCACGCGCAACAAGCGACCCGGCGGGAGGCGCCTCGAGCCACGCGCCTGGGTCTGGCGCAACGTCCTGCCGTTCTGATGGCCGCCAGCAGGATCGCGGCGGTCTGAACGTGCGCCACACGCAAACGCTCGGTCGGATCGTGCTCCTGGCGCAGATCGCCGGCTGGGCCTCGGCGCCTGGCCGCTGGCTCGGCCCTGGCGCCTGACCGCCGGCTGGGCCTCGGCTCCTGGCGCAGATCGCCGGCTGGGCCTCGGCGCCTGGCCGCTGGCTCGGCAGCGGCAGCTTCTACCGGGCACCCGCCCAGCGTCTACGCGATGACGAGGCCTTCGGGGACCGACGGGTCCATCGGAGGATAGGCGGGCTTCAGGTCGTCGAGCACGTCGCCCAGGATGTCAGCCACCGCGAGGTTCCGGAACCAGTTCCGGTTGGATGGGATGACGTACCACGGTGCCCAGGTCGTGGAGCAGCGCGAGAGGGCATCCTCGAAGGCGGCCCGGTAGTCGTCCCAGCGCTTGCGCTCCTCGAGATCGCCCAGCTTGAACTTCCAGCGCTTGGTCGGGTCGTCGTAACGCGACTGGAGGCGCTGGCGCTGCTCGTCGGCGTCGATCCACAGGAAGAACTTGACGATGGTGGTGCCCTCCTCGACGAGGGTCTTCTCGAACGCGTTGATCTGATCGTAGCGCCGCTTCCAGCGCTCCTCGGGGACGAGGCCGTGGACCCGGACGACCAGCAGGTCCTCGTAGTACGAGCGGTTGAAGATCCCGATCTCGCCTTTGGCGGGGACCGCCGCATGAGCGCGCCACAGGTAGTCGTGGCTCAGCTCGAGCGGGCTCGGGACCTTGAAGTCGGTGACCGGGCAGCCCTGCGGGTTGAAGGCGCTCATGACGTGTCGGAGCGTGCCATCCTTGCCCGCCGCGTCGATCCCCTGGAGGACCACGAGCACCGGGTGCTTGGACTCGGCCCACAGCCGGTCCTGGAGCCCGGCCAGCCGCTCGAGCCCGGCGGCCAGCGCGACTTCGGCCTCCGACTTCTGGTGCCCGTGGCTCTCCCCGGGATCGACCTTCCGGAGATCGATCCGGGAGCCCGGTCGGACGCGGAGCAGGTCGCGCAGGCTCGTCTCGCGGGAGCGGTCGTTCTTCGACATCCGATGATCCTCAGCGGCCGGGTCGATGGGGGAGATGCTAGCGCCCCGACCGACCGACCGGATGCCCGAGCGTAGAATGCCCAGCGTCCGGATCGCCACCTGCCTGACCGACCGCCTGCTGGGAGCCACCGTTCCATGACCACCGTCACCGGCGTCACGCCCCACCCGATCCTCCTGGCCGGCCGCTGGGTCGACTCGCCCGACCCGCTCGTCGTCGCGAACCCGGCGGCGCCGGGGACCCCGGCCGGCTCGACCTACAACGCCACGCCGGAGCAGTACGAGGAAGCCGTCACGGCCGCGGTCGCCGCCTTCGAGGAGACCCGCCGCCTGCCCGCCTACGAGCGGGGCCGGATCCTGCGCGAGATCAGCGCTGGGATCAAGGCACGCCGCGAGGAGCTCGGCCGGCTCATCGCGCTCGAGGCCGGCAAGCCCATCCGCGACGCGCTGGTGGAGGTCGACCGGGCGGTCGTCACCTTCCGGCTCGGCGCCGAGGAGGCCGAGCGGATGGTCGGCGAGACGATCCCGCTCGACATCATGCCGGCCTCCAAGGGCCGGATCGGCTTCACCCGCCGGTTCCCGGTCGGCCCGGTCGCCGCGATCAGCCCGTTCAACTTCCCGCTCAACCTGGCCGCCCACAAGCTGGCCCCGGCGATCGCCGCGGGCTGCTCGATCGTCCTCAAGCCGCCCAGCAAGGACCCCCTGACGATGCTCACCGTCGGCGAGATCGTCGCCGAGGCGGGCCTCCCGGCCGGTGCGGTGAGCATCCTGCCGATGACCCGCGAGCTCGGCGACCGGCTGGTCGAGGATCCCCGCTTCAAGCTGCTGACCTTCACGGGCAGCCCTTCGGTGGGCTGGCGGATGAAGGCGAAGGCCGGCAAGAAGAAGGTCGTCCTCGAGCTCGGCGGCAACGCCGGCGTGATCGTCGACCGGACCGCCGACCTCGACTGGGCCGTGCGCCGGATCCTCGTCGGGGCGTTCGCCTACGCCGGCCAGGTCTGCATCAGCGTCCAGCGGATGTTCGTCCACGAGGACGTCTGGGAGCCGTTCATGGCGAAGCTCGTCGCCGGCGCCCGGGTCCTGAAAGTCGGGGATCCGCTCGATCCCCAGACCGACCTGGGGCCGATGGTCGACGCGGCTGCCGCCGATCGGACCCAGCGCTGGGTCGACGAAGCCGTGGCCCTCGGGGCGACGGTCCTGACCGGCGGTCGGGCGGACGGGACGTACTTCCCGCCGACGATCCTCACGGGCGCCCCGAAGACCGCCGCCGTCTGCTCGAACGAGGCGTTCGCCCCGCTCGTGGTGGCCTACCCGTTCCGCGACTTCGGCGACGCCATCCGGGAGGTCAACGACAGCTTCTTCGGCCTCCAGACCGGCGTCTTCACCAACGACCTGGCCAACAGCTGGGCCGCCTTCAACGAGCTCGAGGTCGGCGGGGTCATCGTCAACGACGTCCCGACCTACCGGATCGACCACATGCCCTACGGCGGGGTGAAGGATTCCGGGCTCGGCCGGGAGGGCCTCCGCTGGGCGATCGAGGACATGACCGAGATCCGGATCATGGTCCTGGCCCAGCCCCAGTAGCCGACGGGCGCGTCTGGCCGAGGCGGAGCCGGCGCGGAGAAGTCCGAGGCCCGACCGACCGCTGAGCGGGCGGTACCGCCAGCCACCGGACCCGGTGCGCAGCGGCCCCGACCCGGACCACCCACCCATGCCCGCCGAACGAACGTACGGGGGCGGATGACCCATCCGGCGCATTTCCGCCGACGTGTGGCTCGGCTTCAATACGCCACAAGCGGGCGCGCGTCCCACATTTGCGCGCTCCCCTCGGAATCGAGAGGTTGCACTGATGGATCTCATGGCGGATCGGGCGATGCTCGGCGGGCGAACCCACCGCCGGCGTCGCGGCCTCATCGGGGCCCTTCTGGGCCTTTCGCTCCTGACGATCGGCACGGGCGCCTTCTCACTGGCGATCTGGACCGACTCGAAGACGAATGCCGGGTCGTTCGCGACCGGCTCGATCATCCTGGGCGTCAGCCCGGCCACGGTCTTCACGGCCACCAACATCCTGCCCGGCGACACCGGCTCGCAGGACGTGACCGTCAGCAACACGGGCCTCTCGCAATTCCGCTTCGCGATGTCGACCGCGATCAGCGCCGAGACGAACTCGCTGGCGAACGGCCTGACCCTGACGATCAAGAACGTCGCCTGCGCGAGCGTGGGCAGCACGATCTACACCGGTACCCTCCGCAGCGCCGCCCTGGGCGACCCGACCCAGGGCGCCCAGGCCGGCGACCGGACCCTGGGGGCGAGCTCGAGCGAGACGCTCTGCTTCACCTGGGCCCTCCCCAGCGGCGCCGCCCAGACCTACCAGGGCAGCACGGCGACGGCGACGTTCACCTTCGCCGCCGAGCAGACCGCCAACAACTAGACCCGGCGGACGGACTCCGGCCGCGGCCAGCCAGCGGCGGGTCGCGGCCGAGCCGTTCTCCCAGCCGGCGACTGGACCCGCCGCCCGGCAGCGTCACCAGGAGGACGCACCGATGACCGAACCGACGCGCATGATCCGTGCCGTCCGCCGGCTCGTCGAGGTCCTGCTGCTCGTCGTCGTGGCGGTGGGACTCACCGGCGTGATCGTCGGGCGGGTCCTTCCCCTGACCGGACATCCGGTCGTGATCGTGACCGGGGGCTCGATGGAGCCGTCGATCCACCTCGGCTCGGCCGCGATCCTCGAGGTCGTCCCGGCCGACGCCGTCCGCGCGGGGGACGTGGTGTCGTTCAGGACGGTCGGCCAGACCACGTTCAGCCACCGGGTGACCCGGGTGGCGTACCGTCCGGACGGGGTCTGGTTCGAGACGAAGGGCGACGCGAACCAGACGATCGACCCGGTCCTCATCCCGGCATCCGCGATGGTGGGCCGGATCGCCTTCGCCCTCCCCGGGGTCGGCTACCTCCTGAGCTGGATGACGATCCCGTTGGGGGCCCTGTTCATCGTCCTGCTCGGCCTCGCGCTCCTGCTCCTCGCCTGGCTCCTCGACCCGATCGAGGCCGATCGAGCCCACGCCCGCCCGCCCTTCGCGAGCGCCTCGCCGGTCGGATGAGCGCCGGTCTCGAGTCCCGATCGCTCGGCGGCGCCCGACGGCCCTCGGCGCTGGTGGCCGCGGTCGTCCTGCTGCTCGCGGCCGCGCTGCCGGTCGCCGCCGTGGTCGCCTGGACGAATTCCCAGGCCAGGCCGGCGTCCTTCGCGACCCACCAGCTCGTCGCGCCGACGACGCTGTCGGCCACGGGTGGCGCCAGCGTGACCCTCAGCTGGCCGATCACGACCGACACCTACGCATCGGGGTACCACGTCGAGCGCGGCACGGTCAGCGGCGGGCCGTACTCGCTCGTCGGGACGGTGACCCCGCGGACGACCCTCGCCTACGCCGAGACTCCGGCCTCGAGCGGGACGTACTACTACGTCGTCCGCTCGTTCTACGGCGTCTGGGAGAGCCCGAACACGCCCCAGGCGACGGCAGTCGTCACCCTCCCGGCGACCTGGACGAGCCGGCTCTACTGCACCGCGCAGGCGGCCGACACCGGCGGCGACGGGAACGGCTACGAGACGAACCCGACCCGTGCCTGCGGTGCCCCCGACGCCTCGGCGGCCACCGACGTCAACTCCGGGACGAACGCCAATACGGCCTGCACGAACGCGGGCAAGGACAACCATCGCTTCTACGACTACGGCTTCACGCTGCCGGGCACGGTGGCCTCGATCAACGGGATCGAGCTCCAGGCGGTGGCCGGGGTCAGCACGACCACCGGCACCACCCTGTGCGCCCAGCTCTCATGGGACGGCGGGACGACCTGGACCGCGAACAAGTCGGTGGCGTTCACGGCCACGGGCCTGACCACCTACACGTTCGGCGGCGCCGCCGACACGTGGGGCCGGGCGCCGGGGGCGTGGGGGGTCGGCGACTTCACGAACGCGAACTTCCGGCTGCGGATCACCGATGTGGCGAACAACACGACCCGGACGTTCAGCCTCGACGCGGTCGGGATCCGGATCAACTACACGCCGTAGGG
>JBGPFS010000144.1:0-6607 GCA_041483455.1 Candidatus Limnocylindria bacterium | reverse complement strand
GCATCGTCGGGAACCGGGAGCGCGCAGCTGCTCATGACCCGGGACGGCGGCCACACCTGGTCCCCGGTCACCGTGGCAGGACCGTGAGCCGGCGCGGCGCGGTCCAGTCAGCTGAGCAGCCTCTCGACACGCCCGTTTCGCCGCCCGAGCTATGATCGGCTCGCCCTGGACGATCGCCGGATCCGCGCGCGCGATCCGTCCCGCACAGGACGCTCGTCCCGCGCGCTGGGCGCCGCCTGGTGACGATCACTGAGGACGTGGATGCGCCCGTCGAGACGCGGCTTCGGGATCGGGATCGCCCTCGCGGCGATCGGGCTGGTCGTCGCCTTCGCGGCCTATCGGGGGTCGTCCGGAGCTTCGGGCGGTGGACCGGCGACGTCGGCGGGTTCGTCGCCCGGGACCGCCTCGTTCAGCCCCGGTTCGCCCACCTCCCCGGGCGGGTCGCCCGGCGCTGAGCCGTCCGCGTCGCCGAGCCAGGAGGAGCTCGACACGGCGGAGGGGATCGATGGCCGTGTCCCCGTGGAGCTTCCCGGCCGGATCGAGCTGTACGCGGGCGGCGTGTCCGTCATCCCGGGTGAGCCACTGACGCTCCACGTTTCCACGACGGCCCGCCAGTACACCTACACGATCGCGCGTCTCGACGCTACCCTGCCCTCGGGTCGCCAGGTCGTCGTCCGCTCGGCCGACCGCGACGGCCACGACTACCGGTCGCTCGGGACGTTCGACACCCTGGAGCGGACCGCGCGAGCGAACTGGCCGGTGACGGACACCGTCGATACGGGCGGCTGGTTGCCCGGGGTCTACGTCGTCACGGCGCGTGACACGAGCGGGACGACGGGCGAGGCCATCTTCGTCGTCCGGACCCCGGTGCTCGCACCCGGAGAGCCCGCCTTCGTCTTCACGGCCCTGACCTATCAGGCCTACAACCTCTGGGGCGGCGCGAATCTGTACTCCTACGCCGCACCGCGCGCGGTCCGGGTCAGCTTCGAACGCCCGTACGCGCTCGACGGCGGCACGGGCGACTGGACGCGTGACGACGACCGCATCCTCGGCTGGCTCCAACTCCGCGGACTCGCTCTGCAGTACACGACCGACTACGACCTCGCGATCCATCCCCCGGCCGTCGCGCCCCGCCTGCTGATCCTGCCGCGGCACGCCGAGTACGTGACCGCCTCGCTGCGCGACTGGGTGGAGCAGCATGTCGACGTGGCCGGCGACATGAACGTGCTCGACTTCGGCGCGAACGGCTTCTACTGGCAGGTCCGCCTGGCCAAGCCTCGGACGGCGGGGGCGCCGATGGACCTCGTCTGCTACAAGAGTGCGGCTGCGGATCCCCATGCTGCGAGCGATCCGGCTCGTGCCACGACCCAATGGCGACAGCCACCGCTGGACCGACCCGAAGGCCTCCTGTTCGGAGCCCAGTACCTGGGTGTCCTGGGCGACGGCTACGTCCGGTACGAGTACACGGTCACCGCCCAGATGCCGCCCGAGCTCCTCGCCGGCACGGGCTGGCGGCCCGGGACCGTGATCCGAGGTCTGCTGATGGGCGAGGGCGATCTCGTCTACCCGGGCTCCGGAGGGATCGCGATCATGGACGGCGCGGCAACGACCCCGAAGGGAGCGCGCCTTTCGACGAGCGTGACGATCCGCACCTCGCCGGCGGGCGCACGGATCTTCGGTGCGGGCACGTTCGCCTGGGCGGATGGGTTCGAGCCGCCAAGGATCGATCTCGGGGTCACGGCTGCGAGCTTCGACCGCTTCAATCGCAACGTGCTCGCCTGGCTCGGGTTCCCGCCCAGCGGCTGAGCGACCCGAGGGCGAAGGGTCCGGACCGGCCCGGCACCACCCAGGGTGCCACCACGGCCAGGAGCAGCGCGAAGTTCCCCGTGAGCACGACCGGCGAACTGTAGATGACCACGAGGATCGCCACGAGGAACGAGATCCGCGCCTGCCGGCGCGTGGCGTAGACCAGCGCCAGGCCCGCGACCGTCGCCACGATGGTCCCGGGTGCCGCCTGCTGCGGAGCCACGTTGAGCCAGCTGTGGAGCATCCCCGGGACGCTCAGCGGGGTCGGGGCGACACCCCCGCCGAGCGCGAGCCGGGCGAAGGCGAGGTTGGCGTCGAGGCCAGCCCCGAGCAGGCTGACGATCGCGAGGACGCCGACCGTCGCGCTGAACGCCTTCACCGCCGGCCAGTCGCGTCGCACGAGGAGCCACCAGGCGAGGACGAACGGACCGAGTTTCAGCACGGCGGCGAGACCGGCGCCGACCCCGGCGATCGACGAGCGGCCACGGCTGGACGCCCACCAGACGAGGACGCACAGGCCGATCAGGTAGCCGTTGAGGTTGCCGGAGAGCGCCGCGATCGAGAGCGGGGACTCGTTGCCCAGATAGCGATAGGGTACCTGCAGCGCGAGCGCGATCGGCCACCCGAGCGCGAGGATGACCGACAGACCGCCCAGCGTCCAGCGGCGTCCGACAGCCGCGAACCAGATGGCCAGGCACGCGAGGAGCGCGAGATCCGCCGCCCACCAGACCGTCATCGACGTCTCACCGAGCGCCGCGAGCGGGCGCCAGATCACCCCCACGAGTGGCGGTGATAGGAGAGGTGCCGGGAACAGGCCCGGGTAGCCCGGGACCCGCCGATCCGTGACCCGCAGTGGACCATACAGGTCGTGCCCGTCATCCAGCCGTTGGCCAGCCGCATAGTAGTTCGATGCGTCCGTGCCGATCGCGGTCGGGTGGAGCAGGCCGGGCACGTGGATCGCGGTGACGTACAGCTCGCCGAAGATGAGCAGGACGAGGGCGATCCGAACCAGGACGACGGCCCCTCGCGCCGACGCCGGCGGGTGGCGCGTCGAAGCATTGGTCACGCCTGGCCGCGCGCCGCCTCGAGCTTCTCGAGCTTGTCAAGCAGGCCGTTCAGGGCGTCGTCCTGGGCCTTGAGATGCGCCTGGATCTGCTCGGCCTCGTGGAACGTCGCCTCGGCGTCCTTGTACGTCATCTCCGCCCGCTTGTCCGAGGCGCGAGAGGAGATGTTCTGGCCGACCATGATCACCGACAGGAGGACCAGCTGGATGAAGGTCTGGCTCACCCACTGGACGAGCTGGAGCGGGTCGCCGGAATGGAGCGCGGACGGCAGCGCGACGAGCGCGAGGACGGCGAACGCATAGGCGCACCACATCGTCCCGACCACGGTCGTGACGAGGAGCGCGACCCGACCGTTGATGCCGACGTGCTCATCGGCGGTCTTGGGCGGACGGGTCTTCTTGTGTGCCGCGACCCGAGGATGGGGCTGGTGCTCGAAGCTGATCCGCATGCTCGATCTCCCAGGGGACGATGGCCACCTACCGCCGTGCCGACGACACGCGGGCGCTCATCATCCACGGTGGGCGACGCGGACGCAGGTCGAACCCGTACGCGTCAGGGCGCCGAGATCACCCGACCGGCCAGGGCAAGGATCCGGTGACGGGGCCTACCCCCGTTTCGACCTCGGGGCGGAGACGATCCGCGCGCTGCCGGCAGCAGGGTGGAAGGTGCTCTCGTGCCCGTCGTCCCAGCGAACGCGATAGCGCACGCCCGCAGCCGACTCGATCACCTCCAGGACGTCGCCTTCTCGGGCTGGCGTTCCGACCTTCTCCGATTCGACGATGATCCGGTCTCCCGCCTTCGCGGACATGGCTGCACCTCCGTTCACCCTCTTCTAGCACCGGCCGTCCGAGTTCGACAAGGGCTCGATGGCGCGAAATAGGTCGAATCCCTCCGCGAACGGATGGCTTCGCCCCACGCCCGGCGGGCGGACGGCGACCTGGGCCTCGGCGGTCGACTCGAGCGCAGTCGCCCGGCCGCAGTGCCTAGGCCACCTTGCGATCGCGCTCGATCCGCCGTTTCAGCAGGTAGAACAGGACGACGTTGAACAGGATGATCGCCACCACCACGACCATCGCCTGGCGCCGGAAGACGCTCTCCTGGAGCCTTGCGTCGGCGAAGGCTTGAGCCTCGGCGGCTGTCGCCCCGGCGGCGTCCGCGAGCGTGGCGACCGAAGTCAGCTTCGTGGTGTGGACGGCCGCTCGGGCGCGGATCAGGCTGGTTCGGGCCTCGGTCAGCTGGACGTCCGCATCGGTGACGATCATGCCCGCCGCGGCCGCTTCCTTGACCCGCGCCTGGGCCTTCAGGTACGCCTGATTCGCCCGATCGAGCGTGTCATGGATGCCCTGCGCCTGGGCGTAGATCTGCGATGCGTTGTGGTGGCAGGTGTCGCACCGGCGGTCGGCGTCCTTCGCGAAGCGGTCGGCGTTGAGGATCAGGGTCCGGTCCACCGGGTTGTGGCAGGTCGTGCACTCGAAGGCCGTCTCCGTCGGGTGGAAGAAGCGCGACTCGTCCGGCTGGGCGACGTCGTGGTTGCCGTGGCAGGTCCAGCACTTCGGTCCGACCGCAAGCTGCGAATGCTTGCTCTCTTCGTAGAGGGCCTGGGTAGCCGTGTGGCATTTCCCGCAGACCTGGACCACCTCGGTGCTCTTCGGGGGCTTCGCGTCGTGGGAGCCGTGGCAGGAGGCGCAGGTCGGCGCGCGCAGATCCTGGCGTTCCAGGACCGCCTGGCCGTGGACGCTCGCCTGGTACAGGTCGTACTGATTCGTCGGGATGTTGTAGGGCGCCATCAGCTTCGGGTCCGAATGGCACGACGCACACAGCTTGGGCACGTTCAGCGGATAGACGTCCGCGGTCGGGTCCGAGGCCTTCTTGACTTCGTGCGAGCCGTGGCAGTCGATGCAGATCGCCACCCGGACGTCCTGGGCGACCAGCAGTCGCTGCCCATGGACGCTCGCCTGGTACTTGACCAGCTGATCCGTGGGGATCTGGTACTGGCGCATCCGGTCCACGTTCGAATGGCAGGTCCCGCAGAGCGCGACGGTCTGGGCGCGCGTCGGCTTGCCGATGAAGCCCTTGGCCGGGTCCATCGCGTCGGTGATGGAGTCGGACGTCGGATCGCCGCCATGGCAGTCGGCGCACCCGATCCCGTTCTGACCGTGCACGCTCGCCTGCCACTTGTCGGCGATCGCCCGCTGCGGTGCGGCGATCGCGCTGTGACAGGCGTAGCAGGTGTTCGGAGCGGCCGCCTTGGCGCTCGGCGGCGGGAAGGGCGCTTCGGACGGCTGGGCGGAGGGCGAAGCGTTGGCATCCGGCGACGAGGCGGTCGATCCGGGCGAAGGCTGTGTCGTCGCGACCGGGCCCGCCGAGGCGTCCGGGCTCGGGCTCTGCGCCCCGACCCCCTGGGCCAGGGCGAGCCCGAGTCCAGCCAGGACCACCAGGAGGAGTCCAAGCCGGGCCGGCCGGGTCATCCCGGTGCCGCGCTCGAGCCGATCGAACAGGTGGTCCATCGCTAGCTGTACTGCCCCCAGATGGTCAGGCCGACCGTGGCCGCGGCGGCGATCAGTCCGACCAGCACGGCCAGCGGGCGCCAGCGCATCCTCACCTGTGGGTTGCGGTCGAGGAACGGCAGGAGGAACAGCGCCCCGATGGCGATGATCGGCGCCATGATCCCGACGATCCGAGGCACCAGCTTCAGGAGCTGGTAGACAGAGAGGAAGTACCACTCGGGCTTGACGTGCGCCGGGGTCTTGAGCGGATCGGCCTTGTCCTCGAGCCCGGCGGGGAAGACCGAGGCGAGGACGACCAGGACCGCGAGCATGATCGCCCAGGCGATCGCCTCGTCGAGGATGTAGTCCGGGAAGAACGGCTTCAGGCGCTCGGGTCCCTTCGGCGGGTCCCGGTCGACCACTCCAGGCCGGGGTTCGGGGTGCTTGGGGTTCGCCAGGCCCAGCTGATGCACGATCGTCAGATGGACGACGAGCAGCAGGCCGAGGCCCAGCGGCAGGACAAGGACGTGCATCCCGAAGAAGCGGCTCAACGTGGCCTCGGTCACGTCCGCCCCGCCGCGAAGCAGGTTCAGCAAGGCGTCCCCGACGACCGGCACCGACGCCGCGATCTCCGTGCCGACCGTGGTCGCCCAGAACGCGCGCTGGTCCCACGGGAGCAGGTAGCCGGTGAACCCGAACCCGATCGTCGCGGCGAGGAGGCCGACGCCCGCGATCCAGGTGAGCTCGCGGGGGTACTTGTAGGCGCCCTGCATGAAGATCCGCACGACGTGGAGGACCAGGCAGATGATCATCAGGTTCGCGCCCCAGTGGTGGACGCTCCGGATCAGCCAGCCGAAGTCGACCACGCTCGTGACGAACTTCACGCTGTCGTAGGCGGTCTCCGGGGTCGGCTTGTAGTACAGGCTGAGCAGCGTGCCTGTGACCACCTGGACCGCGAACAGGAACAGCGTGATCCCACCGAGGTAGTACGGTCGGGCCTCGGCGGGGATCCGGACGTGGACGAGCGCGTTGAAGAGCTCCCCCGCCTTGAGCCTGGTCTCCAGGAAGTCGCCGAGGCGGCTCCTTGGCCTCTGGGTCTGTCCGGCGGCGGCCATCGTCAGCCTTCCACCAGGTAGATCTGATCCTTCTCGACGGCCACCGTGATCGGCTTGAGCGGCGCAGGCGGTGGCCCGGAGACGACCGCGCCGGTGGCCGGGTTGAATCGGCCGTCATGACACGGGCAGATGATCG
>JBGPFS010000143.1:0-6650 GCA_041483455.1 Candidatus Limnocylindria bacterium | reverse complement strand
GGCGAGTAGACGCCGTGGTCCATCGTCGTGCCGGCCCAGTCGAGGATGACCGCCTGGATCGGACCCCGGTACTCGCGCTGGAAGACGAAGCTCACGTTCGGTTCCCTTTCTCGGTGCTGGGCGGTATCGGCCGCCCGGCCGCTGCTGGCGCCTGGTGTCAGCGGGCCGGGACGGCGACCCCGGCCCCCCGGAGCGCGCGTTCGAGCGAAGCTACGAACCCCTCGAGCGCCCCGACCTCTAGGTCGCCCAGCGCACAGACCCGGAAGTTCGTGGCCGCCGCGCTCCCGAGCCCCGCGTAGATGACGTAGCCGTCCGCCTTGACCGCATCGTGCAGCTCGTCGTACGAGACCCCTGTCGGAAGCGGGAGGCTGCGGACGGAGCCCGACCGGTCGCCGGCCGCGACGATCGGCTCGAGGCCCAGCCGGGCGAACTCCCGGTCGAGGTAGGCGACCCGCTCGCGGTAGTGGGCGCGGCGACGCTCGACACCCTCGTCGAACAGCTCGTCGAGGGCGGCCTCGAGGGCGTAGATGGCCGGCGTGGCCGGCGTGAACGGGACGGTCCGCTTCGCCTGGGCGCGGAGGTACCCCGGGAGGTCGAAGTAGAGCGAGCGGGGCGGCACCTCCAGGGCCCGGGCCTGGGCTCGTGGGGACATCAGGAGGAACCCGACCCCGGGCAGGCCGTGGAGGCACTTGTTCGACGTGCCGGCCACGATGTCGATCCCCGAGCCCGCGATCTCGAGCTCCTCCGCTCCGAACGAGCTGATCGCGTCGACGATCAGGACGACGCCCCGAGCGTCGCTGACCCGCCCGATCGCCGCGACCGGATTGAGCAGGCCGGTCGTCGTCTCGTGGTGGATGACGGCGACCGCGTCGATCGTCGGATCGGCGTCGAGCGCCGCCGCGACCGCGGCCGGATCGATCGGCTCGGTGTGGCCGGCCGTGACGTCGACGACCTCCGTCCCCAGCCGGCGCGCGATCGTGGCGATGCGCTCGCCGTAGATCCCGTTCTGGCAGACGAGCAGCTTCCGGCCGGGCCGCGCGACCGCCCCCGTCATCGCCTCCATCGCGGCGGTCCCACTCCCCGCGATGAGCGCGACGGCCCAGTCGTCGCCGACGCCGCCCACCCGGAGCAGCTTCGCCCGCACCCGCGAGAAGAGCGCCGTGTACTCAGGTTCGCGGTGGCAGAGGTCCGGTCCGCCGATCGCCCGGTGGACGCGGTCGGAGACGACCGACGGTCCCGGGTTGAGGAGCACCCGCTGGCGATGGGCGCGCCCGCTCGCGTAGCGCTCGGCGTCGAGAGCCGCGAACTGGGCCGCCTCGACGATGACGTCCGGCTGACCGTCCAGGAGCGGTCGGCGGATCGCCGGCGCGGTAGCCGCGATCCCGACGATGGCCCCCGCGCCCGCCCGGTGGCCAGCCTCGAGCGCCGCCACGGTCCCGCCGATGACCCCGAGCCGACGGGCGTCGGGGACGCCGGCCGCGACCAGGGCCGTGAACAGCCCGAACGGCGACGGGCCGCCCGGCCCGGCCACCGTGAGGTCGGCGATCGCGGCCTCCCCGGCTCCAGCCCCCGCCGCCGCACCGCCCGCCGCACCGTCGGACGGGGCCACGATGACGAGCCGGGCCCCATCGGCCCGGACGGCGCCGAACGCCTCGCCGAGAGCGTGCAGGGCTGGGCCGTCGAGGTCGCCCGCGAAGATCGCCCAGAGGTCGATCGCCCGGGCCGTGGCCCAGGCGTGAGCGGTCGCCGCGGAATCGGCGCGGGGCATCAGGAACCTCCCATCGCGAGTCGCCGCCCGAGCGCCGGGCGAGCGGGGGTGTTGTCGATCGCGAACGTGACCCGGTCGGCCCGGTAGCGGTCGTCGGACCATTCGAGCGGTCGCCCCGAGGCCAGAAGCGAGCGCCGGCGGACGCGCAGGAGCGGCGCGCGCAGGGGAACGGACAGGAGCCGGGCGTCCTCGACCCCGGCGGCCACGGCGCCGACGGCCTGGTGCGCCGAGGCGACCACGATCCCTCGCTCGGCCAGCTCGGCGTAGATCGAGCGGCGCTCGAGGTCGAGACCGGCCACGAGCTGGCCGATCTCGTCCGGGAAGGTGGTCCGCTCGACCATCAGCGGTTCGTCGTCGGCGTAGCGCACCCGGACGATCCGACGAACCGGCGCATCCGGCGCGAGCCCCAGGGCCTCGGCGGCCTCACCCGGT
The DNA here is from genome assembly GCA_041483455.1 of Candidatus Limnocylindria bacterium. Taxonomy (GTDB): domain Bacteria; phylum Chloroflexota; class Limnocylindria; order Limnocylindrales; family CSP1-4; genus JBGPFS01. The sequence continues at coordinate 4,450 of JBGPFS010000143.1, read as the reverse complement.
CCGACCGGACCGCGCACCGACCCGACCAGCCGGCCCGACGGGACGCGACCGAGGGAGCCGATCCAGGCCGAGAAGCTGATGAGCTCGCTGAACGGCTGGGCGAGCGGCGCGCCGCGAGCGACGGGCGGCGCGCCCCGCCCGCCGGCGACGGTGCCGTCGACCCGCAGGCCGGCGAGCGCCTGGCGGACGGTCCCGCGGGAGACCCCGAACTCGACCATCAGCTCGTTCTCGGACGGCAGCGGCCGACCGACCGGGATGGTCCCTGCCGCGATCCGGGTCCTGAGCTCGTCGGCGATCCGACGGTGGAGCGGGAACTTGTCCATACAAGTACCACTGTAGCGGGATCGCGGAGGGCGCGCAAGCCGGGAGCGGGCCGGGCGCTAGAGCCCGCTTCGCCCGCGCGAATGTCGACGCGAATGTCGACGCGAATCTCGACGCGTTGCAGGGCCTCCGATTGGTTAACATCCTGCTCACCGCGGGTTGACCCGCCCGGCTCAGCGTTCGGGGCGTTCCGAGTCATGGATGCGCGTGTGCGCGGCCGGGACGCCGGTGCTGCCGGTGTTCGATCGGCCGCCGAGAAACTGGAGGAGGGATCAGGTTGAAGGTCAGATACTCGAAGCTGCTGGCGCTCGGAGCGGCCGGCATCCTCATCGTCAACGCCTGTAGCAGCGGCGCCGGCGACTGGAAGGCCGCCGCCGACAAGACCAAGGCCGCGGACCAGGCCAAGTCGTTCGCGACCTACGGGGCGCCGGACAGCTGGGCGAACTACGGCGAGGAATTCAAGCAGTTCTGCTCGACCAACGGGTTCACCTGCAACGCGAGCCGCTCACTCGGCGAGGACATGTCGTCCGCCGAGGAGATCACGGCCTTCGACGCCGAGAAGAACAACCCGAAGGCCGGCATGGCCGACATCGGCATCCTGTTCGCGAGCCAGGCCGAGGCCAAGGGCGTCCTGCCCGCGTACACCCCGTCGACCGCCGGGAAGCTGGCGGCCTACCTCAAGGGCGCGAAGGGCGGCTGGGTCGCCACGTTCGTCGGCGTCCCGGGCTTCGTCGTCAACACCGACTTCCTGAAGTCGAAGAACATCGCCGTCCCGACGACCTGGGCGGATCTCGCCAAGGCCGATTACAAGGGCCTCGTCGGGCTCGGCAAGCCGGGTTCGTCGGGCACGGCGACGATGGCCTTCGTGGCCATGAACCTCGCCGTCGGCGGCACCCTCGACGACTACACCAAGGGCATCGCCTACGCCAAGGCGATGGTCAAGAACCTGGCCTCCTCCGAGGGCAACGCGGACACCTTCGAGAAGGGCGAGGTCCCGATCCAGGTCAAGTACGACTTCAACCTCATCGCGCTGGCCAACACGATGAAGGCCAAGAACGTCGGCGCCCAGGTGGTCATCCCGACCGACGGCTCGATCTACGCCCCGTCGGCGATCATCGCCAACACGTACGACACGGCCCACATGGACTTCATCAAGATGTTCCTGGACTGGGTCCTGAGCGACCAGGGCCAGACCATCTTCGCCAAGTTCGGCGCCCGGCCGATCCGGTACGTCACCGGCGACCTCCAGCTGCCGGCCGACGCGAAGGCCCTGTGGCTCCCGGACGACCAGTACAAGCCCGTCCAGGTGGTCGACACCTCCAAGATCGACATCGCCAAGATCGCCGACATCTGGCAGAACCAGGTCACGGCGCCCTGAGGCACCCGACCCAGGTCTGACGGACCGACGTGGACGCACCGCAGCCGACCGCCCCCGCCGCCGACGAGGCGACGGGGGCGGCTGCGCCTCCGGGTCGGTCGGCTCCCGCAGCGACCCCGGTGGGTCGCCTCCGCTCCATCGGCGCGGCCTGGGGCCCCGCCATCCCCCTGCTCGTCCTGGTCGGCGCGTGCCTGCTCGGGCCGGCGATCGTCCTGGTGGGTCAGACCGTCTGGGGCGCGAACGGCTTCACGCTCGACAACTGGACGAAGGTGCTCGGCCAGGCGGCGAACCAGGACGCCATCGTGACCAGCCTCGAGCTGGCGGTCACCTCCGCGACCGTGACCCTGATCATCGGTGCGCCGGTCGCCTGGCTGATCAGCCGGATGCTCGCCGGTCGACGGGCGTTCTGGCTCGGGCTGCTCAACGTCGCCGCCAACTTCGGCGGGATCGGCCTCGCGTTCGCCTATCTCGCCACGCTCGGCGTCGTCGGCATGCTCACGCTCGCCATCCAGGCCGTGGGGATCGACTTCGTACCGCCCCGCTCGAGCTCGTTCATCGCCCTGCTGTTCGCCTACGAGTACACGAACATCCCGCTCTTCGTGCTGCTGACGATCCCCGCGATGGGCATCCTCCGGGACGACTGGTGGGAGGCGGCTCAGACCGCGTCCGCCACTCGCCGCCAGTTCTGGCGGCGGGTCGGGCTGCCGGTCCTGACCCCGTTCCTCGTCGGCGGCTGGATCCTCATCTTCACCTGGTCGATCGGGATCTACGGCATCGCCTACGGCCTGGCCGGCCAGTCGGGCGGGACGGCCGTCCACCTGATCACGCTCCAGATCGGGAACTCGCTCCAGTCCGACGTCCTGTTCGGACCGGCCCGGGCGGGGGTCCTCGCGGTCGTCCTGATGGCGATCGCGACGGTCTCCCTCCTGACCTACCGGGCGCTCCTCCGGCGCGCCCTGCGCTGGTTCTGAGGTCGCCATCGTGACCACGGTCACCGCCGCGAACCCGGCCGCCGGCTCCGTCCGCGGGCGGCCGTCCCCGACCCGCTGGGCCCAGCGCCTGCTGTTCGTCGGACTGCTCGTCTACTTCATGCTGCCGATGGTGGCGGTGCTCATCTACTCGCTGGCCACTCGCTGGACCGCCCACGTCCTGCCCGACGGCTACACGCTCGACTGGTGGAGCCAGGTCTTCGCCGACCCCGCCGTCGTGGGCGCCTTCGTCACGACCCTCATCCTGGCCACGCTCACCGCGATCGTCGACATCGCCCTGGTCGTGCCGGCCGCCTACTGGGCCCGGGTCCGCAACCCGCGGATCCGGCCGGTCATCGAACTGGCCGCGGCGATCCCGTTCGCCCTGCCGTACCTGGTGATCGGCTTCGCCCTGCTCCAGTTCGCCGGGGTCGTAGCGCCGGGACTCCAGGGCACGTTCCCGCTGCTCGTCCTGGGCCACTCCGCGATCGCCTTCCCGTTCCTGTACTGGGCGGTCGATGGGGCGATGGCCGCGGCCGGCATCGAGCGGCTCTCCGAGGCGGCCGAGACCTGCGGCGCCAGCCCGTTCCAGATCGTGCGGCGGGTGGTGCTGCCGAACATCACCCCCGGGATCGTGAGCGGGGCGCTGCTCGCCTTCGCCACGAGCTTCGGCGAGTTCGCGATGGTCCAGACGCTCGCCCGGGGCGTCTACACGATCCCGATCTGGAGCGCCGAGGCGATCCGCTCATACTCCAGCCAGACGGGCTCGTTCAACCGGCTGGCCGCGGTGACCATGATCAGCTTCGTCGTGCTGTTCGTCCTTTCCGCGATCGTCGTCTACTGGAACCGCGGGCAGACGGTCCGGCTCCTGCCGGGCGCTCGCACCATCGAACAGCGGGAGGGCCGATGAGCGGCGTCACGCTCGAGCGGGTGACCAAGACGTTCGGCCAGGTCCGGGCCCTCGACGACGTCTCGTTCGACATCCAGTCCGGCGAGATGCTCGCCCTCCTCGGGCCGTCGGGCTGCGGCAAGACGACGCTCCTGCGCTCGGTCGCCGGCCTCGAGAAGCCGACCAGCGGGCGGATCGTCATCGCCGGGCGCGACGTGACGTTCGTCCCGACCCGCGAGCGCCCGATCGGGATGGTCTTCCAGAGCTACGCGCTCTTCCCGAACCTGTCGGTCCGCCAGAACATCGCCTACCCGCTCGAGGTCCGGAAGCGCCCGGCCGCGGAGGTGAAGCGCCGGGTCGACGAGCTGCTCGAGCTCGTCCGACTGGTGCCCCAGGCGGATCGCTATCCGAACCAGATCTCGGGCGGCCAGGCGCAGCGCTGCGCCCTCGGTCGGGCGCTGGCCCCGAGCCCGGAGGTGCTCCTCCTCGACGAGCCGCTCTCCGCCCTCGACGCGAAGGTGCGCGTCCAGCTGCGAGAGGAGATCCGCCGGATCCAGCTCGAGTTCGGGATCACGACGATCTACGTCACCCACGACCAGGAGGAGGCGCTCTCGATCTCCGACCGGGTCGCCGTCCTCTACCAGGGCCGGATCGAGCAGGTGGGGACGCCGAGCGAGATGTACGGCTCGCCGGCGACCCCGTTCGTCGCCGAGTTCATCGGCACGATGAACCGGCTCGCGTCCACTGTGGCCGAAGACGGCTCCGTCGAGTGCGGTAGCGCGAGACTCCGCGTCGAAGCTGCGAAAGGGCGGACCCGGGGCGAGCGCGTGCTCTTGCTCGTTCGACCCGAGACGGTGGAGATCGAGTCGGCAAACGGCGACGCAGTCCAGGAAG
>JBGPFS010000142.1:0-6666 GCA_041483455.1 Candidatus Limnocylindria bacterium | reverse complement strand
GGTCTACTCGCGCGACTTCGGGTTCGAGGCCGATCACTACGAGAACTTCCCCGACCGGTTCGAGGTCGCCTTCCGGCGCGAGCTCGAAGCGTTCTTCGGGGCCCTCGCGGACGGCACGACGCCCGAGCCTGGTCCGGCCGAGGCGCTCGAGACGCTCCGTCTGGCCGTCGCGGTGACGCGGAGCTGGCGCGAGGGACGACCGGTCCGCCTGGCCGAGGTGACGGCGGAGGCGTCGGCATGAGCGAGGAGGTCGTCCGACACGTCGCCCCAGGACGGGCCCCGGGATCGTCCTGGAGATCACGCCGGAGAGCGTCGGCTGGCGCTACCTGTCGTTCCGGGTCGTCGCCCTCGCCCCGGGCCAGACGCTCGATGCCGACACCGGCTCGAGCGAGGCCGCCCTCGTCCCACTCGGCGGCTCGGGCTGGTTCGCGTTCTGGATCGTCGACGACTGGGCGGGCCGGACGATCGCCATCAATCTCGAGCCCGCGTCGTAACCCGCCCGTCGCGCGGGCGCGGGTCCCGTTCGGGACGTTCGGCACCCGTCGCGAGATCGGATGGCCGATGCGCCCGACGGCCAGGTGCGCGAGCCTCGATGGACCGCACGTGTGAGGAGGAGGCCATGTCCACGACTCCCACGACCGCCCACCAGGGCGCGCATCCACTCCTGCTCGAGTGGCTCGTGAACGAGGCCGTCGAGCACGAGGTCCACGAGCACACGGAGACGTTCACGGCTCGGGAGACCGCCCGCGCGGAAGGCGTCGATCCGCGGACGTTCGCCAAGGTCGTCGGCGTCGCGACCGACGCTGGCCGCAACGTCCTGCTCGTCCTCGATGCGACCGACCACCTGGATCTCCGCAAGGCCCGTCGGGCACTTTCGGCGCTTCACGTCCGGCTGCTCGACGAAGTGGAGCTGGCGGCGTTGGCCCCGGGCTGCGAGACCGGCGCGATCCCGGCCGTCGGCTCCCTGTTCGACCTGCCGATGTACGCGGACCACGCCGTTCGCGAGGACTGCGACATCAGCTTCAACGCCGGCAGCCATCGGTTCAGCGTCCGCGTCGACCGGGTCGCCTGGGAACGGGCCACGGGCGTCGGATATGCGGACCTGGCCGAGGACGTGGACACCCGACCGGCCTGGGCCCGGTCATGACCACCACGACTCCGACCCGGCCGGCCCCCAGCCAGGAGGCCGCTCGGGCGACCGCCCTCGTCTGGATCGACGCGCGCGAAGCCGTGATCGTGCGGTGGGTCGACGGCGAACCGTCCTTCGAGCGCCACACCTCCGACGTACCGACGCATCGCAAGTCGACCGGTCACGTACGCCACGACTCGACCATGCGCCACGGTGGCGGCGGCGCACCGCAGAGCGCCGACGAGCCGCATCGCCTCGAGCACCTCGCAAGGTTCGTCGACGAAGCGGCGAGCCGCCTCGTGGATGCCGAGGAGATCGTCGTCATCGGCCCGGGCACGGTGCACGAGCACCTGGCGGGACGGCTGCGGGAGATCGACGGACGGCAAGGACGCAGCCGCGCGATCAGCCCCGTTCGCTCAGCCCGGCTCACCGATCGCCAGCTGGCGGCGCGCCTCCGTGAGCTCGTGGGGATGCCGTCCCCACGAAGAACCGTCGGAGCGTACCGCCAGGAGGAGCCCACGTAGCGCCTGGACGGTGCCGGTCGGCGCGTTGGTGGCTTGATTGACGTGTTTATGTCCGGTAGTATGTCCTGCATGTTCGGACCGACCCATCGAACCCCTGCCCTTCATGCCGCAGGTGAGCCATGAATGCGGCGATCGCGGCCGAGAGTCAGGCAGTCCGTCGGCTGAGCCAGGTCATGCGCGAGACGTCGATCAATGCGAGCGGGGTCGCCCGGATCCTCGACCGTGATCCCAAGACCGTGCAGCGTTGGCTTCGCCAGCAGACGGCGCCGCGCTGGGAGGTCCGCGAGCTCGTCCTGGCGCTGAACGTCGTTCTCGAACGTCTCGCCGAGGTCATCGACCCGGCTGCGGCCGAGGACTGGCTGTTCACGCCCGTACCGGGCCTTGAATACGAGCGGCCGGTCGATCTGATCCGCGCCGGCCGGGCTCGAGAGGTCCTCAATCTCATCGACGCGGTCGGCGAAGGGGTCTTCGCATAGACGGAGGCGCGCGACGCCTCTACGAGACCCTCGACCATGTCGAGCGGACGACCTTCGACACGGTCGTCTACCGGCACACGTCCCCCGCCTTCTCGCCGCTGAGCGGAGACGGCGCGCGACGCCAGGGCGGCCGGTGGAACCCACCGGAGAGCTACCCGGTCGTGTACACGGCCCTCGACGTCCGGACCGTGGACCTGGAGCTGGCGCGGGCGGCACGACGGGCCGGATTGGCGGGTTCAAGGATGGCACCGCGCCGCCTCGCCACGATCCACGTCAGGCTGTCGCGGGTCCTCGATCTGACGACCGAAGGGGCGAGGGCGTCGCTCGGCGTGAGCGAAGCCGACCTGGTCGCAGACGACCCCGGCATCCCGCGTGCCATCGGCGAGGCCGCGCACCACCTGGGGTATGAAGCGGTGCTGTCGCCTTCCGCCGCCGGCGCGGGCAAGGTCCTGGCCATCTTCCTCGACAACCGAGCCGCCGACTCGACGCTCGACGTCGTCGATATCCAGGACGGCTACCTGCCTGACCTCGATACCGAGTAGTCCGGTTGGGCGCTCGCCAGGCAGGACCCCGGAACGCGGCCGCGTGCGGTGGTCCCACCGAGATGAACGACCGTCATGACACGGCGGCGGCGGGCTAACACACTGGCATCACGTCCCCATGGTCGGGGACTGGGAGCGCCCACGAGGGAAGTGACCTGCGCGTCGCCTCCCGCCCGTACGGTCGGTGTCATCCGAAGTCACAGCCGACGGAAACGGCGATGGGAACCGATGAGCCGGCCGTCGAGCAGGCGCAAGTAGCGCGGGAACATCGAACGGGAGGTCGAGATGAACTACAGAAGCGGTGGCGTCGGGATCGTCGGCGTGATCGTCATCGTCCTCGTGGTCCTCTTCGTGCTCGGCAGGCTGTAGCCGAAGAGGCGCGCGGTTCGCGCCTTTCGTCGTCGGTCAGGTCGATCGCGCGGGATGCGCAGGCGGCCCAGAGCCGAACAAAGGGAACGGGTGGCGTCGTCCGCCACCCGTTCGAGCCGATCGAAGTCGCTGACCGCTCCCCCGCGACCGAACCTCTCGTCAGGCCGCGGGGAACGATCGCGAAGGCCTAGCTGTTGCCCGGGAAGACCAGGCTCAGCGCGGCGCGCCGGCCCGGCTCGGGCCAGCGGACGGTGACCTCCTTGCGCTGGGTGAAGAAGCGGATGCCGTCTTCGCCTCGCATCGCGAGGTCGCCGAAGGAGGACTTCTTCGACCCTCCGAACGAGAGGTAGCCGGCCGGGACCGGGATCGGGACGTTGACCCCGATCATCGGCACGTCGACTTCGAGCTGGTAGCGGCGTGCGGCGCCACCGTCGGTCGTGAAGATCGCGGTGCCGTTCGCGTACTGGTGCCCGTTCACGAGAGCGAGCGCCTCGTCGTAGGTGTCCACGTGGACGATGCCGAGGACCGGGCCGAAGATCTCCTCCCGGTAGATCTCCATCTCCGGCTTGACGCCGTCGAAGAGGCTGACGCCGAGGAAGAAGCCGTCCGGGTTCTCGGGGTGGTGGAACGGGCGCCCGTCGACGACGAGCTCCGCGCCCTCCGCGACGCCCTTGTCGATCCAGCGGATGACGGACTCGCGGTGTTCCTTCGTGTAGATGGGGCCCATGTCGACACCGGGCTCCATGCCCGGTCCGACCTTGAGGCCGGCGATCCGCTCGAGCATGAGCGGGCGAAGCCGGTCGCCTGCGTCGCCGACCGTGATCACCAGGGTCTGGGCCATGCAGCGCTCGCCGGCGGAGCCGTAGCCGGACGCGACAGCCGCGTCGGCCGTCAGCTCCATGTCGGCGTCGGGGAGCACGACCATCGCATTCTTGGCGCTCGTGAACGAGCCCACCCGCTTGCCGCGCCGGGTGCCCTCCTCGTAGACGTACTTGCCGACGGCGGTCGAGCCGACGAACTGGATGGCCGCGATGTCCGGGTGCTCGACGATCGCGCTGACGGCCTCCCGCCCGCCGTAGACGATGTTGAAGACGCCGTCCGGCAGGCCGGCTTCCTTCCACAGCTCGGCCTGGAGCTGGGTCGCGCCGGGGGTGTGGGAGCTGGGCTTGAGGACGAAGGTGTTGCCGCAGGCCATCGCGATCGGGTAGATCCAGAGCGGGACCATCGCCGGGAAGTTGAACGGCGAGATCGCCGCCGCGACGCCGAGCGGCTGCCGGAGCGTGATCGCGTCGACGTTGGTGGCCACGTTCGGCGTGTTCATGCCGGCCAGGTGGACCGGCAGCCCGCAGGCGAACTCGACCGTCTCGATGCCCCGGGTGACCTCGGCGAAGGCGTCCGGGAACGTCTTGCCGTGATCGCGGGTGATCAGGGCGGCAAGCTCCTCGCGGTGGCGCCACATCTGCTCGCGGAAGGCGAAGAAGATCTGGCTCCGGGCGATGAGCGGCGTGTCGCGCCAGGCCGGGAAGGCGGCCTTGGCGGCCGCTACGGCCCGGTCCACCTCCGGCGCACCGCCGCGCGGGACCCGGGCGATGACCTGGCCGGTGGCGGGGTTGTAGACGGGGCCGGTCTGCTCGGGCAGGACCTCGACCGGCCGGCCGTCGATCCAATGGGACAGGATCGGGAGTGGCGTGGCTACCTTCGCCTCATCCACGCGGGTCGCTTGTACGGTCACGTCCGATGTCTCCTTTCGTGTCGGATGCGCCGCGGTCCGGCGATCCGACGATCCAAGCGAGCCCCTCAGCGGAGGAACGCGCTCCGCTCTCGCTTGAGGTAGCGGCCGTCGCCGGCCTTGCCGAGCCACTGACCGGCATCCACGATCACCTTGCCGCGCGATAGCACCACGTCCGAGCCGCCCTGGACCTCGCGGCCTTCGTAGCAGCTGTAGTCGACGTCCATGTGGTGCGTCTTGGCGGAGATGGTGTGCCGCCGGTTCGGGTCGTAGACGACGAGGTCCGCGTCGTACCCCACGGCGACCGCACCCTTCTGGGGCAAGCCGAACAGCCGTGCCGGCGCGGTCGAGACGATCTCGACGAACCGGTTCGGCGTGATCTTCCCGCCGACGACCCCGCCGTCATGGACGAGGTCCACGCGGTCCTCGACACCCGGCAGGCCGTTCGGGATCTTCCGGAAGTCGCCCCGCCCGAGCTCCTTCTGGCCGTGGAAGTCGAACGGGCAGTGGTCCGTGGAGACGACCTGGAGGTCGTCGTGGGCGAGGCCCTTCCAGAGCTCGGCCTGGTGCTCGACCGGGCGGAGCGGCGGCGAGCAGACGAACTTGGCGCCCTCGAATCCGTGGCCCATGTCGTCGAGCGATAGGAAGAGGTACTGCGGACACGTCTCGGCGAGAACCGGCAGGCCCTCGTCACGGGCCCGGCGGACGGCGTCGAGGGCCTCCTTTGCCGACAGGTGGACGATGTAGACCGGCGCCCCGGCCGCCTGGGCGAGCCGGATGACCCGGTTCGTGGCCTCGGCCTCGAAGACCGGGTAGCGGCTGATCCCGTGGTAGAGCGGGTCGGTCTTGCCGGCGGCGAAGTTCTGGGCCGCCACGACGTCGATGGCCGGGCCGTTCTCGGCGTGCATCAGGATCAGGCCGCCGTTCTGGGCGGTCCGCTGCATGGCCTTGAAGATCGCCCCGTCGTCGCTGAGGAAGACGCCCGGGTAGGCCGTGAACAGCTTGAACGACGTGACGCCCTCGTCGACGAGCTGGTCCATCTCCGGCAGCAGGTCGTCGCGCATGTCGCTGACGATGCAGTGGAAGCCGTAGTCGATCGAGGCCTTGCCGTCGGCCTTGAGATGCCAGGCGTCGAGCCCATCGCGCAGCGAGCCGCCGCGCGGCTGGACCGCGAAGTCGATGATCGTGGTGGTCCCGCCGAAGGCGGCCGCACGCGTCCCGGTCTCGAAGGTGTCCTTGGCGAACGTGCCGCCGAAGGGCAGCTCCATGTGGGTGTGGATATCGATCCCGCCAGGGATCACCCACTTGCCGGTCGCGTCGATCGTCCGGTCGGCGCTGACGTCGAGCTTCTCGCCGATCAACGCGATCTGCTCTCCGTCGACCAGGACATCGGCCTGGACGGTGGTATCCGCGTTGACGATGGTGCCGCCCGTGATCAGGGTCCGCATGGGTGCCTCCTCAGAGTCCGTGCGAGAGCGTCGTGCGAGGCGAACGGGGACCGGTCCGCCTCGCACGCAGGTGCAGAACGCGCTGGGCGCGCCGGGTGTCGCGCTAGGGCTTGACGAGGTCCCCGTACATCTCGGGTCGCCGGTCGCGGTAGAACTGCCAGGTCTGGCGGACCTCGGTGACCATGTCGAGGTCCATGTCGCGCACGATGAGCTCCTCGGCGTGGGCGTCCCCGATCTCGCCGATGAACTGGCCGCGCGGGTCCACGAAGTAGCTCTGGCCGTAGAAGTCGTCGTCACCGAGCGGCTCGATCCCGACCCGGTTGATCGTGCCCACGAAGTAGCCGTTGGCGAGCGCATGGCTGACCTGCTCGACCCGCCAGAGGTACTCGCTGAGGCCTCGGCTCGTGGCGCTCGGGATGAAGACGATCTCGGCGCCGTTGAGGCCCAGG
>JBGPFS010000141.1:0-6725 GCA_041483455.1 Candidatus Limnocylindria bacterium | reverse complement strand
CGGATCGCCGGGCTCGACGTCAAGCGGATCATCAACGAGCCGACGGCCTCGGCCCTGGCCTACGGCCTCGATCGGAAGCACGACGAGAAGATCGCCGTCTACGACCTGGGCGGGGGCACGTTCGACATCTCGATCCTCGAGCTGGGCGACGGCGTCTTCGAGGTCAAGGCGACCAACGGCGACACCCACCTGGGCGGCGACGACTTCGACCAGCGGGTCATCGAATGGCTGCTGGCCGAGTTCAAGAAGGACCAGGGGATCGACCTGCGGACCGACCAGCAGGCGCTCCAGCGCCTGAAGGAGGCCGCCGAGAAGGCGAAGATCGAGCTGAGCTCGACCAGCCAGACCGAGATCAACCTGCCCTACGTCACCGCCGACGCCGCCGGGCCGAAGCACCTCGTGATGTCGCTCAGCCGGGCGAAGCTCGAGGACCTCGTCGCCGACCTCGTCGCCAAGACGAAGGACCCGGTGGCCAAGGCGCTCAAGGATGCCGGCCTCAAGCCGTCCGAGATCGACGAGGTCGTCCTCGTCGGCGGGATGACCCGGATGCCGAGCGTCATCGAGGCGGTCAAGGCCATGTTCGGCGGCAAGGAGCCGAACCGCGGCGTGAACCCGGACGAGGTCGTCGCGGTCGGCGCGGCGATCCAGGCCGGGGTCCTGGCCGGCGATGTGAAGGACGTCCTCCTCCTGGACGTGACCCCGCTCTCCCTCGGGATCGAGACCCTTGGTGGGGTGATGACGAAGCTGATCGAGCGGAACACGACGATCCCGACCTCGAAGTCACAGGTCTTCTCGACGGCCTCGGACAACCAGAGCCAGGTCGAGATCCACGTCCTCCAGGGCGAGCGCGAGTTCGCCTCCGACAACAAGACTCTCGGCCGGTTCATCCTCGATGGGATCCCGCCGGCCCCGCGGGGGATCCCCCAGGTCGAAGTCACTTTCGACATCGACGCGAACGGGATCCTCGACGTGAAGGCCAAGGACCGCGCGACCTCGAAGGAGCAGCAGGTCCGGATCACGGCTTCGTCGATGCTCTCGAAGACCGATGTCGACTCGATGGTCCGTGACGCCCAGGAGCACGCCGAGGAGGACAAGCGCCGGCGCGAGGAGGTCGAGACCCGGAACCAGGCCGAGCAGCTGACCTACCAGGCGGAGCGTACGCTCAAGGACCTCGGCGACAAGGTCTCCGCCGAAGATCGGGCGGACGTCGAGGCCAAGGTGACCTCCCTGCGCGAGGCCCTCAAGGGCGGTGACCTCGAGCCGGTGGCCGCCGGCGCGACGGCGCTGGCCGAGGCGCTCAACAAGGTCGCGACCGCGGCCTACCAGGCTGCGGCGGCGGCCGGCGAGGCGGGGCCGGCGGGCTCCGGGACGTCGGGCGGGGAAGGCGACGGGCAGAGCGGAGACGGCTCCGCCGGCGAGGGCGAAACGGTCGAGGGCGAGTTCAAGGAGGTCTGAGCGGCGGCAGCTCCCGCGCGGGCCCTCCACATGGGTCCGCGCTCCACCTGGGCCCCCGTGCGCCCGGAGGGTTCGGTTCGGCGAACGGCGAGCGCGGTCCGGCGGGCGCTACCATTGGCCGCCCATGACCGATCGCCCTGCGTCCCCCGCGGCGATGCCCGCGCCGCAACCCGTTCGATCGTCGCCCGGTCCGTCGTTCGACCCCGGGCTGATCCAGGCCCGCGGCCTAACGAAGCGGTTCGCGGCGTTCACCGCGGTCGACGGCATCGACTTCGACGTCGCGCCCGGCGAGTCGTTCGGCTTCCTCGGCCCGAACGGGGCCGGCAAGACGTCGACGATGCGGATGATCGCCTGCGTCTCCCCGGTGACCGCCGGCTCCCTCACGGTCTTCGGGCTGGACCCCGCGACCGACGGCCCGCGGATCCGGGCCCGCCTCGGCGTGGTGCCGCAGCAGGACTCGCTGGACATGGAGCTCAGCGTCCGCGAGAACCTGCTCATCTACGGCCGCTACTTCGATCTCTCCCGCCGGGAGGCCGGCCGGCGCGCCGACGAGCTGCTCGAGTTCGTCCAGCTCACCGAGCGGGCGCGGGACCAGGTCGAGCCGCTGTCGGGCGGCATGAAGCGCCGCCTGACGATCGCCCGGTCGCTCATCAACGAGCCCAGCCTGCTCCTGCTGGATGAACCGACGGCCGGCCTGGACCCGCAGGCCCGGCACCTCGTCTGGGATCGGCTCTACCGGCTCAAGCAGCGCGGGGTGACACTCGTCCTGACCACCCACTACATGGACGAGGCCGAGCAGCTGTGCGACCGGCTGGTCGTGATGGACAAGGCGAGGATCGTCGCCGAGGGCTCGCCCCGTGCGCTGATCGAGCGCCATGCCAGCCGTGAGGTGGTGGAGCTGCGCTTCGCGCCGGGCGTCCGGGAGTCGCTCGAGGCCGACCCGTCGGCCAGCCTCGACGGGCTGGCCGAACGGATCGAGCACCTCGCCGACCGGCTCCTCCTCTACGCCGACGACGGCGAGGCGGCCGTCGCCGCCCTCCATGCCCGCGGGATCCGGCCCGAGACCGTGCTCATCCGGCGCTCGAGCCTGGAGGACGTCTTCCTTCGGCTGACCGGCCGCAGCCTGATCGAGTGAGGCCGACCCGATGACCGCGGCCCTGGCCACGCCCAGCCCGAGCTCATGACCGCCACGCTGCGGGTCCTCGAGTACAACGCCCGCGTCTACCGGCGGGCCTGGCGGGGCACGGTCTTCACGACGTTCCTCTCGCCGGTCCTCTTCCTCGCCTCGATGGGCTTCGGCCTGGGCGGCTACGTGGACGCCAACTCGAGCGGCCAGCTCGGCGTGCCGTATGCGGTCTTCCTGGCGCCGGGCCTGCTGGCCGCCCAGGCGATGCAGACGGCCGGCTTCGAATCGACCTACCCGATCATGGGCCGGATCGTCTGGGACCGCATCTACCACGGGATGCTCGCCACGCCGATCACGATCCGGGGGATCGTCCTGGGCCAGCTCGCCTGGATCTCCCTCCGGCTCCTGTTCGTGACGGGCGCGTTCTTCGGGGTGATGGCCCTGTTCGGCGTCGTTCGTTCACCCTTGGGCGTGCTCGGCTGGCCGGTCGCCGCCCTGACCGGGCTGGCGTTCGCCGCGCCGCTCGTCGCGTTCACGGCCTCGCAACGGACCGACACGGGCTTCAACGCGATCTTCCGGTTCGGGTTGACGCCGCTCTTCCTCTTCAGCGGCACCTTCTTCCCGATCGAGCGCCTGCCCGAGTTCCTGCGGCCACTGGCCTGGCTGACACCCCTCTGGCACGGCGTCGCGCTGAACCGCGCGCTCTCGCTCGGGACGGTCGAGCCGCTCGGTGCGGCGGTCCACGTTGCGGTCCTCCTCGCGTTCGTCGTCGGAGGGACCGTGGCCGCCCTCGTGACCTTCCGCCGGGCGCTCCTGAAGTGATGATCGTCACCCGGATCGTCCCGCCGCTCCCGTTCGGCCGGCGCGCCCCGCGCCTGATCGAGCGGAACGTGATGGTCTACCGCCGGATCTGGCTCGTGCTCGTGTCGGGCTTCTTCGAGCCGTTCTTCTACCTGCTCGGGATCGGGCTCGGGATCGGCTCGCTCATCGGCGCGGTGAGCGGCCCGGACGGCCAGCAGGTCCCGTACGCCGTGTTCGTCGCGCCGGGCCTCCTGGCCAGCTCGGCGATGAACGGGGCGATGTACGAGAGCACGTTCAACCTCTTCTTCAAGCTGCGCCACGCCAAGACCTACGACGCGATCCTCTCGACGCCGATGGGCATCGACGACATCGCCGTTGGCGAGGTCGCCTGGGCGCTCATCCGGGGGACCCTGTACGCGATCGGATTCCTGGCCGTCATGGCGGTCCTGGGCCTGGTCCGCTCGCCGTGGCTCGTCCTCGCGCTGCCGGCCGCGATGCTCATCGGGTTCGCCTTCGCGGCGGTCGGGATGGCCGCCACGACCTGGATCCGGCGCTGGACGGACTTCGACCTGATCTTCGTGGTGACCCTGCCGCTCTTCCTCTTCTCGGCCACGTTCTACCCGATCACGGCATACCCGGAGGCGCTCCGCTTCCTCGTCGAGCTCACCCCGCTCTACCACGGGGTCAACCTCCTGCGCTCGCTCGCCCTTGGGGCGGTCGGGCCGGCGCTCCTGGTCGATGTCGGCTACCTCGCCGCGATGGGTCTCCTCGGGACGTTCGTCGTCGCACGCCGCCTCGACCGGCTCCTGCTGAAGTAGGCTCGCGGGGTGCTCGCCCGGCTCACTCGTCGCTCGCGCCCGAACCGTCCCGTCCTCGCCCTCGGAGCGCTCGTCGCCGCGACGATCCTCGTCGCCGGCGTGCTCCTCGGCCCGCTCGGGGTCCGGGGTCCCCAGGGTCCGAGCCGGCTCGTCCAGGGGCTCGCTCCGTGGTCGTCGCTCGACCGCGGCTGGGGCACCTACCTGCCCGAGCGGTCGTGGGGGACGCCGCGCGAGGCGCTGAACGGGGACGGCTGGGGCCTGAGCCCGCTGAAGGCGCAGGTGACCGACTACCGCTTCGGCGAGGACGCGATCGCCGGCTGGAGCGATCCGAGCGGCACGTTCGACCTGGGCTGGGCCTTCTGGGACGGCGAGCGGCCCCATGTCACCGAGCGTTTCAACGGCGTTCCGAACCCGCTCGGCGAGCACGGCGAGACGATCGTCGACCTCCGCCGCTTCCGGGAGAACACGCCGACGCATTCGTACGCCCGGCTGACCACCTGGCTGCCGCCCCGGCTCCACCCCGACGATGCGGCGCCGCCGGTCCGGGTCGAACTGGAGGGCGCGCGGGTCGACGACCACGCGCTCGTCCTGTCGGCGACGGCCACGAACACGGGTGCCAAGGCGGCCACGCTCCATGTCGTCCTCAAGGGCTGGTTCCCGCCCAAGTCCGCAGGCACCGTGACGGCGGGCCCCGATTCGCTGGTGATGCGGCTCGGCGGCCGGATCGTCGTGGTCGCGGGTCTCCCGGCCCGGAGTCGACAGGCGTCCGACGAGAAGGGGGCCCTCGACGCGAACCTCCGTTCGGGCGGGCTCCGCGGTGACGGCCCGGGCCGGATCGGGGCGCTGGCCTACAAGCTCGAGCTGGCGGCCGGCCAGACGATCGTGCTCCGGTTCGGGGTGGCCGAGGTGGGTGCTCCGGCCGCCGAAGTCCCGAGTGGCAGCTCCCCGGGCGGCAGCTCGTCGGTCGGCGGCGCACCGGGTGACGTCCCGACGGGCAGCCCGCCGGGTGGTGGGGCGCCGGGCGGAGGAGCCCCGGGGGATGTGCCGGCTGCGGTTGCCCGGGCGCGCGAGGTCCTGGCGGCCGCCGGCGATGTCATCGTCGTGCGGGCGAGCGAGGCGAAGACGCTGTTCGCGGGCGATGTGGCCGCCCACGGCGAGACCTACGCGGCCGCCCTCGAGGCGCTCCTCTGGAACGAGGCCCACTACCGCTGGGACGGCTCGAACGGGCGGGGCGGGCTCGGGATCAAGGTGAACCCGGACGGCCTGATCATCCTGCCCGACAAGTGGGAATTCCCCTGGCCGGCCAGCTGGGACACGGCCTTCCAGGCCGTGGCGGTCGCCCGGGCCGATCCGGCATTGGCCGCCGATCAGCTGCGCTTCCTGTTCTCGGATCGCTGGCAGCAGCCCGACGGCCACCTGCCGTGTGCAGAGTGGGTGATGGGCGACGAGTGCCCGCCCGTGTTCGCTTGGGCGGCCTGGCAGGTCTACGAGCGGATGGGCACCGGAAGCGCGACCGGACGGGCGTTCCTGGCCGAGCTCTACCCGCGCCTCGCCCAGCAGTACGTCTACTGGCACACCGCGAAGGACCTCGTCCGCTCGCCGGCCGGCCTCTTCGGCGGCGGCTTCCTGGGGATGGACGACCTGCCTCGCGGCGGCCGCGCCCAGGTCGATGGGTCAGCCTGGGTCGCGTTCTTCGCCCGCGACCTCGCCCTCATCGCCGACGAGCTGGGCGACACGGCGGCGGCGACAGGTTACCGGGCCGACCGCGAGGCGATCGCGGCCGCCGTGAACACGCACCTCTGGGACGAGGCGAGCGGGTTCTACTACGACCAGGACCGGAACGGCGGCCTCCTGAAGGTCCGCTCGTACGCCGGCCTCGTGCCGCTCATCGCCGGCATCGTGCCGCCGGCCCGGGTGCCGCGGATCCTGGCGGCGTTGAAGGACCCGTCGGCGTTCCTCGCACTGGACGGCATCCGGAGCGTCGCCGCCGATGACCCGGCCTATGTCCCGGGGTACGCACCGTCGGTCAACTCGAACTGGCTCGGGCCGCTCTGGCTGCCGATGGAGACGCTGATCGTGGAGTCCCTCGGCGGGATCGATCCCGCCTTCGCGGCCGACCTGCGCACCCGGATCGTGGCCGGCGTCGAGCGGGACCGGACCGCCTCGGACGGCGCCTTCCACGAATACTTCGACGGGACGACCGGGGTCGGCCTGGGAGCCGACGAGCAGGCTGGCTGGACCGCGCTGGTCGCCGAGCTCATCGCGACCGGCTGGCCGAAGCCGTGAACGACGACGGATCGGCCGCCGCGGATCGCGCCGGATCTGCGGATCGCGCCCGCAGCACGGCCAAGGTCGTCGACCGACCCGCCCTCGCGACACTGGCGGCGGAGATCGTGGCCTGCCGGCTCTGCCCGCGGCTCGTCGCCTGGCGGGAAACGGTAGCTGTCGAGAAGGTCGCCCGCTTCCGGGACGAGCCCTACTGGGGCCGGCCACTGCCGGGGTTCGGCGATCCGGACGCCCGCGTT
>JBGPFS010000140.1:0-6755 GCA_041483455.1 Candidatus Limnocylindria bacterium | reverse complement strand
GTGGCGACCGGCCGGCACAAGACGATCAGCATGTGGGACGCCTTCCACGGCGGCACGCTCGACACGATCTCGGTCGGCGGGGAGGCCGCCTTCCGAGCGGGGATCGGTCCGCTCATGCCGGGGACCGAGCACGTCCCGCCGCCCGAGCCCTATCGCTGCCCGTTCCGCTGTCTCGACCGGGTCGGCGCCTGCGATCTCGCCTGCGCGAACTACCTGGAATACGTCCTCGAGAAGGAGGGCGACGTGGGGGCCGTCATCGCCGAATCGGTCCGCAACGCACCGTACATCCCGTCGGCGGAGTACTGGCAGGCGGTCCGGGCCGCCTGCGACCGGCATGGAGCCCTGCTCATCCTCGACGAGATCCCCCACGCGCTGGGCAGGACGGGCGCCTTCTTCACCTGCGAGAACTTCGGGGTGGTGCCGGACATCCTGGTCATCGGCAAGGGGCTCGGCGGCGGGGTCTTCCCGCTTGCCGCGGTGATCGCTCGAGAGGGCCTCAACGTCGCGGCCGACCGGGCCCTGGGGCACTTCACCCACGAGAAGAACCCGGTCGCCTGCGCGGCGGCTCTGGCCGCGATCGCCGAGATCGAGGAGCGCGGGCTGGTCCGACACGCCCGGGAGCTGGGGGCGTACGCCCTCGACCGGCTGCGCGAGATGGCCGCCCGGCGGCCGCTCGTCGGCGACGTGCGCGGCCTGGGCCTGCTCATGGGCGTCGAGCTGGTCCGCGATCGCGCGAGCCGGGAGCGCGCGGTCGACGAGACCGAGGCGGTGATGTATGCGGCCCTCAGCCGTGGCCTCAACGTCAAGACGACGATGGGCAACGTGATCAACCTCTCGCCGCCGCTCGTCATCACCCGCGCCGAGATGGACCAGGCGCTGGCGATCCTCGAGGCGGCGATCGCCGAGGTGGAGGCCGAGTTCGGCTATCCGCCCGGCTGATCGCCCGGCTCATCGCCCGCGCTCATCGCGCGATCCGGCCTCGGATCGCGGCGCCCGTCACTCGTCGAGGTGCACGGCGAACCGCTCGGCCCGGATCCGGAAGGTGACCCGGTGCTGGCGCTCGAACTGATCGTGGATGAGCCGCTCGGCCGTGGCCGGTTCGTCGGCGTGGTAGCGTCGAGCCATCTCGGCGATGTCGGCCTGGGCGATGGCCTGGTCGTCGACGATCTCGACGGTGCCGCGGACGGCGACCCAGGCGTACCCGTCGACGACCGCCAGGCTGATCCTCGGATCGCGGCGCAGGTTCGCCGGCCAGCGTCGACCGTTCGCGCTGTTGACGACCACGGTCTCGCCGTCGAGTCGGTACCAGACGACCGCCTGGTGGGACGCGCCGTCGGGGTCGAGCGTCGATGCGATGGCGAACCGGAGCTCGTCGGTGAGGAAGGCGCGGACGGCCGCGGGCATGGCCGACGTGGCCGGGGGCGGGCTGGTCATCGTACGATGGTAGCCGAGCGTCCGTGAAGGAATCTCCACCGAACCGGCGGCCGAGCGACAACCTGGGGCTGCCAGACTCACGCCGACGGATGACGACCGGCCGCGCCAGGGACGGCCGCACCGATGCCCAGAGGCCCATGTGATCGAAGCCCGGCGCGAGCCCCTCCAGCGCGCCCTCCTCCCGCTCCGGTTCTTCTTCGGCGCGACCTTCATCTACGCCGGTGTCGACAAGTTCCTCGATCCGGCCTTCCTCCGGTCGAGCGGACCGGGCTCGATCGGGGCCCAGCTCGACGCGTTCAGCCATGCCTCGCCGCTCGGCCCGCTGATCGGGCTCGTCGCCGTGCCGTTCCCGCTCCTGTTCGGGATCCTGATCGCGGTCGCCGAGATCGGGATCGGGCTGGCCGCCCTGACCGGCCTCCTCTACCGGGTCGCCGCCGCCGGCGGGGCCGCCCTCTCGCTCCTCTTCTGGCTGACCGCGTCGTGGGCCGTGAAGCCCTACTACTACGGACCCGACCTGCCGTACGCCCTCGGCTGGATCACGCTCGCCCTCGCGGGCCACGGCGGGCTGTACGTCCTCGACGGTCGGATCCTCGCCGCGATCGGGTTCGGCGCGGGTGCGCCGGAGCCGATCCGCGACTCGATCCGCGGCCGGCGAGACCGGCGCGACGGACGTCGCCCGCGCGATCGGCGACCGGGTCCGGCCGCGCCCGCGGCACCGATGGACCAGAGCCGTCGGGCCCTGCTGGAGGCCCTGGTCGTGGGCGCCGCCGCGGTCGTCCTCGCCTCTCTTGCCGGCGTCGCCGGGACGCTCCGCGGACGCGAGAGCGACGCGAGCGCGTTCGGGTCGACGGGCGCCAGCCCCACGCCTGCTCCGAGCGACGTCGCCGGAGCAGCCACTCCGTCCCCTTCCACGGGCGCGAGTGCCGGGGCGTCCCCGTCCGCGGGTGCGCCGCACCCTTCCCCCCGCGCGACGCAGGCGCCGCCCACCCCCAGGCCGACAGCCACGCCGAGCGGGCCGGCGATCGGGAAGCTGGCCGATCTCAACCAGCAGGGTTCGCTCGTCTTCACCGTCCCGTCCACCGGCGATCCGGGCGTGCTCGTGAAGCTCGCCAGCGGCAAGATCGTCGCGTTCGACGCGGTCTGCACCCACGCCGGTTGCACGGTCGGGTTCGATCCGCCCTCGGGGCTCCTGCTCTGCCCCTGCCACGGCGCAGCATTCGACCCGAGCCAGTCGGCTGCGGTCGTCGGCGGCCCCACGAACCAGCCGCTCACCGCGCTCCCGATCACGATCGACCAGTCGACCGGTCGGATCAGCCTGGTCGGGTAGTCCACCGAACGGTCCCGGTCCCGCTCAGGCGATCCGCTCCCCGGCCCGGATCGCGACGTCGAGCCGGTTCTCCGGCGGGGCGAGCGGGCAGGCCCAGCGCGGATCGAAGGCGCACGACGGCTGGTAGGCGAAGTTGAGGTCGAGGATGAGGGTCCGCCGCCCGGGATCGCCGCCGAGGTCGGCGCTCTTCGCGGCATCGAGCAGGTAGCGCCCGGCACCGTACGTCTCGTTCCCGTTCGTCGCGTCCCGGAACGGCAGGAAGAGCCCGCCCGCGTAGGCCTGGAGCCAGAAGAGGCCGAGGCGGCGCGGCCCTTCGGGCAGCGGCAGCTCCACCGACCCGACGCGCCGGAACGCCAGGGCCTCGGTCCCGCTGTTCGGGATGGCGAGTGCTCCGCCGATCGAGCCGCCGAGCCCGCCGCCGGGCCCGCCGCCGGTCAGGCCCGGGCGTGGCCCATCGCTCACCTCGGGCACGACCTCGACCTCGAACCGGAGTCGCGGGTCGTAGGGGAAGTGGCGGGCCCGGAAGGTGGGTCGGTCGGCTGCCCGGACCGGAGAGCTGGGATGGGTCCGGTAGAGCCGCTCGCGCACCTCGACCCAGTGGCGCCAGGCGAGCGTCGGGTCCTCCTCGGCGAGGGCCCGGACGTCCGCGTACAGCTCGGCGATCCGGCGCCGCCAGCCGGCCAGCTCCAGCGTCGCCGTCAGGTCGCCCTCGGCGGCCGGGCCGCCCTCAGCGGCGGGATCGTCGGGCCGGTGCATGGACGCACGGTAGCGGCGCGGCCCGGGGACGACAACGGGGGCTAGAATCGGCGCTCCGCCCGGCACGGGCCCGCGGCGGATCGGGCGGGACCGGTGGGCAGAGCGAAGGAGCGTTGGCGTGGCTGATCGAGCGGAGATCGGGGTCATCGGCGGCTCGGGCTTCTATTCGCTCCTGGAGGACGTCCGCGAGGTCAAGGTCGACACGCCGTACGGCCCGCCGTCGGACAGCTACTTCCTGGCCGAGGTCGGCGGCCGGCGGGTCGCGTTCCTGCCGCGCCACGGGCGCCGGCACACGCTGCCGCCCCACCGGATCGACTACCGGGCCAACGTCTGGGGGATGCGCTCGCTGGGCGTTCGGGCGGTGATCAGCCCGTGCGCCGCCGGCTCGCTCCAGAAGCACGTCGAGCCGGGCCATTTCGTCGTCGCCGACCAGTTCGTCGACCGCACCAACGGGCGCGCCGACACGTTCTTCGACGGACCGATCGTCAGCCACGTGAGCGCCGCCGAGATCTACGACCCGGAGCTCCGCCGGATCGCCGTCGAGGTCATCCGCGAGCACGGCATCACGGTCCACGAGCGGGGGACCGTGGTCGTCATCCAGGGCCCGCGGTTCTCGACCAAGGCCGAGTCGCGCTGGTTCAGCGAGGCGGGCTGGGAGGTCATCAACATGACCCAGTACCCGGAGGCCTACCTGTGCCGGGAGCTCGGGATGGCGGTCGTCAACATCAGCCTGATCACCGACTTCGACGCGGGCGTGTTCGAGGGGACCGAGGCCGTCACCGCCCACGACGTGCTCGAGGTCTTCCAGACGAATGCGGCCCGCATCCAGAAGGTGGTCCTCGAGATGATCCGGCGCTTCCCGGCGGACCTGGAGGCGCTCGGGGCGCGCGACGCGCTCGCGTTCACCCGGGGCGACGGCCAGGCGGTCGCCTCGGACGACATCCGGATCTTCGAGACGGGCCTCTAGAAGCCGAGGACCGGCCCCATCGGGCGGCCCGCCGGTGAGCGGACCGGGACGATGACGGGCCAGGATCGTCGGTCGGGGACCGTCCGGCGACCCCTTCGGCCGGTTCGTGTCACCATCCCGGCGATGAGCCCGCCCACGCCCGGCGCGTCCCCGGACGGCGCCTCCGCGCTCCCCGCCGCCTCCGGTCCCGCCGCCGTACGCGAGCCGAAGGCCCAGCCCGTCCACGGCTGTGTCCGCTGCGGCGCCCCGGTCCCGATCGGGACCGCGATGTGCGAGCGCTGCAACCCGCTCGGGCTGGCCGAACCCGCCCCGTCGCAGGCCCACGGAACGGTCCTGCTGGCCGTCGTCGTCGCCGTCGCGCTGCTGGCCGTCCTTGGCCGGGTCGCCATCGCCGGGATCGGGCCGTTCCGGGCGGAGATCGCCGGCGTCGTCCCGGAGCCACCGGGGCTGGCGGTCACGCTCCGGGTCACCAACACGGGCTCGAACGGCGGATCGACGACCTGTCGGGTCTTCGATCCGACCGTCACCGGGATCGGCCCCGAGTCTGCCTACGTCGAGAGTCCGAGGATCGAGCCGGGTCAGACTGCGGTCTTCTCCAAGCAGGTCACCTCGCTCGGTTCCGCGCTGAGGCCCCTCGCGACCGACTGCGACACGCCGTGACCGAACCGCTCGAGATGGAGCTTCGGCTCGCCACGGAGGTCGCCGTCCGGGCGGGCGAGCTGCTCATCGAGCGACTCGGCCGGATCGAGCGGATCGAGCACAAGCGACCGAAGGACGTGGTCACCGAGGTCGACCATCTGTCCGAGGCGCTGATCCTCGAGGCGATCCGGGCGACCTTCCCGGCCGACGCGATCCTGGCCGAGGAATCCGGGTCGTCCGACGGGACCTCCGGGCGGACCTGGGTGGTGGACCCGCTCGACGGCACGATCAACTACGCGAATGGGATCCCGTTCTTCTGCGTCTCGGTCGCCCTGCTCAGCGACGGACGACCGGCCGTCGGGGTCATCCACGACCCGGTTCGCGGCGAGACGTTCGCCGCCCGGCGCGGCGGCCCGGCCACGCTCGACGGGCGTCCGATCCGCGCCTCGGAGAAGCCGCTGCTCTCGGACTTCGTGGTGTCGCTCGCCCTCGACGGGCCCCGCCTCGAGGCCCGGCTCCGCGCCATCCGGGACGCGATCCGCGTCTCCCGCCGGCTGGGCTCGGCCGCCCTCGCCCTGGCCTACGTGGCGAACGGCCGGTTCGATGCCTTCGTCCAGACCCACGGGCTCTCGGCCTGGGACGTCGCGGCGGCCGGGCTGATCGCCGAATGCGCCGGGGCCCGGGTCAGCGACCTGGCCGGCGGTCCGTTCCTCGACCTCGCGCGACCGGGCGGTGAGCTCGGCGTCGTGGCCGCTCCGCCGGCCCACCACGGACGCCTCCTCGAGCTCGTCCGGCCGGACTAGGCGGCGCGGGTCCGAGTGCCGGTAGGCCCGGTCGGCCCGCCCGCTCCGTCAGGCCGACTGCCAGCGGTGCGGCCGATCGCGTCGGGACGGCAGCCCCAGCTCATCGCACACGGCCTCCCACGCCTCGCGCCGGGCGCCCCGCCAGCGGAGCGCCTCGGGCTCCAGCTCCGGGATCGGCGTGTCGAGCCGGAGTCGGGCGAGGGTCCGGTAGAGGAGCGCCTCGTCCCGACGATCGCGGAGCGTGCCCGCCAGCCCGTCGGCGCCTCGCACGGCCACCTCCCACGCCGCGGCCGAGGCGGGGATCTGCTCGAGGTGGCCGTACCGGTCCAGGACCGTCGCCGAGGTCTTCGCGCCCCAGCCGGGCAGGCCGGGATACCCGTCGGCGCTGTCCCCGACGAGGGCCAGGAGGTCCGGGATCGACGCCGGCGCGACGCCCCATTTCTCGCGGACGCCGGCCTCGTCGTAGGTGATCCGACGACGCCGGTCGCGCAGGACGACCCGCCCGCCCCGGACCGTCTGGGCCAGGTCCTTGTCCGCGGAGCAGACGAGGATCCGGTCGACCTCCGGTCGGTCTGCGAAGCGGGCCGCCCCGGCTGCGAGGGCGTCGTCGGCCTCGAACTCGACCATCGGCCAGAGGACGATCCCGAGCGCCTCGATCGCCCGCTCGGCGAGCGGGAACTGGGCCAGCAGCTGGGCCGGCACCCCCGCCTCGGTCTTGTAGCCCGGGTAGAGGTCGTTCCGGAACGAGCGGATCACCCGGTCGGTGGCACAGGCCAGGTGGGTGGCCCCTTCGTGGCGGAGGAGGACCAGGAGCTGGTCGACGAGCCCG
>JBGPFS010000139.1:0-6794 GCA_041483455.1 Candidatus Limnocylindria bacterium | reverse complement strand
CGCCCGACGATCCCGCCAGCTCGCTGCCGCACGGGGAAGGCTCGGGGGCGTGGCTGGCCCGACACGGCCTCCCTGAGCTCGGCCCGGTGGTCGCCGACCACTCGGTGACCGGCCTCCTGGCGCGGGATCCGTTTCCGGCCGGCCGCGCCGGGGCCGGTGATCCGGCCGACATGGCTCGACTCGTCGTCGCCTATGCCGACAAGCGGTCCGGCCAGCGTCTCGAGTCGATGGCCGCCAGGTTCGCGTCGTGGGACCGGCGCTACCCGGGAGGCTGGGACGAGGCGGCCGCATCGCTCATCCGGTCGCGTGCAGCGCGCCTCGAGACCGAGGTCTGCCGTGCCGCGGGGGTCCTCCCGGTCCAGGTCGGCCGGCTGCGCTGGACGGGACGAGCGCTTCGTTCCGCGCGTGCGGCCGCCTCATCGGCGGGTGGCGCGGCCGCCGGGATCGCTCGATGACCCACTCGACCGCGACCACCGCGCCCATCGGCTACTACGGCGGCGACGACGCGTACTCGATCGATCGAGCCGCCGACGTGCTCGGGCGACGCGTGGCCGCCGAGACCGGTGACGACCGACCCCTCCTGCGCTGGCGGACCGGCGGCGATCGGACGAGCGCGGCGGAGATCGCCGAGCGGGCCGCGACCGGCGTGCTGTTCGGCGGCGGGACGCTCGCCGTGGTGGACGCGCCGGGGCCGCTCCTGCGCTCCAAGGCCGACCGGGAAGCGCTGTTCGCGGTCCTCGGCGTCGTGGCGCCCGGCAACGCCCTGGCGTTCACGGCCATCACCGACGGGTCCTCCAGTCGCCCCTCGGCCGCCCTCGAGGCCCTGCGCGAAGCGGTCACCGCAGCGGGCGGCGAGGTCCGCGAGTTTCGTGCCCCGACCGCCGGCGGGATGGCCCGCTGGATCGAGGAGCGGGCCGCCGAGCGCGGGACGACGCTCGCGCCCGGTGCCGCGAAAGCGCTCGCCGAACGGGTCGGGGCATTCGTCCGCGAGGGCGACGTCGACCGGTCGGGCCAGGGTCGCCTGGCCGTCGCCGAGCTGGCGAAGCTCGCCCTCTACCGGCCTGACGGTGCGGTGACGGCCGACGACGTTGCCGCGCTCGTGGCGGAGGCCGTCCCCGCATCGACCTGGGCGATGCTCGACGCCGTGGCGATGCGGCGGGTCGGCCACGCGGCGAGCCTCCTCGAGCGGGTCCTCGACGCGACGCCCGAGCCGGTCGTGCTGGTCCAGCTCCACCGCCGGATCCGGGATCTCCTCGAGGTCGCCGACCGGCGCGAGCGCGGCGAGACGCCCGGCTCGCTCGTCCGGACGATGAAGCTCAAGCCCTTCCGGGCCGAGACGCTGGCGCGCCAGGCGGCGAGCTGGACACCCGGGGAGCTGGAGGATGCTCTCGGGGGCCTCCTCGAGCTCGATGGGACGATCAAGGGAGCGGCCGGGATCGCAAGCGGCGAAAGCCAGCGCCGGCTGGCGTTCACGATGTGGCTGGCGGAGTCGGTCGCCCCGCGCTGAGGGACAGGGAGTCGCGGACGGGACCCTCCCGGGAACCGGCACGGATCCGGCCCGGAACCCGCGCTCCGACGACGGGATCCTACGCGCAGGTCACTCGGCGCTCGACCAGGCCTGCTCCTGGAGGACGACGTCGCTCTCGATCGCGAAGACGCACCGGCCTTCGCCCAGGTCGAGCAGGTCGAGCAGATCCGGGTCGATGTACAACTGGGCGCAGTCCTCGCACAGCCCACCGGGGATCGCGAAGCAGAGTCGCTCGCTCAGGTCGGGCAACCGGAAGGTCGTGTCGAAGCGGGTCAGGACCAGCTTGTGGTTGCAGCGCGGACAGCGATCGCGAAGACGGGTCACGATCCGAGACCTGTAACGGAGGACCCCGAGCGGGAGTCCCAGGACGTCCATCCTCCCGCCACCGCACCTGACCGCCCATGACCCACCAGTACCGCCGCCGGGTGGTACCCCAGGTCCTCCCGCGCTTACCGCGTGGCGCGCTGCCGTGCCGGATCGCGCCGCCCGTCTCGGGCCCGGCGCCGGCGCTACTGGACGCGCAGGATCGTCTTGGCTTCGCTCCAGTGCTTTTCCAGGCTGTAGTAGTCGCGCTCGGGCGGCGTGAAGATGTGGACGATCACCGACCCGAGATCGACCAGGACCCAGTGCGACGCGGCGGTCCCCTCGCGGCCGATCGGCCGGATGCCCTGATCGCGGAGCGCGGACAGGATCCCGTCGGCGATCGCGTCGAGCTGGCGCTCCGACCCGCCCGAGCAGATGACGAAGGCGTCGGCGATCGTCGTCAGGCCGGCCAGGTCGAGCAGCACGATGTCGGCCGCCTTCTTGTCCTCCGCGAGCTCGACGATCCGCCGGGCCAGGTCGAGCGCGGCCAGGTCGCCCGGGGCGGCAGGCGATCGGCCGCGCTTGGGCAGCCCGACGGTCGGCTTCGTCCGGGCGGGGGCGGGATCGGTGATCGGATCGGTGATCGGATCGGTCACGGGCGGCTCCTCCACGAGGGGTCAGTGTACGGGGCCGTGCCGTACAGGCCGCGGGCGCCGATGTAGGCGGCCACGGCACCCGGCACGAGATAGCGGATCGAACGCCCGGCCGCGACACGGGCCCGGATCACGGACCCCGAGATCGCGATCCGCGGACCGTCGAGCAGGATCACCCGTTCGGCTGCGCCGGGGGCGAAGGGCTCGACGAGCGCCGCGACCCCGGCACCGTCGAACGAGGCGCTGCCGGCCCGGGGCACGACGGCCAGCCGGCACAGCTCGAGGAGGCGGGCGGGCTCGCGCCAGAGGGCCAGGCCGGCGAACGCCTCCGCGGACAGGATGAACGTGAGGTCCGGGGTCCGCCCGGCGGCTCGCTCGGCCGCTGCGAGGGCCTCGAGCGTATCGACGGCGAACGACGGACCGGGCCGATCGACCTCGAGGCGCCCGAGCGTCAGGGCGTGGTTGTCCGCGATCGCCAGCTCGACCATCGCGACCCGGTCCTCGACCGCGGCGATGGGCCGGTCGGGCTTGTGCGGCGGCTCCCCCGCCGGCATGACGAGGACCCGCTCCAGCCCGAGCGCCTCGCGCGCCTCCTCGGCGATCCCGAGGTGGCCGTAGTGGATCGGGTCGAACGTCCCGCCCAGGATCCCGATCGAGCCCGACCGGATGGGCGCCGGCGGGGCCACGATGGTCGACTCGCTCGCGCGGTCGGCCGTCACTCGAACTCCCAGGGCTGGCGGTCCCAGATGAGCTCGAGGTCGCCGATCCGGACCGGGTCGCCCGCCGCGACCCCGCGCCGGCGCAGCTCCGCCTCGATCCCGAGGCGGGCGAGATCCCGCTGGAACCGCTCCGCCGACTCCTCGTTCTCGAAGTCCGTCTGGGCCGCGATCCGCTCGATCCGCCGGCCGCGGACCCGGAACCCCCCGTCCGGCTCGGCCTCGACGCTGAACCCGTCGCCGAGTGCCTCGATCCGGTGAACGACGACGCCAGCCGCGGCGGGCGGCCCCTCGAGGTCGTCGGTCGCGGGCAGGAGCTCGGCGATCCGGGCCCGGACCTCCGCCAGCCCGTCGCCGAGGGCGGCGGCCGTCGGGACGACGACCCGGCCCTCGCGACCTCGGGCGTCGCGGAACGCCGGCCAGGCCGCGGCGGCGGCCGGCAGGTCGAGCTTGTTGAAGACGACCAGCATCGGCTTCGCCAGGAGGGCTGGATCGTGTGCTTCGAGCTCGTCGCGGATGACGGTGTAGTCCCACTCCGGGTCGTGGCTCGCCCCGTCGACGACGTGGACCAGGATCCGGGTCCGCTCGACGTGGCGCAGGAACGCATGGCCGAGCCCGGCGCCCTGGCTGGCGCCCTCGATCAGGCCCGGGACGTCCGCGATCGTCGGGCGTCGCTCGTCCTCCAGTCCCAGGTCCATCACCCCGAGGTTCGGCTCGAGGGTGGTGAACGGGTAGTCGGCGATCTTCGGCCGGGCGGCCGTGACCGCCGCGAGGAGCGTCGACTTGCCGGCGTTCGGCAGGCCGACCAGCCCGACGTCGGCGATCAGCCGGAGCTCGAGCCGCAGCCAGCGCTCCTCGCCGGGCTCGCCCCTCTGGGCGTGTTTCGGCGTCCGATGGGTCGAGGTCGCGAAATGGACGTTCCCCAGACCCCCCCGCCCGCCTCGTGCGACGAGCGCCCGCTGCTCGGTCGCGACCAGGTCCGCCAGCAGCTCGTCGGTGGCATCGTCGTAGACCGCCGTGCCTGGCGGGACCGTGAGCACCATGTCGTCGCCGGCCCGGCCGTGCCGCTTCGCGCCCGTGCCGCGGCCGCCCGCGGTCGCCTTGAAGTGATGCTTGTAGCGGAAGTCACGGAGCATGGTCTCGCCCGGGTCGACGACCAGCTCGATCGAGCCGCCGCGTCCGCCGTCGCCCCCATCGGGGCCGCCGCGCGGAACGTGGGCCTCGTGCCGGAAGGTCGCCGCCCCGTCGCCGCCCGCTCCGGCCTGGACGAGGATCTTCACGCGGTCGAGGAACATCGGGGCGATTGTCTCACGGGGTCGCGGAACGGCCGAAGCCGGACTTGCCCCGCTTGAGGACGCAGCCGGAACGATCCGAACCGGCCCGATCGGCTGCGGGCCGATCCGCCTCGACCCCTAGAGGTACCCGAGCGGATTGACGCGGTACGAGCCGTTCGCCCACGGGTAGCCCTGCCAGACTTCGAAGTGGCAGTGCGGTCCGGTCGCCCAACCCGACATGCCCACGTGACCGATCGTCGTACCCCGGCCGACCGACTGACCCACTCCGACCGAGATGGCCGACATGTGGTAGTAGCCGGTGTAGAGCCCGGACCCGTGGGCGATCCAGACCTGGTAGCCGCCGCCGTTGTCGTTCCAGCCGGCGTAGACCACCTTGCCCGCGCCCCCGGCCACGATCCGCGACCCGTACGGGGCGGCCACATCGATGGCGGGGTGGCTGGCGTGGTAGTACTGGCTGATGTAGCCGCCCGGGACGGGGAAGGCGAACCGACCGCCGCTGTAGGTCGTCGGGGGTCGGACGAAACCGGTGCTGCTGCTCGCTGAGCGGGTCGACGTGACCGACCGGGCGACGACCGGTCGGGGCTCGGCGATCGCCTTGCCCTGCGCACCCGGGATGATGATCGTCTGGCCGAGGACGAGGGTCCGGTCGGTCAGCCCGTTGTACGAGAAGATCGCGTCCGCCGCGATCCCGGTCGCCGCCGCGATCGCGTCGAGCGTGTCGCCCGCCTTGACCGTGATCACCAGGCCGTCGACGGGCGGGATGACCAGCTTCTGGCCGATGTGAAGCTGGTCCTTCGCCTGCAGGTGGTTCGCCCACCAGAGGGTCATCATCGAGAGGCCGAAGTGGTGGGCGATCCCGGTCAGCGTGTCGCCGGAGCGGACAGCGTAGGTCTGGAGCCGAGCGCTGGCATCCGCGACGGTCGTATCGACCGCGATCGGCTTGAGCAGTGTGCCGTCGGCCAGGTAGGGACCGAACGTGGCGCTCGGGGTCGCGCTGTCCTCGGCGGCCGCGACGAGCCGGTCGAGAGCGGCCGGGCCGTTGACGGCACCCACTCCCCCGTCGACACCGAGGCTGTCGTCGAGGCCGGCCACGGTCAGGCGCGGGCCCGACCCGCCACCGACGACGTTGCCGACGGCTCCGGCGGGCGAGGCGGAGACCGCGATCCCGCTCAGCGACCCGACGAGGACCAGGAGGGCGACGCCGATCGGTACCAGCCGGTCGCGACCGCTCAGGCGCGCTCGCAGGGCATCGAGCGCCCGGTCGAACTGAAGACGCGTTCCGGGGCGGCCGATCCGTCGTCCGGGCGCGGCCACCGGGTGGGCGCCGTAGCGGGCGGGACGCGAAGCCGGAGAGCGGAGGTTCGAGGGGCTCGAGGTGGTCCGGTCGGGATCAGAGCGCAGGCGCCGCAGGGCACGCCGTACGCCGCCCATCAGGTTCGGCAATACAGGTCTCCGGGAGGAGGACGGCGCGCGAAAGGTAGCGTGAGCGGGAAGGACGAGCGCCGTCCGGTCGGTCGCGTTCTTGAGCTGGGGGTCTCTTGAAGCGAATTGGACCCGAGAGGGTGCCTGCGGGTCTGGACGTTACGGTGCGGCGGCCACCGTACCACGGTCCTGCGGGCCGGCGCAAACGCCCGAAGCAGCCGCCCCGCCGAGGCGGGGCGCCCGGCGGGCGGTCAGCTGTCGAGACTCTTCGTCAGGCCGGCCAGGAACTGGGCGTTGCTCTCGGTCTTCGACAGGCGGTTCAGGAGGAGCTCGATGCCCTCGTTCGTGCCCACGGCCGACAGCATCCGGCGCATCGTCCAGACCATCTTGAGGGTGCCCTCCTCGAGGAGGAGCTCCTCGCGCCGGGTGCCCGAGCGCTGGACGTCGATCGCCGGGAAGATCCGCTTCTCGGCCAGCTTGCGATCGAGGATCAGCTCCGAGTTGCCGGTGCCCTTGAACTCCTCGTAGATGACGTCGTCCATCCGCGAGCCGGTGTCGACCAGGCAGGTGCCGATGATCGTGAGGCTGCCGCCCTCCTCGATGTTCCGGGCGGCGCCGAAGA
The DNA here is from genome assembly GCA_041483455.1 of Candidatus Limnocylindria bacterium. Lineage (GTDB taxonomy): Bacteria > Chloroflexota > Limnocylindria > Limnocylindrales > CSP1-4 > JBGPFS01. The sequence goes on along the minus strand of JBGPFS010000139.1, from coordinate 255 downwards.
ACCGTTTCGGCGGGTAGAGGGCGATCGGGTCGAGACCGCCGGAGAGGGTCCGGCCGGACGGCGGAAGGGCCAGGTTGTAGGCCCGGGCGAGGCGGGTGATCGAGTCGAGCAGGATGACCACGTCCCGTCCGGTCTCGACCTGGCGCTTGGCGATCTCGAGGGCCATCTCGGCGACGTGGGTGTGGTTCTCGGTCGGCTCGTCGAAGGTCGAGCTGATGACCTCGCCCTTGACGCTCCGGCGCATGTCCGTGACTT
>JBGPFS010000138.1:0-6801 GCA_041483455.1 Candidatus Limnocylindria bacterium | reverse complement strand
GGGCGGACAGGTCGGACGGACCAGGCCGCCGACGACGGGCCACGATCCGCTCGTCCGCCGGCTCGGTCCGCGCCGGCGGGTCCCGCCGCGTCATCGTCGGAGCCCTGGGCAAGACGGCTCGCCGCCCGAAGGCCGCGCTCCTCGACGATCGCCCGGACCCGACAGCGGGCGTGCCGCTCGAGCCAGGCGAGGGTCCGCGCCGAGGTCCTCCCGGCGACGACCAGCTCGGCCCGTCGGTCGGACAGGACCCTGCGGACGCCGTCGAGTGCGGCTCCGATCGGGCCCGCCAGGGCCAGCTCCGACCCGACGGCGCGGAGCTCGGGCGGGCCCGCCCCGGCCGCGGCAAGCAGGACGAGGTCGAGCGGCGAGTCGAGGTCGACGCCGAGCCTCGGGCGGCCCCGCAGGTCCGTGACGGCGACCCCGGCCACCTCGTCGAGCCAGCGCGGAAGCGCGTTGTCGCCGGGCAGGTCGGCCGGGACGTCGGCAAGGAGCCCGGCCGCGGCAGCGCTCAAGGCGAGGACATCCGCCGAATAGCGGTTATTGACCAGCGCGTCCAGGCCGTCCCCGGCCGCCGCGGTCACGAGGGCGCGCCGATCCGCGGCCGTCGCCAGGGGGATCGCACCCGAGCCGAGCAAGACGATGCCGCGACCGACCGGCCGGCCGGCGACGAGCGCGCGCAATCGCGCCCCGAACGGGCGTCCATCCGGCCCGCCCGCGACGACCGTCGCCTCGGCGGCGCCGGCGGCCAGGAAGCCACGTCGGTGGCGCTCGGCCAGTGTGGCCCGGGCCGCGCCGAGCGCGCGCTCGAGCGGTCCGGCGGCCGATCCCGGGAGCGGGTGGAGGATGATGACGTCGACGGGCATCGAGGCGAGTCTAGCGACGGAGGGCGCGAGCGGATGGCGGTCCGACCGGAGCGGCGATCTGGGGCGGGAGGCCGTGGCGAGGAGCCGGCCAGCCGGCACCGCCGTCCGCGGACCGTCCGCGCCTACATCGCCCTGGGTGCGAACGTGGGCGACCCGGCCGGCGCACTGGCGGCGGCGGTGAGCGCGATCGCGGCGCTGCCCGGGGTCCGGGTCCGCGGCGTCTCCCGGCTCTATGCCACCGAGCCGGTCGGGCTGACGGACCAGCCGGAGTTCCGGAATGCGGCGGTCGCGCTCGAAGTCCCAGCCGGCCCGGATCCTGAGACCGGCGCGCTCGCGCTCCTGCTGACGCTGAAGGGGCTCGAGGCCGCCTCCGGTCGCCGGAAGGGGCAGCGCTGGGGGCCGCGCGAGCTCGACCTCGACCTCCTCGTCTTCGGTCGCGCTCGCCTGGCGGTCGAGTGCCCTCCGGCCGGTCGCCCGGTGGCCGCGAAGGTCGACCCGTCGGGAGCCGTCCGCCTCCTCGACGTGCCCCATCGGGAGGCCCAGGAGCGGCTGTTCGTGCTCGCTCCGCTGGCCGACCTCGTGCCGCGGCTCGTTCCGCCCGGCTGGGGCGAGAGCGTCGCGAGCGCGCGTCGTCGGCGCGAAGCCATCGAGGGACCGACCGCGGTCCGAGCGATCGCCCGCTGGGACGCTTCGACCGGCGCCTGGCGTTCGCTCGAGGACTAGAGCCGGACCGCCGGCGGCCTCGAGCGGTCGAACATCCGGACCGTGTCGACGAACCGGACGAGCGCCTCCCGGTAGGACATCACGAGCGAGTGGGTCCGGGCGCCGCCGCCGAAGAAGCGGACGCCCTGGAGCAGGTCGCCGCTGGTGACTCCGGTGGCCGCGAAGACGAGGTTCTCGCCCGACGCCAGGTCGGTCGTTCCGTAGACCCGACCCTCGTCGTCGTCGTTGCCCATCCGGCGCGTCCGCTCCCGCTCGCTGTCGTTGCGGAACCGGAAGCGGGCCTGGATCTCGCCCCCCAGGCAGCGCAGCGCGGCTGCGGTGATCACGCCCTCCGGCGCGCCGCCGATGCCCATGACCCCGTGGACTCCGGTGCCCGAGACCGCCACGCTGATCGCGGCCGAGAGGTCGCCGTCGCTGATCAGCTTGATCCGCGCCCCGGCCTTCCGGACCTCGGCGATCAGGGCCTCGTGGCGGGGTCGCTCGAGGATGACGATCGTGATGTCGGCGACCTGCCGGCCGAGCGCCTCGGCGATCCGGTGGACGTTCTCGGTCGGGCTCCTGGTGATGTCGACTTTGCCGGCCACGACCGGCCCGACGCACAGCTTCTCGAGGTAGGTGTCCGGGGCGTGGAGAAGGCCGCCCTTCTCCGACGCCGCGAGGACCGTGATCGCGCCCGCCTGGCCGTGGGCGACCAGGTTCGTGCCCTCCAGCGGGTCGACCGCGATGTCGATCTCGGGCGTCGTCCGGCCTTCGCCGTCCTCGGACCGCCCGACGCGCTCGCCGATGTACAGCATCGGCGCCTCGTCCCGCTCGCCCTCGCCGATGACGATCGTGCCGGTCATGTCGATCTCGTCCATCGTCCGGCGCATCGCCGAGGTGGCGGCCTGATCCGCCTCCATCCCTTCCCCCTTGCCCATGAACCGGGCGGAGGCGATCGCGGCGGCCTCGGTCACCCTGACCATCTCGAGGGCGAGCAGCTGTTCCATGGGATCCCCTCCGACGCTCAGTGGCGAAAGTGGCGGCGGCCGGTGAAGACCATCGCGAGGTGATGCCGGTCGGCGACCTCGATCGCCATCTCGTCCCGGATCGAGCCGCCCGGCTGGATGATCGCGCTGATCCCGGCGTTCGCCGCCAGCGCGATCCCGTCCGGGAACGGGAAGTACGCATCGCTGGCCATGACGCTCAGGCGGGACCGCTCCCCGGCTCGCCGGAGGGCGATCTCGACGGACACCTGGCGGCTCGCCTGGGCGGCACCGATCCCGACCGTGGCTCCGTTGCGAGCGAGGACGATCGCGTTCGAGCGGACGTGCCGGACCGTCCGCCAGGCGAACAGGAGGTCGGTCAGCTCCTCGAGCGTCGGCCGGCGCTGGGTCACGACCTGGAGCTGTCCGCGGTCGGTGCCGAGATCGTCCTGGCTCTCGACGAGAAGCCCACCGGCGACCCGCTTGAAATCGAGGTTCGCGATCCCGTAGTCGCGCAGGCCTTCCGACGGCGAGGGCGGGACGGCGAGCACCTCGAGGCCGGTCTTGCCGCGGAGGATCCCGATGGCGGCCTCGCTGAAGCTCGGCGCGACGACCGCCTCGTACGAGTTCGCGGCGATCTCGCGGGCGGTGGCCCCGTCGAGCTCGCGATTGACCGCGACGATCCCCCCGAACGCCGCGACGGCGTCGGTCTCGAGGGCGTGGCGATAGGCCTCGACGAGCTCCTCGTTGCTGGCCAGGCCGACCGGGTCGGTGTGCTTGACGATCGCGACGGTCGGCCCGGTGAAGTCCTGGGCCATCCGGTAGGCGGCATCGAGGTCGAGCAGGTTGTTGAAGCTCGGCAGCGACCCCTGGAGCTGCCGGGCATCGGCGAGCGTCCCGTTCCGGTGGGTCGTCTCGCGGTAGAAGGCGGCCCGCTGGTGGGGGTTCTCGCCGTAGCGGAGGTCCTCGACCTTCTCGAGGACCATCGCCAGCCGGCTCGGGAACTGCGTCCCGCTCACCTGGTTGAGGTAGGCGGCGATCTCGGCGTGGTAAGCGGCGACGACGCTGAACGCCTCCGTCGCGAGCTGCTGGCGGAGCTCGACCGAGATGGAGCCGAGCTCCTTCAACTCCCGGATCACCCGACCGTAGTGGCCGGGGGACGAGATGGCCGCGACACCGGCGTAGTTGCGGGCGGCCGCGCCGAGGAGAGCCGCCCCACCCACGTCGATCATCTCGATCGCCTCGTTCAGCGCGACGGTCGAGGCCCCGACCTGCGGCGCGAACGGCTTCACGTTGACGACCACCAGGTCGATCAAGCCGATCCGATTGGCAGCCAGCTCGTCAAGCTGCTCCGGCACGTCGCGCCGGGCGAGGATGCCGGCGTAGACCGCCGGGTGGAACGTCTTGACCTGCCCGCCCACGAGCGGGGGGACGGCCGTCAGGTCGCTCACCGAGCCGACCTCGACCGCGTCCGCCGCCAGGTGCTCGCGCGTCCCATCCGTCGCGTAGATCTCGATCCCGAGGCCGAGCAGCTCGCGGGCGAACCCGCTGATCCCGTCGCGGTTCGCCACCGAGAGCAGGGCTCGCACCCGGTCTCCTCCCTCGTTCGCGGACGCGATGCGCGCTGTCGTCCTCCGGCCGGCGCCGGCGCGGTTCGCCGTGCCGCCGATCGGCCCCGAGTATACCGTCCCGGCATGGCATACTCGAGGTCCGGAGCGGCCGCTGCCGCCCGGACGACGGACCATTCCGCGAGCTGCTGAAGGAGCGACCGGTGACCCTGGCGCCCTGGGAGTACCTCTTCAAGGGGTTCAACCAGTTCAACTTCCACGACCTCTTCCGGCCGACCTGGGTCGCGGCGCTCAGCCTGCTCGTGGCCCTCGTCGTCCTGTACAACATCCGGACCCGCCAGCTCCACCGCCATCCGCCGTACCTCGAGCTCTACGAATGGCTCCTGTGGACGGGGATCGTCACGTTCAGCCTCGTCCTGATCTTCGCCGTCTTCGCCTGGGACTTCCTGTTCGTCCTGCTGACCGTGATCGGCGGCTGCGCGGTCTTCGCCTGGGTCCGGTTCGTGCGCTTCCCGCCGATCCTCGCGAGCTATGAGACGCGCCTGGCCAAGCAGCGCTACTTCAGTCGCCTCAAGTACGCCCACCCCGAATCGACGATCCGGCCGAAGGCGACCCGCTCGACCCGAACGGCGCGCGCAGCGAGCTCGCGCCGGCCGCGGAAGCGCCGCTAGGCGCCCGCGGCGACGGCGTGGCCCCGGAACCGGCAGCGACGGGTCGTCGATCGGTCATGGAGATCCGCCGCTTCGGGATCGGCCACCGCCGCCCCGATGGGCCGCCCGGCACCCACAATGTCAGGGGGGCCGTCATCGAGGCCGGTCCGCTCGGCTCGATCGCCGAACTGGCCCTCGGGCGGAACGCGCTCATCGAGCCCCACACGAACCCCAACTCGACCTGGTTCATCGTCATCGAGGGCGGCGGGTTCGTGACCGTCGGCGACGAGACGGCCCGGGTCTTCGCCGGTGAGGCCGTCCACTGGCCGGCGGACGTGCCGCATGGCGCCTCCACCTCGCTCTCGGAGATGCGGGCGATCGTCGTCGAGTCCGTGCCCGGCGCCGAGTCCGCCGGCGCGACCCTCGAGGGTCGCGCCCTTGAGCTCCCGCCCGGCCGGGACCCCGCGACGCCGGGGGAGGGCGAGCTGGCCGAGGGAAGTCGGGCGGCCCGCTATGACCCGGCCCAGGGCGAGCCTCGCTAGGCGCCGGTCAACCCTCCGCCGAGAATGGCGGCGGACCTTCCCGGAGCCGGCCGGTCAGCGCGCCGGCCGGTCAGCCCCTCGCTCGAGGTCTCGCCACGAGCGCCCCGAGCTGGCCGAGGATCCGCGCGGTCGCGCCCCAGACATGGAGGTCGTCGACCCGGTAGCCGCCGTAGCGGAGCGGCCAGCCGCGGACGGTCTGCTCGACGACTTCGATCGGGGCGTCGGGCAGGAACGCGTCGAGCGAGACCTCGAGGATCCGGACGACCTCGATGGGATCCGGCGCGAGGAGCGGCCGGCGCGCGGCGACGGCGAGGACCGGCGTCAGGCGGAATCGGCTGACCGGGATCCGGAGCTCGTCCAGGCGGCCGACGATCCAGACGCCGGCGGCCTCGGGATCGAGCCCGATCTCCTCGCTCGCCTCGCGCAGGGCGGTCGCCTCGGGGTGCGGATCGTTCGGCTCGGCCTTGCCGCCCGGGAAGCTCACCTCACGGGCGTGATGACCGTCGTAGTCGGGCCGCTCGGTCAGGATGACGACCGCCTCGCCGTGCCGATCGGGTGTCACCAGGACGAGGACAGCGGCGGCCCGGTCCTCGGCGGGATCGCCCAGGGCCGCACTCGACCGCGCTCGACCGTCGGCGAAGACGGGCATCAGGCTGTCCGGGCCCGAGGGCAGCCGGGCGGGGATCGTGGCGAGCCGGGCGACCGCGTCCGCATGGCGCATCGGTCGGGCGCCCCGGCTCAGTTCGGGCGGCCGGAGCCGCCGCCCGGTCCGTCGTCCGGCCCATCGGCGCGGTCGGTCCGATCGGGCTCGATGTCGGGCACGTCGAAGCGGCTCGCCCGCCGCCGCCCTCGCGCGCCCGCCCCCGCCGGCACGGCGCGCGCGTCCCGGCGCTCGTCGGCCTCGACCGCGATCGACTCGTTCGCCGTCGAGAAGAGGATCGTCCCGGACACGAGGTCGGCGTCCGCCACGATCCGCTCGCCCGGCTTGAAGCGACCCGCCAGGAGCGCCCGCGCGAGCGGGTTCTCGACCGTCCTCTGGATCGTCCGCTTGAGCGGCCGGGCCCCGAAGGCCTGATCGCGGCCCTCGCGGACGATGAGCGCCCGGGCGGCCGGCGTGAGCTCCAGGCTGAGCTCCTGGTCGGCCAGGCGCCGCTGGAGATCGGCCAGCAGGAGGTCGGCGATCGCGGCCAGCTCCGGGTCGGTCAGCGAGTGGAAGACGATCACCTCGTCGATCCGGTTGAGGAACTCGGGCCGGAACTGGAGGTGGAGCGCTTCGGTCAGGCTCGCCTTCATCGCCTCGTAGCCGCCCTCGCCCCGGCCGGCGACGGCGGCGATGGCCGCCGAGCCGACATTGCTGGTCATGATCACGACCGTGTTCTTGAAGTCGACCGTTCGCCCCTGGCCGTCGGTCAGCCGGCCGTCGTCGAGGATCTGGAGCAGGACGTTGAAGACGTCGGGGTGGGCCTTCTCGATCTCATCGAGGAGCACTACCT